>NZ_JANNML010000147.1:0-5393 GCF_031397825.1 Nocardioides sp.
CCGGTCTTGCCCTCGTTGCACATGCGGCAGCGGCCACAGGCGATGTTGAAGGGCACCGAGCAGATGTCGCCCTCCTTGACGAAGAGCACGTCGTCGCCGACCTCGACGACCTCACCGGTGATCTCGTGGCCGAGCGTCTGGCCTACCGGGGCGGTGGTGCGGCCGCGGACCATATGCTGGTCGGAGCCGCAGATGTTGGTGGTGACGAGCTTGAGGATGACCGAGTGCGGGGCGGCCTGCTTGATGCCCATCCCCTGCGCCACCTCGGCCGGGATCTCCAGCTTGGGGTAGTCGACAGTCTCGACAGCGACCTCACCCGGGCCCTTGTAGACGACGATCCGGTTGCCTGACATGTGATGTCTCCGTCCTGCTCCCGAGCGTGGAGCGGCGATCAGTAGGGGTAGCGCGGTGCTCGATGTGTGACGCACGCCACGCTCTACACCTGCCACGGACAGGGCGGCCCCAAACCCCTACCAAGGGGTAGTCAGGATCCCCTCAGGCGATGAGCTCGTCGTTCTCCCCGCGCACCTGTGCCGCCAGCCCGTGCAGCTCCTCGCGCAGAGCTGCCACCGACTCGGTGCTCAACCCGGTCGCCCGCTCGACGTCGACCTGGATCCGACGCGCCCGAGCCTTCAGGTCGCGCCCCGCGACGGTCAGCGCCACCTCGACGGTCCGCTCGTCCTCCGGCGGGCGCCGCCGCGTGATCAGGTCCTGGGCCTCGAGTCGCTTCAGCAGCGGCGAGAGCGTGCCGCTGTCGAGGTGCAGCGCGTCGCCGAGCTCGCCGAGAGTCAGGGGGGAGGTCTCCCAGAGCCGCATCAGGACGATGTACTGCGTGTAGGTCAGCCCGATCTCGGCCAGCCCCTCTCGGTAGCGGCCGACGATTGCGCGCGACGCGTCGTACAACGCGAAGCACAGCTGGTCGTCCACACGAAACCGGGTCATTGGCCAAGGGTAGACCCGCTCTCAACTCTCAGGCACTATTAAGTTGCGCGTGATTGACATGCGCGCAACTGATTGGCACCCTTACGGGTGTGACGTCCCACCTCGGGGCGACGGACCACACCGGATCGGGGCCGCTCCTCCCGCGGCCCCGCCCCCAGACCCCCTCGGTCGCCGCACGCGCCGCCCGCCCGCGGCGACCGAGGGTTTCACCTCCCGCGCACTGCTCGTGAAGCCCCCGAGCAGGCGTCGTTTCCGTTAGCGTTGCCGCGACGGAACGGGGGACGACACGTGGCGCAGTGCGGTGGATGCGGGACCCAGCTCCCCGGGGGCGCCCGGTTCTGCCTCGAGTGCGGTCGCCCTCTGGCCTCCACCTGCACCGGCTGCGACGCCCCGCTCCCGCCCCAGGCCAAGTTCTGCATGGAGTGCGGTACGCCGACCGCGGCCGACCCGGGCGCGCCCCGCGCCACCCCGGCCGAGCCGACCGGCACTGCCAGTCGTCGTACGACGTCCCTCCTGTTCGGCGACCTCGTCGGCTTCACCACCCTGAGCGAGTCGCGCGACGCTGAGGACGTCCGCGAGCTGCTGGGCCGCTACTTCGACGAGTGCCGCCGCATCGTGGCCCGCTACGGCGGCACCATCGAGAAGTTCATCGGCGACGCCGTCATGGCCGTCTGGGGCGTGCCGACCGCCCACGAGGACGACGCCGAGCGAGCGGTCCGCGCCGGCCTCGAGCTGGTCGCCGCCGTCAACGACTTCGGCCACGACGTCGGCGCCCCCGACCTCGCCCTGCGCGTCGGCATCGTGACCGGCGAGGTCGCCGTCACCGTGGGCGCCACCCAGCAGGGCATGGTCGCCGGCGACGCCGTCAACACCGCCGCCCGCGTCCAGTCCGCCGCCACCCCAGGCCAAGTCTGGGTCGATGAGACGACCCGCCTGCTCACCACCGCTGCCATCACGTACGCCGACGCCGGCTCCCACGCCCTCAAGGGCAAGGTCGACCCGGTCCCGCTCTGGTCGGTGCGCGCCGTCGTCGCCGCCGTCGGAGGCGCCCAGCGCGCCGATGGTCTCGAAGCTCCTCTGGTCGGGCGCGACCGCGAGCTGCGGCTGATCAAGGAGCTCTTCCACCAGACCCAGGAGTCCGGCCGCCCCACCCTGCTGGTCGTCGACGGCGACCCCGGCGTCGGCAAGACCCGACTGGGCTGGGAGTTCGAGAAGTACACCGACGGCATCAACGACCCCCTCCGCTGGCACTCCGGACGCTGCGTGGCCTACGGCGAGGGCGTCGCCTACTTCGCGCTCGCCGAGGCCGTCCGGGGCCGGATCCAGATCGGCGCCGACGTGAGCGGCGAGACCGGTGAGGAGGTCGGTGACCTCTCCCCCGACGCCCAGCTCGAGCGGGCGCTGGCGCGGCACGTGCCCGACGCCGAGGAGCGGGACTGGCTGCGCGGCAGGATGGCCGCCCTCCTCGGCACCGGCTCCGGCACCGGCACGGGATCCGGCATGGCCACCTACGCCCGCGAGGACCTGTTCTCCGCCTGGACGGTGTTCCTCCAGCGTGTCGCGGGCGACGAGCCGCTCACCTTGGTCGTCGACGACGCCCAGCACGCCGACGACGGCCTGCTGGCCTTCCTCGAGCACCTCGTCAGCACCGCGACGTTCTCCTGCTTCGTCGTGCTGCTGACGCGACCCGGACTGCTCGAGCGTGCCGGAAGCCTGGCCTCCCACCGACGCACCAACCTGCTGCGGCTGGCCACGCTCACCGACCTCGACATGGCCCGGTTGCTGGACGGTCTGGTGGTCGGCCTGCCCGACGAGGTCCGCGACCAGCTGGTGGCGCGCTCCGACGGCATCCCCGTCTTCGCCGTCGAGACCGTGCGCTCACTCATCGACCGCGACCTGGTCGTGCCGCGCGGCGGGCAGTACGTCCTGGCCGACGACGCCCCTCTCGACCTCGACTCCCTCGCCGCCCCCGCCTCGCTCCAGGCCCTCATCGCCGCCCGCCTCGACGCCCTCACACCCGACCAGCGCCGCGTCGTCGACCGGGCCAGCGTGCTCGGCACCACCTTCACCCTCGACGCGCTCGCCGCGCTGTGCCCCGAGGTCGCCGACGTCGGATCGGTGCTGCGCGATCTCCAACGGGTGCAGATCTTCGCCCACGACAGCAACCGGATGAGCTCGACGTACGGCCAGCACTCCTTCGTGCAGTCCGCGGTGCGGCAGGTGGCGTACGGCGTGCTCTCGCGGCGCGACCGCAAGGCGGTCCACCTCGCCGTCGTGGCCCACTTCGAGCACGCCGGGGAGACCGGCGACGACACCGCCGCGATCCGCGCCCAGCACTACCTGGACGCCCTGGCCGCGGTGCCGGGCGACCACGACGAGGCCGAGCTCCGGGCCGCCGCCGTCGACAACCTGGTGCGCGCCGCCGCCCGGTCGACCGGTCTCGGCTCGCATCAGGAGGCCGCCCGCCACCTCGCCACCGCCTCCCCGCTCGTGCACGGAGACGCCCGACGGGCGCCGATGTTGCTGCAGCAGGCGACCGCCGAGTTCGAGGCCGGACTCTGGCAGTCCTCCCTCGCGCACGCTCACGAGGCCGAGGAGCTCTTCGTGACGCTGGGCGACCGACGCAGGGCCGGCCACGCGGCGGGTGTGCGTGGCCAGGTCCTCGTCACCGGGCTGCGCCAGGCCGAGGAGGCGATCACCCTGACGATGCCGTGGTGGGAGGAGCTGTGCGAGGACCAGGACGCGGTTGAGGCGCGGCTGATCCTCTCGCGCGTGCTCATGGGGTCGGAGTTCCGCGGGCCCAACCCCGAGCGCGGCCTCCAAATGGCTCATGAACGGCTCCGGCTGGCCGAGGAGCAGGAGGACACCGAGGCCGTCATCACCACGTTGAGCTCGCTCAGCGCCTTCTACTCCGACCGGGGGCTGATGACGATCAGCAACTCCCTGCTGGTGACGGCCTCCGAGCTCGCCCGCGACGCCCACGACCCCGCGTCGGAGGCGGCCACCCTGGTCAACCTCATCGCGGCGGCCAACCCCACCGACGTCGCCGCCGCCCTGCGCAACGCCGAGTACGGGCTGGAGGTCGCGTCCCGCGCCGGCAACCGCTACAACCTCGAGTTCATCGTCGCCAACTCCGTGATCGCGCTCTGGAACGGCGGCCGGTGGGACGACATGGAGGCGCCGCTGGAGCTGTTGGAGTCAAGGTTCGGACCCACGACGGACGAGTACGCCGTCGGCGTCCGCGCCCTGCGCAACCGAGCCCGCGGGCTTCCGGTGCCGCCGATCGGTGAGCTGAGCGCCGACGGGGGCGACGACCCCTCGCTGCTCGCTTGGGGCCGAGTCCTGCGCGGCCTGGAGGGCACGCCGCCCGTGGCTGATCTCCGCGCCCCCGCGCTGGCGGCGACGCACGCGTTCCACGACTTCACCGGCGTCTGGGACGACCTCCACTTCGTGCACGCCCACGCGATGACGGTCGCCCTCGAGGCAGGCGACGAGGCGGCATCCCGGGAACTGCTCGAGCAGGTGAGCGGGGCGCGGCGGCTGCCTCGCTCCTTGCGTGGCCACCGCGACCTGCTCCGCGCCTGGCTGGCCGGCCGCGCGGTCGACGTCGGCGCGCACGGGGGCGCGAGCGAGCACGGGGGCGCCGGCGACCCCGGCGAGCTCTTCGGGGCCGCCGTCGAGCACTACGAGGTCTTCGGGTCACCGGTCTACGTCGCGCACGCCCACCGCTGGTGGGCGGACTGGCTCCTCAGCCAGGGCCGTCCGGACGAGGCCGCCCCCCACCTGACCGCCGCGCGAGCGACGTACGAGCGGCTGGGGGCGACGGCCTGGCTCGCCGACGCATCCGTTGGTCGAGCAGGTCGCGCAGCGACCGTCGTCGAGACCTCGGATCAGACGACCTCGTTGCGGCCGTAGTCGTCCTCGAGCCGACAGATGTCGTCCTCGCCGGTGTAGGCGCCGCGCTGCACCTCGATGATCACGAGCTCCTCGGTCGACTCGTTGGCCAGCCGGTGCTTCGCGCCGAGTGGTACGTCGATCGTGTGGCCGGGGCCGGCCATCGTGGTGACCCCGTCGATGAGACAGGTGGCGATCCCGAAGACCACGACCCAGTGCTCCGAGCGGTGCTCGTGGGTCTGGTAGGACAGCCGCGCACCGGGATTCACGTGGATGCGCTTGACCTTGTAGCCGTGGTCCACGTCGATGACGTGCCACGACCCCCACGGTCGATCCTCTGACTCCAGTGCCATCCCGCCCCCTGCGTTGTCGACGTCCAACTCTAGTGGAGCGCGCGCCTTCCGGGGCATGGCCCTATCAGGTCCGATCAGGTGAGCAGGGTCACCCCACCGGCTCGGCCACCGGCCGGCGCGTGGGAGCGACGACCACCAGACCGACGAGCGGCAGCAGAGCGAGCCCGCCGATCGCGACGCCGAGCCCCAGCGCCGGGCCCAGAC
>NZ_JANNML010000003.1:0-10797 GCF_031397825.1 Nocardioides sp.
GGATGCGCCTAGGCTCAGCCCGTCCCGCACCAGGAGGTCGCCATGAGCGCCATCAGCATCCAGTCCTCCACGCAGACGTGGAGCGCCGATGCGCCCCGCGTCTTCCGCATCGGCCGTGAGGTCGGGTGCGACGTCGTCGCCGAGGACCCCACCGTGTCGCGCCAGCACGCCGAGATCCGCCCGGTCGGCGACGGGTGGGAGGTCGTGGACCTCGGCAGCTCCCACGGCACGTGGGTCAACGGGCAGCGGGTGCCGCGCGCCCTGCTGACGGGCACCACCGCCGTGAGCTTCGGCGCCCAGGGCGGCGGCCTCGCGCTCACCGTGACGGTGTCCGGCGGGGCGCCCGCCCCGTCGCCCGCCGCGCCCGGCACGACGCCGGCGGCACCGGGCGCGGCGTACGCACCGGTCCCACCGCCCTACGTCCCCGGCCCTCCGGGCGCACCCGTGCCGCCTCCCGGCGCCAGGCCGTACGCCGGCCCGCCGGCCTACCAGCCGCCGCCGATGCTCGCGCAGACGATCGTCACTGGTCCCGGGATGCGGCCGGGGCCGGGCGGCCAGGGGGGTGGGCCCGGTCTCCTCGTCCGCCGCCGTGTCGGGGCCGACCTGCGCTTCGGCACCCATCAGGCCGTGCGGATCGGTCGAGACCCCAGCTTCGAGGTCGTGGCCGACGACGCCGCGGTCTCGCGCCTCCACGCGGTCGTCGAGCCGCGCCCCGACGGGTGGTGGTGGGTCGACCGCTCGACCAGCGGCTCCTACGTCGACGGCGAGCGGATCACGACCTTCCGGATCACCGAGCCGGTGGAGATCCTGCTCGGCCATCCGACCGCGGGCCTGGAGCTCGAGATCGTGCCCGTCGTGGCGGCGGGCCAGGCGGCGGCCGCGATCGTCAAGAAGAAGCGGCGGCGCACGATGAGTGTCGTCGGCGCGACCGTCGTCGCGCTGGTGCTGCTGGGCGGCGGGATCACGGCCGCGGTGGTGCTCGGCGGCGACGACGACCCCGCGCCGGTCGCGGCGCAGGGCGGACTCAGCGACGTGGCGCTCGCGCGGGCCAAGGCGGCCGCGGTGTTCCTCATCGCCGTCGACGACACCGGCACCCCCACCCACTCGGGCTCCGGGAGCATCATCAGCGACGACGGGCTCATCCTCACCAACGCCCACGTGGCCCAGCCGTCGGCGCCGGGACAGGGCGCGAGCGAGACCCCCGACCCCGACTACCTGCTGGTCTCGCTGACCTCGCCCGAGGACGACAAGCCGGCCACCGCGGCGTTCCGCGCGGAGCCGATCGTCACCGACGGTTACCTCGACCTCTCGGTCCTCCAGATCGTCGCCGACGCGGACGGCAACCCCGTGGACGGGACGGCGATGGACCTCCCGGAGCCGCTGCCGATCGGCGACAGCGCCGACCTGCGCACGGGTGACGAGATCACCGCGCTCGGCTACCCCTCGATCGGCAACGTGACCGCCTCGCTCGACCGCCCGCTGACCGTCACCCGCGGGGTGGTGTCGACATTCCAGGCCGACGAGGTGATCGGCACCGAGCGCGGCTTGATCGACAGCGACGTCCGCCTCGGCTCGGGCAACTCCGGTGGCCCCTCGATCAACGACGACGGCGAGCTGATCGGCATCAACACCGCCGTGATCACCGCCGGCTCCTCCGACGCCGGCGCGATCACCCAGGGCTCGGCACTGATCCGCCCCGTCGACCTCGCCGAGGAGGTCCTGCGCATCGCCGAGGAGGGGGGCGACCCGGCCTACGTGTCGCCGTTCGTCGAGGACCTCCCGGTCGTCGAGGACCCGCCGGTCGACGCGGACTTCCAGGCGGCCGGCTGGGTGCGCGACGGGGAGCAGGGCGAGTGCGCCGGGGAGAGCACGGTCGAGCAGCCGCAGATCCTCAGCGTCGCGCCGGGGGAGACCGTCTACGCCGAGTACGTCATCGCCGGCCTCGCTGACGGCACCCCGATCGGGGTCACCCTCACCTCCCTCGACGGCGGCACCCAGATCGGCTCGCTCCAGGACACCTGGTCCTTCGGTCGCGACGCGGTCTGCATCTACGTGCCCTTCGAGGTGCCCGAGGGCGAGCCCGGCATGGTCGGCACCTTCGTCGTCGGCGAGGACGGCCAGCCGGTCGTCGACAACCCGCTCGCCTTCCAGTAGGGCTGGCTCGTGGTCGTCCTGCTGCTCGCTGCGGCGGTGCTGCTGCTCCTCGCGGGCTGGGGCCTGCTCCTCAGGTCGCGACGAGGGCCGCGGCAGCGCTGAGGACGATCGCCGTGACGAAGCACAGGCAGGCCAGCACGACCAGGAGTCGCGCCCGGTCGTGCGACGGGTCGCGAGGCAGTGCGGGAGCGGGGCCGAGGTGGTCGGGGACGTGCGGCCACGCCTGCGGCGGGGGTACGCCGAGTCGGCGCAATGTTGCAAGGGCGACGGCGGCCGTGGCCGGCCGGAGCGCAGGGTCGGGCTCGGTCAGGGCGTCGAGGAGGGGGCCGAGCCGCCCCCGCGGGCGCACCGCCCCCGGTGCGGGCCGGGCCGGGTCCTGGCCGGTGAGGAGCAGGCGACCCAGGACCCCGACGGCCCAGAGGTCCTGCCGCGGGTCGGGCGGGGCGCCCCGCTCCTGCTCGGGGGCGGCCCAGCCGTAGGTGCCGATCGGGCCGTCGCGGGTCAGCCGGCTCCCGCCCAGGAAGCCTGCGACGCCGAAGTCCGCCAGGCGCAGGTGGGGGCGCCCGTCGCCGGTGGGCTCGAGCAGCAGGTTGGCCGGCTTGACGTCGCGGTGCACCACGCCGGCCGCGTGCACCGCCGTCAGTGCCTGGAGGAGCTGGTCGAGCAGCTCGGCGACGACGCCCTCGGGGAGCCGGGGGTGCGCGAGGAGCAGCGTCGCCAGCGAGCCGCCGGGGACGAGGTCCATCGTCAGCAGCACCCGCTCGTCGTCGGCGACCCAGCCGGCAGGGGCGACGACGTGCGGGTGCTGGATGCGCACCGCCTGCTCGCGCACGAAGCGCTGGAGCAGCGCATCGTCTGCACGACCGAGCACCTTGGCGGCCACGTGGCGCCCCTCGCGCAGGTCCCAGGCGCGCCACACCGACCCCGTCGCGCCAGCGCCGATCTCGTCGAGCAGCCGGTAGCGACCCGCCAGCGGTGCGCGTGCGTCGTACATGCTCGAGACGTTAGGCACCTCCCGGACCGTCCGGTCCGCGATTTCCACAGGGTCTGCGCGCGCTGTTAACCTTGCCTGTCTTCGTGACGCCCCATCGACGGGTGCCGTCACGAGATGAAACGCAGCACCCCTCCTGCCACGGAGAGACCGTGGCCGCCAAGTCCGAAGGAGGTAGTTCCGCTTTGCGCAACTACGAAGTCATGGTCATCCTCGACCCGAGCATCGAAGAGCGAACCGTCCAGGACTCGCTCGACAAGTACCTCAACGTCATCCGCAACGACGGTGGCACCGTCGACAACGTGGACGTCTGGGGTCGCCGTCGGCTGGCCTACGAGGTCAAGAAGAACGCCGAGGGCATCTACGCCGTCATCCGGCTGAGCGCCGAGCCCGCCACGGTCAAGGAGTTCGACCGTCAGCTCACGCTCAACGAGGCCATCCTGCGCACCAAGGTCATCCGGCCCGGAGCCCGCTCGCTCACGTGAGCTCGGGTCGTCCCCTGTGGACGACCACTTCCGGATGTCGGCGCTCAGGGCTTGGATGAGCCTGGACGCAGACATCGGATCACCAACACGGATCAACTAGGGAGACCCTCATGGCAGGCGAGACCATCATCACCGTGGTCGGCAACCTCGTCGACGACCCGGAGCTCCGCTTCACCCCCTCGGGTGCCGCGGTCGCCAACTTCCGGATCGCCTCGACCCCGCGCACCTTCGACCGGCAGTCCAACGAGTGGAAGGACGGCGACGCCCTCTTCCTCTCCTGTGCTGTGTGGCGCCAGGCGGCGGAGAACGTCGCCGAGTCGCTGCAGAAGGGGATGCGCGTCGTCGTGCAGGGGCGGCTCAAGTCGCGCCAGTACGAGACCCGTGAGGGTGAGAAGCGCACCGTCATGGAGATCGAGGTCGAAGAGGTCGGCCCGTCGCTGAAGTACGCCACGGCCAAGGTCACCCGCGCCTCCCGCTCCGGAGGAGGTGGCGGCGGCTACGGCGGCGGCCAGCCCTCCGGCGGCGGCAGCCAGGGCGGCGACGACCCGTGGGCCACCGCGTCCCCGGCTCGTCCCGCCGCCGGTGGTCCCGCGGGCGGCGCTCCGGCGTCCGACCCCTGGGGCGCCCCGGGCGTGGGCTCCGAAGAGCCTCCCTTCTGATCCACCGCACCACCCCACCGCAATCAACCCGAACCATTCCGGCGTCGTCACGCATCCGCGTGCGGGGCCGGGCTTCTAGAGAGGAAGCACCACAATGGCCAAGGCAGTGATTCGCAAGCCCAAGAAGAAGGTTTGCCAGTTCTGCAAGGAGAAGGCGACCGGTGTCGACTACAAGGACACCGCCCTGCTCCGCAAGTTCATCTCCGACCGCGGCAAGATCCGCGCGCGTCGGGTCACCGGCAACTGCGTCCAGCACCAGCGCGACGTCGCCATCGCCGTCAAGAACGCGCGTGAGGTAGCCCTGCTGCCCTACTCGTCCACCGGTCGATAAGGCGAGGAGACACCACCATGAAGCTCATCCTCACGCAGGAGGTCACCGGTCTCGGTGCCCCCGGCGACATCGTCGAGGTCAAGGACGGCTACGGCCGCAACTACCTCATCCCGCGCAACGTCGCGATCCGCTGGACCCGCGGCGGTGAGAAGCAGGTCGCCTCGATCAAGGCTGCCCGCTCCTCGCGCTCGGTCCGCGACCACGACCACGCCGTGCAGATCAAGACCAAGCTGGAGTCCGCTCCGGTCGACGTCAAGGTCCGCGCCGGCGAGGGCGGTCGACTGTTCGGCGCCGTGACCGTCGCCGACATCGCCGACGCCATCGCCGAGGTCTCGGGCGAGGCCGTCGACAAGCGCACGATCGTGGTCACCAACCCGATCAAGGCGCTCGGCAACCACGAGGTCTCCGTCAAGCTGCACGACGAGGTGTCCGCCGCGGTGGCCCTCAACGTCATCCCTGCCTGACCTCTCGCACCACGTACGACCTCGACGAGGCCGTCCTCCTTCGGGAGGGCGGCCTCGTTCGTCATGGTGGGGGTGCGCGGTGGTCGCGGCGCGATGGGTCGTGTGCCGCAGCCAGCGGTCCGGCGCGCTCTCCGGCACACGACCAGAGTGGGCGCCGACCCGGGGGTCGTCCCGTCACGCAGTCGTGTGCCGCAGCCAGCGGATCGGCGCGCTCCGCGGCACACGACCCGGACAAGCCGCGCCCACGCGGCGTACGACGGGTGGTGCGGCTCAGCGGCCGCCGACGGGCTGGATCAGCAGCGCGTCGATGCGGGCGACCTTGTTCGGGCCGAGCGACTTGACCCGGATGGTGATCTTGCCGCTGGCCAGCGGGCTGAACTCGTCGCGGATGACGTAGACCTTGAAGCGCGTGAAGGTCTTCGCGAAGAGGCTGATCGTGCGGCGCTGGCCGTTGCCGATCTGGAGGTCGATCCGGCCGAGGTTGGGGCCGGCGGGGGCGATCAGGCGCAGCTCGCGCACCTGGACCGGGTTGGTGACCAGGGTGGCACCGACGGTGCGGGCCTCGAGGTAGTCAGCCGCGAAGTAGCCCTCCTCCTTGACCTGGCGCCAGCCCGGAGTGGTCTTGAGGTTGCGCGGCACGGCGAAGACGATCGTGGCGGGCTTCTTACTGCTGTTGCCCGCAAGGTCGGTCGCGGTGGCCTCGAAGGTCTTGTTGCCGGGCGTGAGGTTCTTCAGGCTGGTGAAGCCCTCCTGGCAGGGGACCTTGACGTCGTTGAGCGTGCAGTCGTAGGTCGCGCCCTCGCCGGCCCGGCTCTCGCTCGAGGTGAGCCGCACCTGGATGTTGCGCGACTGGACCATGGGGAGCTCGGGGCGGATCGGGTCGAAGGTGTCGGGCTCGCCGAAGATGAAGGTGGACGGGTCGGCGGTGTCGACCTTGAAGCCTGCCGAGGCGGGCGACGCGCTGTCGTCGTCGGGCATGGCCGGGTCCTCGGTCGCGCCGCCGAAGAGCGAGCCGTCGGACCAGGTGTTGGCAGCGTCGGGGGTGTCGATGGCGTAGACGCGGAACGTGTAACCGCTGCTCTTGAGGTCGTCGAGGTTGCTGTACGTGACGCTCTGCGGGGACGTGGTGCCTTCCGGGTCTCCGCAGGGCTTCCACGTCCCGGCGGTGGCTCCGTCGAGGCGGCACATGTAGGACCACGGACCCGGGTCACCGTCGCTGGCCACGGCCGCGAACGTGTAGGTGACGTTCTTGCCCTTGATGTAGTCGGCCCTGTTGGGGTCGGGGACCGTCTTGGTGATCTTGGTGTCCGGAGGCGTCGTGTCGTCGCAGACCGGGGTATCCGGGGCGGGGAACGGCAGGGGTGACCCGTTCTGCTCGATGGTGCAGCCCGGCTCGGCCGAGGCGGGGCCGGCGACGGTGAGCGCGGGGAGCAGCCCGGCGACGAGGATGCCGGCAGCGAACGTGGCGGCACGGCGACGTGAGGGACGGGGGTTCGACATGGGCTCTCCTGGAACGGGACGCAAGCGACGGGGGGTATAACGCTGCGGGCGATCCCAGGCTACGAAGGAGTTGGCGGTGGCGTGGCGCTTTCCACGATCGGGGCCCCGGCCCACGTGCGCCCCGAATAGCTGAAGAGGAACCAGATCAGCGCGAGGTAGCCCAGCTGAGCAGCGGCCGTCGCAGGTCCGGCGAGCTGCTCGAGGCCGGCGCCGAAGACCAGGACCGGTGCGACGGCCACGACGACCAGGACGGTGCGCACCGTGCTGAGCCACCGCGCGGGGCGGGGGTCGTCGGCCGCGGTGGCGGCCTGGGCCAGGCCGTGGCACAGCAGGGCCGAGCAGGCGAACGCCGGCAGGTCGGCCGCCCAGGCCAGCGACGGGTCGAGGTCGGCCAGCGCCTCGCGCGGCCCCTGGAACCACAACGGCACGGAGACCGCCAGCGCCAGGCACCCGACGTACAGGGTGGCGAAGCGCAGCGGCGTGACGGGCGGCAGGCGCCGCACGCCGAGCAGCACCAGCACCCAGCCGACGGGGTCGGCATAGGCGTCGTAGCCGTTGAAGAGGGCGTAGAGCGCGATGAAGATGAAGCCCATCGCGGCGGACTGGAGGGGCTTCATGGCGACACTGTAGGGGCGCCGGTGACCAGCCAGGCGTCACCCCGGGCGCGCAGGGTGAGCACGACGAGGCGGGCACCCATGAACGCGGCGCAGAACACCGCCCAGACGATCACCAGGCCGCCGACGTGGTGGGCGGCGACGAGCACCAGGGGCACGTAGGCGACCAGGGTCACGAGGCCGCCCCAGGCGAGGTAGGTGCCGTCGCCGGCGCCGATGAGGACGCCGTCGAGGACGAAGACCACCCCGGCCACAGGCTGCGCGAGCGCCGCGACGAGCAGGACCGGCACCAGCAGTCGCTGTACCTCCGGGTCGTCGGTGAACAGCCGGCCCAGCACCGGGCTGGCAGCAGCCAGCAGCACCCCGGTGACGATGCCGCTCACCACCCCCCACTGCACCATCCGGCGCGTGACCGCTCGGGTGCCCTCGACGTCGCCGGCGCCGAGGTAGCGTCCGGTGATCGCCTGCGCGGCGATCGCGATCGCGTCGAGCACGAAGGCCAGGAAGGTCCACAGGGTCAGGGCCAGCTGGTGGGTCGCCAGGTCGATGGCGGGGTCTGCCCGCCCGGCGGCCGAGCTGGCACCGATCGTGACGGCGTACGTCGTGACGAGCAGCGCGGCGCGCAGCGTGAGCGTGCGGATGACCAGGGCCACGGCGGCGCGGGCGGCGGCACGGATACCGCGCAGGTCCGGCCCGAGCGGGGCGCCCTCGGCGCGGGCGGCCCGGGTGACGACCGCGAGCAGCGCCGCCGCGCTGGCGACCTGGGCCAGCACCGAGCCGAGCGCGGAGCCGGCGATGCCGAGGCCCGTCCAGCTCCCGACGCCGTAGACCAGGACCAGGTTGAGCACGATGTTGAGGGCGTTGCCCGCGACGGCCACCACGAGCGGGGTGCGGGTGTCCTGCAGCCCCCGCAGGACGCCGGTCGTCGCGAGCATGACGAGGAGGGGGACGACGCCGAGGAAGGCGAGGCGGAGGTACGTCGCCGCGTGGTCGGTCACCACCTCGCCGGCGCCGAAGAGGCCGACGAGCGGGCCGGTGAGCGTGACGCCGGCGAAGGTGGCGACCAGTCCGATGCCGACCGCGAGCCAGACCCCGTCGACGCCCTGGGCGAGGGCGGCGGGTCGGTTGCCGGCGCCGAGGTGGCGCGCGACGCTGGCCGTGGTGCCGTAGGCGAGGAACACGCAGAGGCCGACCACGGTCTGCAGGACGACGGCAGCGATGCCGAGGCCGGCCAGCTCCGGGGTGCCGAGATGGCCCACGATGGCCGCGTCGCTGAGCAGGAACAGCGGCTCGGCGACCAGCGCCAGGAACGCCGGGACCGACAACCTCCAGATTTCTTTGTCGAGTTCCTGACGCACCCCACCATTGTCTGATAGTGACCGGTGGATAACTCGCCCCGGGTTGTGGAAAGCCCCCGGGGAGATCGCGATGTCGACAAACGATCCCCCCACGGGGAGATGGACGACACATGAACGAGATCGGCCGTGAACTATTTCCTGTGCACAGGTCTGGGACAGCGTTTGTGCAGGTCAGCAGGGTGACGTCCCCCATTTGGGGCAGGTAGTCCACAGGCTGCTCCCCAGGCCCTGCACAGTTCCCAGCGTGTCGTCCACGGGCTGACCCGAGTTATCCCCAGGGCCTGTGGATAGGGCGCTATCGCCGAGGTGCCCCGGGCCCGTAGGTTCACGCACCTGACCGGGTGTCGGTGCCGCCACCTAGCGTGGCGTCGACCGCCCAGTCCGACCGATCACCAGCCATCGCCCGGGCGCTCGATCCGGGCACGAGGGGACCCGCGTTGAGCGTCACCGACTCCGACACCCGGGGGATGCCCGAGCCTCCGTTCGAGGAGTGGGGCGACGGCCCGGTCGCCTACGCGCCAGGCGAGCGACCCAGTCGTCCCGGTGACCGCACGCCGCCCCAGGACATGGCCGCCGAGCAGTCGGTGCTCGGCTCGATGCTCATCTCCAAGGACGCCATCGCCGACGTCTCCGAGGCACTGCGCGGCACGGACTTCTACCGGCCCTCCCATGAGACCATCCACGACGCGATCATCGATCTCTTCGGTCGCGGTGAGCCGGTCGACATGGTCACCGTGGCTGCCGAGCTGCAGCGCCGCGGCGAGCTGGCCCGCATCGGCGGCGCCCCCTACCTGCACACCCTGGCCGCCAACGTCCCGATCGCGGCCAACGCGTCGTTCTACGCCGAGATCGTCCGCGAGAAGGCGATCCTGCGACGCCTGGTCGACGCCGGCATCAAGATCGCTCAGTACGGCTACGCCGGTGAGGGGCAGGTCGACGAGATCGTGGACCGCGCCCAGGCCGAGGTCTACACGATCACCGACCGTCGCTCGAGCGAGGACTACGCCCCGCTCTCCGACATCATGGACGGGGTCCTGGACGAGATCGAGGCCATCGAGAACCGCGAAGGCGGCATCTACGGCGTGCCCACCGGTTTCGCCGACTTCGACGACCTGACCAACGGTCTCCATGCCGGTCAGATGATCATCGTGGCGGCGAGACCCGCCATGGGGAAGTCGACGCTGGCGCTGGACTTCTGTCGGGCGGCCTCGATCCACAACAACCTGGCCAGCGTCTTCTTCAGCCTCGAGATGACGCGCTCGGAGATCACCATGCGGCTGCTCTCGGCCGAGGCCAAGGTGCCGCTCAACCACATCCGCAACGGCAAGATGGACTCCTCCGACTGGGACAAGCTGGCCCGCCACATGGGCAAGGTCTCCTCGGCGCCGATGTTCATCGATGACTCACCCAACATGACGATGATGGAGATCCGGGCCAAGGCCCGCCGGCTGCGCCAGCGCCACGACCTGCGCCTCATCGTCATCGACTACCTCCAGCTCATGACGTCCGGGCGGAAGGTCGAGTCGCGCCAGCTCGAGGTCTCGGAGTTCTCCCGGCAGATCAAGCTGCTCGCCAAGGAGCTCGGCGTCCCGATCATCGCCCTCTCGCAGCTCAACCGTGGCCCCGAGCAGCGCGCCGACAAGCGCCCGATGATGAGCGACCTGCGTGAGTCGGGCTCGATCGAGCAGGACGCCGACATGGTGGTCCTGCTGCACCGCGACGACGCCTACGAGAAGGAGTCGACCCGCCCCGGCGAGGCCGACCTGATCGTCGCCAAGCACCGCAACGGCGCGACCCGTGACATCACCGTCGCCTTCCAGGGCCACTACTCGCGGTTCGTGGACATGGCGCACTGACGAGAGGCGATCGCCACGCCGTGCGAGGGCCCGGACGAGGCGGAGGAGGTGGCGCACCCGGTGCGCCACCTCCTCCGCGTCGATGGCGCCGCGTCGTGGGGCGGGCGGGTCGAGCGGCCCGTGTGAGCCGGTACGACGAGGGCCCGGTCCGTTCGGTGCTCGAGGAGCGCCGGCTCAGCGTCTGACGACGAAGCGCACCTCGGGGCCGGGCAGCGAGACCATCCGGACGCGCTGCGCGGTCAGGCGGGCGCGATAACGACCCGGCTTCAGGGTCGCGCCGAAGGCTTCCTCCCTGCGGTAGTCGGTGATCACGGCGAACGTGCCGTCCCCGCGACGCACCGTGAGTCGCAGACCAGTCGCGAACATCGCCGTGCGCTGTCCGGAC
>NZ_JANNML010000027.1:0-5433 GCF_031397825.1 Nocardioides sp.
GTAGGCGTCCTCGGCGTTGGAGCAGCAGACCACCTTGAGACCCGCGGTGTGGGCGAAGTAGGCCTCGTTGGACTCGGAGTGGTGCTCGACCGCGCCGATGCCACCGCCGAACGGGATGCGGATGACCATCGGCATCTTCGAGCGACCCTTGGAGCGGTAGCTCATCTTGGCGACCTGGCAGACGATCTGGTCGTAGGCCGGGTAGACGAAGCCGTCGAACTGGATCTCGACCACCGGCCGGTAGCCGCGCATCGCCATGCCGACCGCGGTGCCGACGATGCCGGACTCGGCCAGTGGGGAGTCGATGACGCGGTCCTCGCCGAAGTCCTTCTGCAGGCCGTCGGTGATGCGGAAGACGCCGCCGAGCTTGCCGACGTCCTCGCCCATGAGCAGGACCTTGGGGTCGTCCTCCATCGCCTTGCGCAGCCCCATGTTGAGGCCCTTGGCGAGGGTGATCTTCTGGTTGCTGTCCTGCGTGGCCATCAGTGGTGCCCCCCAGCGGCAGAGCCCTCGAAGGAGTCGAGGTAGGTCGCGAAGCCGTCGCGCTGCGCCTGCAGCTCGGGCGTCATCTCGGCGTAGACGTGGTCGAACATGCTCAGCGGCTGCGGGTCGGGCATCGCCTTGCATCCCTCGCGCAGGGTGTGGCCGAGCTCGTCGGCCTCCGCCTGGATGGTGGCGAGGAAGTCGTTCTCCACGAGCCCGTTGCGGCGCAGGTAGACCTCCAGCCGGGCGATCGGGTCCTTGAGCTTCCAGCTCTCGACGTCGTCGGAGAGGCGGTAGCGGGTCGGGTCGTCGGTGGTCGTGTGGGCACCCATCCGGTAGGTGTAGGCCTCGACGAACGTCGGGCCCTGGCCGTCGCGGGCACGCTGCAGCGCTGCCTGCGTGACGGCGTACGTCGCGAGGACGTCGTTGCCGTCGACGCGGACGCCGGGGAAGCCGAAGCCCAGCGCGCGCTGGTAGAGCGGGATGCGGGTCTGGCGCTCGATGGGCTCGGAGATCGCCCACTGGTTGTTCTGGCAGAAGAACACGACCGGCGCGTTGTAGGACGCGGCGAAGATGAACGCCTCGTTGACGTCGCCCTGCGAGGACGCACCGTCGCCGAAGTGGGCGATCACGGCCGCGTCGCGGTCGGGGTCGCCGGTGCCGACGACGCCGTCGCGCTGCATGCCCATCGCGTAGCCGGTGGCGTGCAGGGTCTGGGCGCCGATCACGATCGTGTAGAGCGCGAAGTTGTGCGCGTCGGGCTCCCACCCGCCCTGGTCGACGCCGCGGAAGAGGCCGAGCAGGCGCAGCGGGTCGACGCCCTTGCACCAGGCGACGCCGTGCTCGCGGTAGGTCGGGAAGACGTAGTCCTGCGGGCGCAGCGCGCGGCCGGCGCCGATCTGGGCGGCCTCCTGGCCGAGCAGCTGGGCCCAGATGCCGAGCTCGCCGTGGCGCTGGAGCGCGGTCGCCTCGGTGTCGATGCGCCGGGTCAGCACCATGTCGCGGTAGAAGCCGCGCAGCTCCTCGGCGGAGAAGTCGCGGTCGAACTCCGGGTGGTGGACCCGCTCGCCCTCGGGCGTGAGGAGCTGGATGAGCTCCGGTCCACCGTCCTGCTGCGAGGGCCCGAAGACCTCCGCCAGGTCGGGGCCGAAGCCGGAAGACTGTTGGGTCACGTGGGACTCCTTCTCCTCGCCCGGGGCACGGGTTGGCCGTCGTCCGGGTGGTTGGTCCGGCGCGGGTCGCGATGGGTGGTGCGACCTGTGACCGGGGACACATTCCTGTGCCGCCCAAGTTACCGGTCGTCCGGTCCGTGCCGCCAATCCGCCGGGCTCCTGGGGCCGACGGGCTTCACGCGCACCACTACGCTCGCCCCATGGCGATCCGCACCCGTACGGCCAGCATCACGACCAGCGCTCCGGCGGAGGTCGTCTTCGCGATCCTCACCGACCCGACCCAGCACCCCCGCATCGACGGCTCGGGCACCGTCAAGGCCAGCCGCGGCAGCGGCCAGTGTCTCGAGCTCGGCTCGACCTTCGGCATGGACATGAAGATGGGCGCGGCCTACAAGATCGGCAACACCGTCGTCGAGTTCGAGCAGGACCGGCTCATCGCCTGGCGGCACAAGGGCCTGCACCGCTGGCGCTACGAGCTCACCCCGACCGCCGACGGCGGAACGGAGATCACCGAGACGTGGGACCTGACCCGCTACGGCCCCGCGGCCGTGGGCTTCAACCTCGCCATGGGCACGAAGACCCAGGCCGCCATCGAGGCCACCCTCGCGAAGCTCAAGGCTGCCGCCGAGGCCGACGCCGCCAAGGCCTGACAGTTCCCCGCACGCGTCAGTGCAGCTCGCCGAGGTCCTCGTGGGCCTCGTGGGAGAGCGGCTCGACCTGGAAGGTCGCGTGCCGCACCTCGAAGTGCTCGGCGACGCACGCACACAGGTCGTCGAGGATCGCGCCGACCCCGCGCTCGGCCAGGGCCTGGTCGGTGACGGTGACATGGGCCGAGAGGCTGGGGATGCCGCTGGTGATCGTCCAGGCGTGCAGGTCGTGGACGTCCACGACGCCGGGCACCCCCGCCAGGTGCACCCGCACGTCGGTCAGGTCGAGCCCCGCCGGGGCGATCTCGAGCAGGATGACCGCCGAGTCCCTCAACAGCACCAGCGAGCGCGGCAGGATCATCACCGCGATCACCAGAGAGGCGACCGCGTCGGCACGGTCCCAGCCGGTGGTGAGGATGACGACACCGGCGATGACGACGAGGACGGAGCCGAGCAGGTCGGCGAAGACCTCGTTGGCGGCGCCGCGCAGGTTGAGCGAGCCGGTCTCCGAGCGGCTCAGGATCGCCATCGACACACCGTTGGCCAGCAGGCCGACCACCGCGAAGCCGATCATCGCGCCCGCCTCGATCTCGGCCGGGTCGGTCAGCCGGGCGATGCCGGCGTAGCCGATGTAGGCGCAGACCCCCAGCAGCACCAGGGCGTTGAGCATCGCGGCGAGGATCTCGGCGCGGTGGTAGCCGAACGTCGAGCGCGGTCCGCCGGGCAGGCCTGCGACGTACGACGCCCCGAGCGCGAGCACCACGGCGCCGGCGTCGGTGGCCATGTGCCCCGCGTCGGCGAGGAGCGCGAGGGAGCCGGTGAGCCAGGCGCCGACCAGCTCCACGACCAGCACGGTGCTCGTGACGACGAGGACCTGGCGCAGCCGTCGACGGTCGGAAGCGCGACCCGCGGCGTGCCCCGGTCCGTGGCCGGACCCGTGCCCGTGTCCATGGCCGTGCTTCATCGTTGTTCTCCTCGGTGACGTGGCTTCATTGTCCCCGACCGCTGCCGATGGATCACGAAGGCATCACGGAACGGGCACTCCCGGGACGTCCCCGCCCCAGCTGGTCGACCCTGTGCTCCACTTCGTGCTCCCCCGGTGAGGAAGGACCCGTCGGTGTCCCCTGCTCGACCCCCTGCCCGACCCCCTGCCCGACCCCCTGCCCGACGCCTGTCGCTGTCCGTCGCGTTGGCGCTGCTGACCGCCCTGACCGCCACCCTGCTGACCGTGGGCAGCACGCCGTCGACCGCGGCGGCGACCTCGGCCCGCGCTGGGAACGGCCCGGGGAGCGGCCTGACGCTGCGCCTGGCCTTCCCGCGCCACCCGCTGGCCAGCCGGGTCACCCAGGGGCACCCGGGCCGCAGGGGCCAGCCGCTCTTCCGCCACACCGAGATGCCGGACCCGACCGGCTTCGCCTACCGCGGCCGCTACGTCGCGATCGGCACTGGCTCGCTGGCGCCGCGCTCGATCGCGACCTCCGTGGCCGGGCCGTGGCGCGACCGCGGGAGCGCCCTCAAGCGGCTGCCCCCGTGGGCGACCGGGCGCAACATCTGGGCCTCCGACATCGTGCAGGTCAAGAAGAACAAGTTCCTGCTCTACTTCGCCGCCCCCGCCGGCGGCCTCGGTCCGCTGGGGCGCTGCATCGGGGTGGCCGTGGCCAGCAGCCCGCTGAAGAAGTTCCGTCCCAAGCACCGCCCGATCACCTGCCCACGGAGGGCGCACACTCCGCTGGCGAGCGACAAGGTCCGCCCACCGAGCCCGTCGCAGGAGTCCGCCGGCGTCATCGACCCCGAGGGCTACCAGGCCCGCAACGGGGCGCGCTACCTGCTCTACCGCACCCAGGGCACGCCCTCCTCGATCCGGATGGTCCGCCTCACCCGTGACGGACTGCGCGCCCGCAAGGGCGGCCGGGCCCGGGTGCTGGCCTTCGCCCGCGGGGTCATCGAGAACCCGGTGCTCATCCAGCAGCGCAAGGGCTGGGTGCTGATCACCTCCCAGGGCTACTACGGCGACTGCAACTACCGCACGACCTGGCGCCGAGCCCCCACGCTCCAGGGCCTCAAGAAGGTCCGCTCGCGCGCCCTGGTCACGCGCGCCAGCACCCGGCTGTGCGGACCCGGGGGCGCCGACGTGGTCCACGGGTCGCTGCTGTTCTTCCACGCCTGGACCTGTCGCGAGCGGTCCTGCCCCCACGGCGACCTCCAGCGCGCCCCGCGCTACGGCGCCCAGCGCTCGCTCTTCGCCGCCCAACTGCGCTGGGACCGGCGCGGCCGCCCGCACCTGGGCCGCTTCGTGAAGCCGTCGAAGGGCAAGAAGCAGCGCCCGCCAGGCCAGCAGCAGCCAGCGCCGGACCCTGACGACGACGGACCCGGGCCGCTCCTCCCGCTCCCGCTGCCCCTGGGGCTGCGCGAGGGGTGATCAGCCCCGGCCGTGGGCCGTCAGCCACACGGCCGGGTCGGGCCCCGCCGGCACGACCCCGGACGGGTTGATGTCGGAGTGCACGAGGTAGTAGTGCTGCTTGATCTGCTCGACGTCGGTGTTGTCCCCGAAGCCCGGCGTCTGGAAGAGGTCGCGCGCGTAGCCCCACAGGTGCGGCATCTCGGTCAGCTTGACCCGGTTGCACTTGAAGTGGCCGTGGTAGACCGCGTCGAAACGGGCCAGCGTCGTGAAGAGCCGCACGTCGGCCTCGGTGATCGCCGCCCCCATCAGGTAGCGCCGGTCGGCCAGCCGCTCCTCGAGCCAGTCCAGGGTCGCCCAGAGCCGGTCGTACGCCGCCTCGTAGGCCTTCTGCGACCCCGCGAAGCCGCACCGGTAGACACCGTTGTTGACCTCGGTGAAGACCCGCTGCATGACCTCGTCCATCTCCTCGCGGAGGTGCTCGGGCCACAGGTCCGGCGCGCCGTCGCGGTGGTGCTCGCGCCACTCGAAGAAGAAGTCGTGGGTGATCCACGGGAAGTCGTTGGTGACCAGCTCACCGCTGCTCTCCTCTACGATCGCCGGCACCGTGATGCCACGGTCGTAGCCGGGGAAGCGCTTGACGTAGGCCTCCTGGAGCCGCTCGATCCCGAGCACCGGGTCGCGCCCGCCCGGGTCGAGGTCGAAGGTCCAGCTGCGGGCGTCGTGGGTCGGG
>NZ_JANNML010000083.1:0-14526 GCF_031397825.1 Nocardioides sp.
AGCTCCGTGACGTCCTCGGCCAGGCGCTGCAGCAGCCGGAAGCCCAGCTCGGGGCGGTGCTGCTCGCGACCGCGGAACATGATCGTGATCTTGACCTTGTCGCCCGCGCGGAGGAACCGCACGACGTGACCCTTCTTGGTCTCGTAGTCGTGCGCGTCGATCTTGGGACGAAGCTTCATCTCCTTGATGATGACGTTCGTCTGGTTCCGGCGCGCCTCACGGGCCTTCTGGGCGTTCTCGTACTTGAACTTCCCGTAGTCCATGAGCTTGCACACGGGCGGCTTGCCCTGGGGCGCGATCTCGACGAGGTCGAGGTCCGCCTCCTGGGCCAGCTTGAGGGCCTGGTCGGTCGGCACGATGCCGACCGTCTCTCCGTTGGGACCGACGAGGCGGACCTCGGAAACCCGGATCCGCTCGTTGATACGAAGCTCGGTGCTGATGTGTCCTCCAGTGTGTTCGGGATCGGGCACCGCCACACATGAAGAACGGCTCCCGCTTGCTCAAGCGGAAGCCAGTCACGACACGTCGCCAGGGGCGACGCGACTCCGAGTGCCAGGGAACTGCGCCGAGAAGAATTCTCTCGGCACGAGGGCCAAGGCCTTCGGGACCGGACCCGACGACCTGGTTCGGTCGATGCGGGTGGGAGACGTGTGGTGCCTGATCTCCGCTTGTGTGATCGGTCCGGCATGCCGGACTGATCGGTCAACACCTGATCGTAGTCGACGATTCCCCTCGGCTCCCAATCAGGGCGTCAGGAGTCCTCGGCGGGGCGCAGCCAGGCGGAGCGGCCGGCGACGGTCGTGAGGGCCCACTGCGCCGCGACTCCGCTCAGGTCGTCACCCTCCACCACGAAGCTGACCGGGCCGGCGACGTCGACCACGAGAGCCGCGGCGCCCTCCTGGAGGGCCGCCTGAGCGGCCATCGCGGAGGTCACCGGGACCGGCCGCGCCTCGGGGTCCCACGCGGTCAGGGAGTCGGTGCCGGTGAAGGCGAGCATGGCGACGCGACCGTCGGCACCCTCGAGCATCACCGCGGCCATGTCGCTGGTCTTGTCGTGGGCCAGGCCGGCCTCGTCGACCTCCACCTCGCCCAGGACGGCCACCACGGGCACCAGCAGGCGCCCCCCGGCCAGGACGGCGAGGGCGTCGGCGTAGCGCGCCGGGGACGCGGCGTACGCCGTCAGGGCGGCGCGCAGTGCGGGGTCGGGCTCACCGGTGTCGCCCGGGAAGCCGGGCCCAGCGAGGCGGCGGTCGGTCATGGGGCCATTGTGCCGGAGGGGCACAGACCCTCCCCGTCCGCGGGGCAGGAGCGACATCCTGGCCCACGTGGACGTGGAGGATGCCTGGCGCTCCCCCGTCCGTGTGCCACCCTGGGGTGGTGGACGACGTGACGTGGGGAGCGCTCACGCTGACGCTCACCCTCCTGGGAGGGATCTGGACCTGGTACGCCTACCAGCGCCGGGGACTGCCCGCCGCGCTCAAGGGCGCCGGGATCACCCTGCTGCCGCTCGCGGCCTACCTCACCCGGTCGCTGAAGATGCTGACCCGCATCGTCGACGCGGTCGCTGACTGGGCCACGACGCTGGTCTTCAGCCCGTTCGTCTGGCTGGGCGTGATCACCGCGGGCGTCGCGGTCGTGCTCTTCGGCGCAGGTCGCGCCCTGGAGGTACGCCGAGGGGGCACCCCGCCTGCCGTGGCTCCCGGCGCGAAGCCCGCGCGCGGCCGTGGCAAGCCCGCCATCGACGACGACCTCGACGAGATCGAGGCGTTGCTGCGCAAGCGCGGCATCAGCTGATGGCGCAGCCCGCTGCTGCCGACTCCTCCTCGTTCGTCGAGCGCAACCGGCTCTGGGCGCGGCTGGGAGCCGCCGTGACCGCACACGAGGAGCCGTTGTCCACGCCCCTGATGGTCGTGGACCTCGATGCGTTCGACGCCAACGCCAACGACCTGGTGCGCCGGGCCGCCGGCACCCCGATCCGGGTGGCCTCCAAGTCGGTGCGCGTGCCGTCCCTGCTGCGGCGGGTCCTCGACCGAGACGGCTTCCAGGGCGTGCTCGCCTACACGCTCGCCGAGGCCCTCTGGCTCGAGGAGCAGGAGGTCACCGACGACCTGCTCGTGGCCTACCCGACCGTCGACCGGGCAGCGCTCCAGCGCCTGGTCGAGTCGCCTCGTGCCGCGTCCCGGATCACCGTGATGATCGACGACGTCGCGCACCTTGACGTCGTCGACTCCGTGCGGTCCTCCCACGCCGTGCAGGTCCGCGTCGCGATCGACGTCGACGCGGGGCTGCGGATGGGTCGCCAGCACGTCGGCCCCAAGCGCTCCCCGCTCTACGACGCGACGTCGGTGACGCGCCTGGCGCGCACCGTCATGGACCGTCCCGGCTTCCGGCTGGTCGGCGCGATGACCTACGAGGGCCAGGTCGCCGGCGTGCCCGACGACGTACCCACCGCACGCGCCCGGTCGATGGCCGTGCGCCGGCTCAAGTCGATGTCGCTGACCCAGCTCGCCGTCCGGCGACGCGAGATCGCCGACGCGCTGCGCCAGGTCGTCGACCTCGAGCTCTGGAACGCCGGTGGCTCGGGCTCGGTCGAGGCCACCGCCGCCGATCCTGTGGTCACCGAGGTCGCGGCCGGCTCCGGCCTGCTGGTCCCGACGCTCTTCGACCACTACCAGTCCTTCGAGCCGCGCCCGGCCGCCTTCTTCGGCGTGCCCGTCGTGCGGCGCCCCTCGCCCGACATCGCCACCGTCCACGGCGGCGGGTTCGTCGCCTCCGGGGCCGCGGGGGCGGACCGGCTCCCGACCCCCTGGGCACCGGCGGGCCTGCACCTGACGGGGCTCGAGGGCGCCGGCGAGGTCCAGACCCCGCTCACCGGCAACGCCGCAGGGCTGCTCGCCATCGGCGACCTGGTGTGGTTCCGCCACGCCAAGTCCGGCGAGCTCTTCGAGCACACGACCACGGTCCAGCTGCTCAGCGGCGAGGCCTTCGTCGACGAGGTGCGGTCCTACCGTGGCCACGGTCTCGCCTTCTGACGTCGCCCGCGTCGTCGTCGACCTGCTGGGGTCGCGACCCGCGACCCTCGGGACCGGGCGGCTGGTGTGCGTCGACGGCCCGGCGGGGTCGGGCAAGACCACGCTGGCCGGCGCCGTCGCTGCCCTGACCGGCAGCCCCGTGGTGCACATGGACGACCTCTACGACGGCTGGGGCGGCCTGCCCCGGGTGACCGACCAGCTCGCGACGATCCTCGACCCGCTCGCCGCCGGACGGCCGGGCAGCTACCGGCGCTACGACTGGGTCGCCGAGGCGTACGCCGAGACGCTCACGGTCGCCCCGTCCCCGCTGCTGGTGCTCGAGGGCGTCGGCTCCGGCTCGGCCGCTCACACCGCGCTCTGCACGGTGCTGGTGTGGGTCGAGGCACCGGCCGACCTGCGCCTGACCCGCGGCGTCGCGCGCGACGGCGTACGGCTCGAGGAGGAGTGGCGCCGCTGGATGGTCGACGAGGCGCAGCACTTCGCCCGGGAGCGGACCCGGGAGCGCGCGGACCTGGTCGTGGACGGCACCGGGGTGGAGGCTCCCCGTGTGACCGACTCCCCCGGCGCGAACCACGATCCCTCGGGAAGCGTCACCTAGGTTGTGAGCGTGCTCCCCCGGTCCAGGTCGTCGCGGGCGGTGCTGGCCGGTGTGGTCGGTGTCGTCGTGGTGACCGCTGCCCTGCTGCTGCCCGGCACGGCGACCGTGCCGATGAGCGCCGACGACCTGGGGCCCGGCCGCACGGCGTCGCCGGTCGGCTCGGCTGATCCGGGCGTGGCCTCCGCCGAGCGTCGGCGCAAGCCCAACATCGTGGTCGTGATGGCCGACGACATGCGCGTCGACGAGCTGCGCTTCATGCCGTCGCTGCGGGCCAGCGTGGTCGAGCACGGCCTGACCTTCCAGAACTCCTTCTCCCCCTACCCGCTGTGCTGCCCGTCGCGCGCGTCGTTCCTCACCGGGCAGTACGCCCACAACCACCGGGTGTTCTCGCACGAGGACCCCTACGGCTACGGCGCGTTCGACGACTCGCGGACGCTCGCGACCTCGCTGCGCGACGCCGGCTACACCACGGGGTTCGTCGGCAAGTACCTCAACCGCTACGGCCCCGCTCGCTCCCTGGTCAGCGGCCGGCCGTCCTTTCGCTACGTGCCCCGCGGGTGGACCGACTGGCGGGCCTCGATCGACCCCGGCGTGCCCAGCGTCCGCGGCAACACCTACGACTACATGGACACGCCGTTCAACGTGAACGGTCGCGTCGACGAGTCGCACCGAGGGAAGTACAGCTCCTTCGTGATCGGCAGCTTCTCGGTCGAGATGGCGCGCTCTTTCAGCCGCCGCGCCCAGCCGTTCTTCCTGTACGTCAACTACGTGGCCCCCCACTTCGGCGGGCCGACCGAGCCCGATGACCCGCCCCGCTTCCTGACCGACACCCGTGGGCGCCCCCAGGACGTGCGCACCCCGGCCCGGCCCCGCTCCGTGCGTGGCCGCTTCGACGGGCTGATCGACCGCGCGGCCGGCCTGCCCCGCGGGGGCGGTCCGAGCGAGCGCGACATCTCCGACAAGCCGCGGTCCTTCCGGATCCAGCCGGAGCTCAGCCCGCGCGAGCGCGCCGCCGTACGCACGATGACGCGGCAGCGCGCCGAGGCGGTCTACGTCATGGACCAGCAGATCGGCCGGCTCGTCCAGGAGCTCAAGCGCTCCGGGGAGTGGCGCGACACGGTCTTCATGTTCACCTCCGACAACGGCTACTTCCTCGGCGAGCACCGTCGGCGCAGCGGGAAGGTGCGCGCCCACGAGCCGTCGCTGCGGGTGCCCTTCGTCGTCACCGGCCCGGGCATGCGACGCGAGGCCGAACGCTTCGACCCGATCACCACCATCGACGTGTCCGCCACGATCCTCGACCTCGGCAACGCGCGACCGCCGCGTCGAGCGGACGGGACGTCGCGGCTGACCACGATGCGGCGCGGCGACCGGGGCTGGGTCACGCCCGTGGTCGACGAGGCCACCGGCACCGAGGGTCGCGGGGTCCGCTCCCCCGGCTTCTCCGGTCCCCGCACCTCCATCGGGGTGCGCACGGCGCGCTACTCCTACATCCGCAACCGCACCGGTGAGCACGAGCTCTACGACCTGGTCCGCGATCCGCTCCAGCTGCAGAACGTCCACGGTCGACGCGCCTACCGCGCCGTCGAGCAGGACCTCTACCGGACCTGGTGGCGCGCCCGCAGCTGCGCCGGCGACACCTGCCGGGTCCCCCTGCCCGCGTCGCTGCGCGCCACCCCGCGGCAGTCGGCCACCATGACGCGCGCCTACTGGCGGAAGGTCACCCGGGTCTACGGCTTCTGACTCCTGCCCGTGCGCCCGGGTGCGGTGGTGCACACCCGGTCGCCGAGTCGGCGCAATGTTGTCGCGTGGGCGGAACCCGCGGTCGGCGTACGCCCCGCAACATCGCGCCGACTCGGCGTACGGGCAGCAACATCGCGCCGACTCGGCACTCTAGGGTTTGGCGGGTGATCCCACCCAGCGGCGAGCAATTCGAGATCAGCGGCGGCGGCTATCGGGCGGTGGTCACCGAGAGCGGGGCGGCGCTGCGCTCCCTGACGTACGCCGAGTGGTCGCTCGTGGACGGCTTCGGCGAGCACGAGATGTCCTACGGCGGCCGCGGGCAGCTGTTGATGCCGTGGCCCAACCGGATCCGGGACGGCCGCTACTCCTTCGGCGGCACCGAGCACCAGCTGGCGCTGACCGAGCCCAAGCGGGGCAACGCCTCCCACGGCCTGGCGCGCTGGGTCGCCTGGAGCGTCGAGGAGCACACGGGGCACTCGGTGTCGCTGCAGTACCGGTTGATGGCGCAGAGCGGCTATCCCTGGACGCTGGACCTGCACGTCACCTACGACCTGTCCGCCGACGGCCTCACGGTCACCCAGACCGCGACCAACACCGGCCCCGCCCCGGCGCCCTACGCGTGCGGCGCCCACCCCTACCTCAGCGTCGGCCCCGGTCCGGTCGACACCTGGGAGCTCACGCTGCCCGCCGACACCTGCGCGCTCACGGACGAGCGGCTGCTGCCGGTGGGCCGGGAGGCGGTGGAGGGCACGGCGTACGACTTCCGGGTGGCGCGGCCACTGAGGGGCCTCGAGCTCAACCACACCTTCACCGACCTCACCCGCGACCGCCGGGGCATCGCCACCACCCTGGTGCGTGACCCGGCGACCGGACGCGGCGTGGCGCTGTGGGTGGACGAGCACGTGCGCTGGCTGCTGCTCTACACAGCCGACGACGTGGCGGGGCTGGAGCGACGATCGATCGCCGTTGAGCCGATGAGCGCTGGTGTCGACGCCTTCCGCTCGGGCGAGGACCTCGTCACGCTGGCGCCCACGGGCGAGCCCGGCGACCAGCTATCGGTCACGTGGGGGGTGCGCGCCGTCGACTAGCGCGCGCAGCTCACGCACCGCGATGCGGGCCCGCTGACCGTCGGAGCCCTGGATCGCGAGCACCGGCGCCGTGGTGCCGTCGGCCAGGTCGAGGGTCACCCACGGCGCACCGGGGGGCATCCGCACCGCGACGACCTCGGCCCAGGCGTACTGGTGACGGCGGTAGCCGTTGACCACCACCAGACCGTCGGTCTGCGCGACCGCGCGCGAGCGCACCAGGGCGTAGATCGTGACGAAGCCGAGCAGGCCGAGCGCCAGCACGGTGCCGCGCTGGAACGGCGTCACCGACCGACGGGTCTCGTCGTCGAAGCCGATCCAGAGGAAGAGCACGACCACGACCAACGCACCGAAGGCCACGATGCCGGCGATCCGGGGGCCCAGGGGCCGCCAGGTGCGCGGCAGCGGGACCGTCCCGGGCTCAGAGGCGGCAGGCATGGATGTCCGTCGTGAGGATGCCGCGGGCACCGATGCCCCAGAGCTCGTCCATCAGGCGCTGGGCGCCGGCGCGCGGCACCATGGCCCGGACGGCGACCCAGCCCTCGCGGTGCAGCGGGGAGATCGTGGGTCCCTCGATGCCGGGCGTCAGCGCGACGGCCTCGGTCACGTGCCGCTCCTCGATGTCGTAGTCCATCATCACGTAGCTGCGGGCCACCAGCACGCCGTCGACGCGGCGCTTGAAGACCTCGAAGCCGGACGGCACGTCGCCGGTGCGGGTGATCAGCACGGCCTCGGACTGGAGGATCGGCTCGCCGAAGGTCTCCAGGCCTGCCTGGCGCAGCGTGCTGCCGGTCTCCACGACGTCGGCGATCACGTCGGCGACCCCGAGCTGGATGCTGGTCTCGACGGCACCGTCGAGGCGGGTGACGGTCGCGTCGATCCCTCGCTCCTCGAGGAATGCCCGGACCACGCCGACGTAGGACGTCGCGATGCGGGTGCCCGCGAGCTGGGCGAGGTCGGTGAAGACCCCGGCAGGACCGGCGAAGCGGAAGGTGCTGCGACCGAAGCCGAGCTGGAGCGCCTCGTCGGCCTTGGCACCCGAGTCGCGGAGCAGGTCACGGCCGGTGATGCCGACGTCGAGGGTGCCCTCGCCGACGTAGAGCGCGATGTCGCGCGGGCGCAGGTAGAAGAACTCCACGCCGTTCTCGGCGTCGATGAGCGTGAGCTCCTTGGAGTCCGTGCGCTGGCGGTAGCCCGACTCGCGCAGGATGTCGGAGGCCGACTGCGAGAGCGATCCCTTGTTGGGGACCGCGACGCGCAGCAGGCGGGCCTGCACGGTGCCGGTGCCGGTGGGATCGGAGCCGGTGGGATCGGAGCTGGTGGGATCAGACACGGGAGTCCTCCTCAGAGGTGGGTGTAGACGTCGTCGAGGTCCAGGTCGAGGGCGATCATCAGCACCTGCGCGTGGTAGAGCAGCTGGCTGATCTCCTCCGCGGCCCGATGCTTGCCCTCGTGCTCGGCGGCCATCCAGGACTCGGCGGCCTCCTCGACCAGCTTCTTCCCGATGGTGTGCACGCCGGCGTCGAGCTCGCGCACGGTGCCGGAGCCCTCAGGGCGGGTCCGGGCCTTCTCGCTCAGCTCGGCCCACAGCTCGTCGAACGTCTTCACGATGGACAACCCTACGGGGGCGAGCCGCTAGCCTCGCCATCGTGTCCACCATCACCCCGGGGCCTGTGGCCCAGCCCACGGTCGTGCCCACGGTCGTGCAGCGCCAGTGCCCGCTCTGCGAGGCGCACTGCGGCATCCGCGTCACCGTGCAGGACAACGAGGTGCTGCGGATCGAGGGCGATCCCGACGACGTCCTGAGCCGCGGTTACGTGTGCCCCAAGGGGACCGCTCTCAAGGCCCTGCACGACGATCCCGAGCGGCTGCGCACCCCCCTGCGCCGCGTGGGTGACGGCTTCGAGGAGATCGGCTGGGCCGAGGCGTTCGACCTCGCGGGTCGGCGGCTGCGCGCCGTACGACGTGAGCACGGCCGCGATGCCGTGGGCGCCTACTTCGGCAACCCGACGGCCCACTCGACCGCGGTCTTCGCGATCGAGGGCCTCAAGAAGGTGCTGCGCAGCCGCAACGTCTTCTCGGCGTCGTCGATCGACCAGTTCCCGCAGTACCTCGCCTCCGAGCTGATGTTCGGCGACCACACGATCCTGCCGATCATGGACATCGACCACACCGACCACCTGCTGGTGCTCGGCGCCAACCCGGCGGTCTCCAACGGCTCCATCACGACCATGCCCGACGCCCGACGCCGGATGAAGGACGTGGTGGCGCGAGGTGGCCGAGTGGTCGTCGTCGACCCGCGTCGCACCGAGACCGCCCGGCTCGCCTCCGAGCACGTGGCGATCAAGCCCGGCGGCGACCCGCACCTGCTGCTGGCGATGCTCCACGTGGTCCTCCGCGACGGCCTCGACCGGGTGCCGGCGTGGGCCTCCGGCCTCGACGACGTACGACGGGTGGTCGCCGACCGCACGCCCGAGCGGGCCGCCGCGGCGTGCGGCGTGGACGCGCCGACGATCGAGCGGCTGGCCCGCGACTTCGCCCTCGCCCGCAGCGCCGTCGCCTACGGCCGACTGGGCGTGTGTCACCACACGACCGGCACGGTGACGCACTGGTTGATCAACGTGCTCAACGTGGTGACCGGCAACCTGGACCGGACGGGCGGCGCGATGTTCACGACGCCCCCGGTCGACCTGGGGCGGGTGCTGCGCATGCTGTGGGGTGCCTCCTCGCACGGCACCTACCGCAGTCGCGGAGCCGGCCTGCCCGACCTCAACGGCGAGCTGCCGGTCGCGGCGATGGCCGATGAGCTGACGCGTCCGGGCCCCGGTCGCGTGCGCGCGCTCGTGGTCGCGTCGGGCAACCCGGCGCTGTCGGCCCCCGACGGCCGGGCCGTGCACGAGGCACTGCAGGGGCTGGACTTCCTGGTCTGCGTCGACCTCTACCTCACCGAGACCTCGCGGCTGGCCGACCTGGTGCTGCCCCCGATCAGCCAGCTCGAACGCTCCGAGCTCGACGTGGTGTTCCCCGCGTTCAGCGTGCGCAACAACGCGCGCTGGTCACCGCGCGCGATCGAGCCGGCACCGGACGCCCTGGAGGACTGGGACATCCTGCTGGGCCTGGCGGCCGAGCAGCTGTCGGGCCCGGGCTCGGGCCTGCTGCGCCGGGTCGTGCGGCGGGTGCTGGGCGTGGTCGACGCGCACCAGGTCACCTCGCTGTTGATCCTCCTCGGGCCGCAGGGCCCGTTCAGCAAGGCCCGCGGATCGCGCCTCCCGCGAGGCCGGCGCGGACTCACGGCCCGGCGCGTCCGGTCGACGCCCGGAGGCATCGACCTCGGTCCCCTCGAGCCCCGTCTGCCCGGGATCCTGCGCACCCAGGACCGCACGGTCCACCTTGCCCCCGCCGAGCTGCTCGACGCCCTGTCCGAAGCGCTGCCGCCCGCACCGCACGGCGGACGGCCCGAGACGGAGGCGGACGGCTTCGACCTGCAGCTGATCGGGCGCCGTCACCTGCGCAGCAACAACTCCTGGCTCCACAACGTGCCGGCGATGGTCAAGGGCGCGGAGCGCTGCACGGCGCTGATGCACCCGGACGACGCGGCCTCGCGCACGCTGAGCACCGGCGACGTCGTCGAGGTCACCTCGCGCGTCGGCAGCATCCGCCTCCCGCTCGAGGTGAGCGACGAGGTGCGGCCCGGCGTCGTGAGCATCCCGCACGGCTGGGGCCACGACGCCGAGGGCTCCGGATGGAGCACCGCGAGCGCTCGTCCGGGCGTCAACGTCAACCTGCTGACCGACAGCACCCTGGTCGACGCCCTCTCGGGCAACGCCGCGGTCAACGCGACGAGGGTGCGCGTCGCTCAGGCCTCGTAGCCGCGCTTGACGCGCTTGATGGTCTGGGCGGTGACCAGGGCGGCCGCGGTGGCCTCCCAGCCCTTGTCCTCGACCGAGCCCTCGAGCCCGGCGCGGTCCAGGGCCTGCTGCTCGGTGTCGCAGGTGAGGACGCCGAACCCGACGGCCGTCGTGTGGTCCAGCGCGACCCGGGTCAGCCCGTCGGTCGCCGCGTTGCAGACGTAGTCGAAGTGCGGAGTGCCACCGCGGATGACGACTCCGAGCGCCACCACCGCGTCGTAGCCCTGCGCGGCGAGGGCCGAGGCCACGACGGGCAGCTCGAAGGTGCCGGGCACGCGCACGACGACGGGCGCCTCGACCTGGTGGGCGCGCAGCGCCCGCTGGGCTCCGGCGATCAGGCCGTCCATCACGACGGTGTGCCAGCTCGCGGCCACCACCGCGACCCTCAGGTCGTGGCAGTCGACCGGTGCCTGGTCGGGTGCTCCGTGGCCGCTCATCGCACAGCTCCTTCGTCGAGACCCGCCGCGTCGAGCAGCGGCTCGTCGAGGTCGGGCAGGTGGTGGCCCATGCGGTCCCGCTTGGTCAGCAGGTAGGCCAGGTTGTGGTCGTTGGGGTGGGGGGTCAACGGCACCCGCTCGGCGACGCGGATGCCGAAGTCCTCGAGGTTGCTGACCTTCTCGGGGTTGTTGGTCAGCAGCCGCACGCTCTCGATGCCGAGGTCGCGCAGGACCTGGGTGGCGGTGCCGTAGTGGCGCGCGTCGGCCGGCAGCCCCAGGTCGAGGTTGGCGTCGACGGTGTCGCGGCCGCCGTCCTGGAGCTGGTAGGCCTGGAGCTTCGCCACCAGGCCGATCCCCCGACCCTCGTGGCCGCGCAGGTAGACCACCACTCCGCGTCCCTCCTCGACGATGCGCTCCAGCGCCTCGTCGAGCTGGGGGCCGCAGTCGCAGCGCGCACTGCCGAAGACGTCACCGGTGAGGCACTCGGAGTGCACCCGGGTCAGCACCGGCTCGGGGCCGCCGACGTCGCCGTAGACGAGCGCGATGTGCTCGCTGCCGTCGACGGTGATGCGGTAGCCGTAGGCCGTGAAGTCGCCGTGGCGGGTCGGCAGCCGGGTCTCCGCGACCCGCTCCACGAGGTTCTCGTGGCGGCGGCGGTAGCGGACCAGGTCGTCGATCGAGATCATCGCCAGGTCGTGCTCGTCGGCGAACGCCCGCAGCTCCGGGGCCCGCTTCATCGTGCCGTCGTCGTTGACGACCTCGACCAGCACTCCAGCGGGGGTGAGGCCGGCCAGCGTGGCCAGGTCGACGGCCGCCTCGGTGTGGCCGCGGCGTACGAGCACGCCGCCCTCGCGGTAACGCAGCGGGAAGACGTGGCCGGGGCGGGTGATCTCCCACGGCTCGGTGGCCGAGTCGGCGAGGACGCGAGCGGTGTGGGCCCGGTCGGCCGCCGAGATGCCGGTGCTGACGCCGTCGCGGGCGTCGACCGAGATCGTGTAGGCGGTGCGCAGCTTGTCCTTGTTGTGCGGTGTCATCAGCGGTATCTCGAGGCGGTCGAGCATGTCGGCCGGCATCGGCACGCAGATGACGCCGCTGGAGTAGCGGATGGTGAAAGCCATCAGCTCCGGCGTCGCCTTGCTCGCGGCGAAGATGATGTCGCCCTCGTTCTCGCGGGTCTCGTCGTCGACGACGACGACGGCCTTGCCGGCCGCGATGTCGGCGATGGCGCGCTCGATGGAGTCGAGGCGCACCCGGTCCTCGGACGGGGTCTGGGTGGTCATGACTGCTCCTTGCTGTCGCCGGCGGCCGGAGCGGCGCTGGCGTCCTGCGTGTAGGCACGGACGAGCTTCTCGACGTGCTTGGCGATGATGTCGACCTCGAGGTTGACGCGGTCCCCCGGCTGTCGGGAGCCGAGGGTGGTGCGCGCCAGCGTCTCGGGGATGAGGCTGACGGTGAAGCTTGTGTCGTGGGCCTCCACGACGGTCAGGCTCACGCCGTCGACCGTGATCGAGCCCTTGTCGACGAGGTAGCGGCCCAGCTCGGGCGGCATCGAGATCTCGACGACCTCCCAGTGCTCGCTGGGGCTGCGGCGTACGACGTGGCCCACGCCGTCGACGTGTCCTTGGACGATGTGGCCGCCCAGGCGCTTCTCGGCCGTGACCGCGCGCTCCAGGTTGACGCGGTCGCCGGGCTTGACGCCGAGCAGGCTGGTCTTGTCGAGCGTCTCCTGCATGACGTCGGCGGTCCACTGCACACCGTCGTGGGAGACGACTGTGAGGCAACAGCCGTTGACGGCGATCGAGTCGCCCAGGCCGGCGTCGCTCAGGACCGTGCTGGCCTGGACCGTGAGACGGATCGCGTCCCCCTGGTCCTCGACCGCGGCGACGGTCCCGAGCTCCTCGACGATTCCGGTGAACATTCAGTGCTCCTTCTGCTGGTGCACTCGTGCGGGCGTCGCAGGCCGCAGGGTGAGGCGGATGTTGGGCTGCTCGCCGGCTGCACCGTCGGCGGGACTGGGGTCGAGGACGGTCACGTCGGTGACCTCCGGGCGGAACGCCTCGGCGATGGTGGTGATGCCGAGGTCGGCGACGGCGCTCCGGCCGGCACCCAGGAGCAACGGCGCGACGTAGACGACGATCTCGTCGACCAGCCCCGCCTGAAAGAACGCCGCGGCGAGCGTCGGCCCGCCCTCGAGGAAGACGTGCTGACGGTCGCGGGCGAAGAGCTCGGCGAGCGCCCGGCGGGGATCGCGGGTGCGCAGGTGGACGGTCTCGGCGTCGGCGTTGAAGACCCGCTTGGCCGGGTCGAGGTCGCGCTCCCCCATGACCGCGCGCAGCGGCTGGCGTGCCGGCTCGAGCGGGCGGTCGTGATCGTCGCGGACGGTCAGCAGGGGATCGTCGACCTCCACGGTGCCGGCGCCGACGAGCATGGTGTCGCACAGCGCGCGCAGGCGGTGCGTGTCGCGGCGCGCCGCGGCGCTCGAGATCCAACGGCTCGTGCCGTCGGCGGCGGCGCTTCGGCCGTCGAGGGTCGTGGCGAACTTCCAGGTCACGAAGGGGCGCTGCTCGCGCTGGGCGAGCCGGTAGACCGCGGCCAGCGCTTCAGCCGCGGTGGCCATCAGGCCCGCCTCGACCTCGATGCCGGCCGACTCCAGTCGGGCGCGGCCTCCCGCGGCGACCGGGTTGGCGTCGGGCTCGGCATAGACCACTCGTCGTACGCCGGCGGCGACGAGGGCGTCGGTGCACGGACCGGTGCGGCCGGTGTGGTTGCACGGCTCCAGGGTGACCACGGCGGTGGTGCCCCGGGCCGCCTCGCCCGCCCGGGCCAGCGCGTCGGCCTCGGCGTGGAGCGTGCCGGGGCCGCGGTGGTGGCCCTCGGCGACCGTGGAGCCGTCGTCGGCCAGCAGCACGCAGCCGACGCGACGGGTGTCGGCGACCATCGGGACGCCCGGTGTCGCCGCCAGCACGAGGGCGCGCGTCATGGCGGCCTGCTCGGCTGGGGTGAAGCTCATGAGGTTGCCCCTCGTGTCCGGTCGCGGACTCCGGGGCAACGATGACGTGGCGCAGCCGTCACCGGCGTGCGTCGACGTCATCTGCGTGCGCTTCCCATCCGGACTTTCACCGTCGGTCCAGGAGTTGCACCTGATCAACCGGTCACTGGCGGTGACCGGGTCGCGGACTTTCACCGCCGGCTCGGAATTACACCGACCCCAGAGCACGCGAGTTGAGAACTCGTCAGGCTCAGGATGCCACAGCTGCCACGGCCTGACCGAGGGGTGTCCGTGTGAGGCGTCTCACCGCTCCGGGGACACCACGGCCGAGTCGGCGCGATGTTGCAGTCCTGGCGCCGAGTCGGCGCGATGTTGCACACCGAGGGCCCCGCGCCCGGGCAACATTGCGCCGGCTCGGCGTTCTCCGGGCAACATTGCCGTTCACCCTGCAACATTGCGCCGGCTCGGCGTTCACCCTGCAACATTGCGCCGACTCGGCGTTCACCGGGCAACATTGCGCCGGCTCGGCGTTCAGGCGGTGGCGGCCTCGGCGGCGGCACGCAGGTCGTTGACCATCCGGTCGGGGTCGGCGGCGGAGTACACGGCGGAGCCGGCGACGAAGACGTCGGCGCCGGCCTCGGCGCAGCGCTCGATGGTCTCGAGCGAGACGCCGCCGTCGACCTGGAGCCAGGTCTCGATGCCGTGCTTGTCCATCATGGCCCGGGCCCGGCGGA
>NZ_JANNML010000095.1:0-32409 GCF_031397825.1 Nocardioides sp.
GGACACGATCGACGTCGACGAGGCAGGAGTGCGCATCGGGGCCCTGGCCCGGCACGCGGACGTGCTCGCCTCCGACGACGTACGCCGGGTGCAGCCGCTCGTCGCGCTGGCGCTGGCCAACGTCGCGCACGCCACGATCCGCAACCGCGGCACGACCGTCGGCTCGCTGGTCCACGCCGACGCCTCCGCGGAGATGCCGGTCGTGCTGCTGCTGCTCGGGGGCCGCGTCACGGCGGTGTCCGTGCAGGGCAGCCGCACCATCGAGGCCGCCGACCTCTACGTCGGTCCCCTCGAGACCACGCTGCGCCATGACGAGATCGCCACCGAGGCGTTCTTCCCGGCGCTGCCCCCCGACGCGGGCGTGGCCTTCGACGAGATCTCGCGCCGCCACGGCGACTACGCGCTGTGCGGTGTCGGCGTCGTCGTGCGCGCCGACGAGGGCGGCAAGGTCACCTCCGTGCGCGCCGGCTACCTCTCGGTCAGCGACGTCCCGACGGTCGTCGACCTCTCGGAGGTCTTCGCCTCCGGCGCCGTCGACGACCTCGAGCTCGACGCCGCGGCCGACCTGGCCGTGGCGCAGCTGGAGCCGGAGGGCGACATCCACGCGACGGCCGACTACCGGGCCCAGCTGGCCCGGGTCCTCACCCGGCGCGTCATCCGGCGCGCCCACGACGACTGCCTGGCCCGTCGCACCACACCTCGCACCGGAGGAGACGCATGAGCATCCCCACCGCCCCCACGGGCACGCAGCCGACCGACCCGTCGACGGGGGAGGTCCTCCACGAGGTCCGACTGCACGTCAACGACGTCGTCCACGAGGTGCGCCTGCCGGCGCGCCGGCTGCTCTCCGACGCGCTGCGCCACGACGTCGGCCTCACCGGCACCCACGTCGGCTGCGAGCACGGTGTCTGCGGCGCCTGCACGGTGCTGCTCGACGGCGACCCGGTGCGGGCCTGCCTGGTCTTCGCGGTCTCGGTCGCGGGCCAGGAGCTGACCACCGTCGAGGGTCTCGCCCGCCCCGACGGCACGCTCAGCCCCGTCCAGCGCGCCTTCAAGGAGTGCCACGGCCTGCAGTGCGGCTTCTGCACCCCCGGCTTCCTCACCACGATCACCGCCGGCCTGCGCGACAACCCCGAGCCGACCGAGGACGAGGCGCGCGAGATGATCGGCGGCAACCTGTGCCGCTGCACCGGCTACCAGAACATCGTGGCCTCCGTGTGCCGCGCCGCCGAGATCGGCCGCCTCGAGCGGGAGGCGGGCGCATGACCACCAAGATGGTCGGCCAGGCCGTCCAGCGCGTCGAGGACGAGCGGCTGCTGCGCGGGCACGGACAATACGTCGACGACCTGGTGCCCGGCGCCCTGCACTGCGCGCTCGTGCGCAGCCCCCACGCGCACGCCCGCATCCGTGACATCGACGTCGACGGGGTGCTCGACGTCGAGGGCGTCGTCGCCGTCTACACCCACGACGACCTCACCGGCGCGATGGCCGAGCCGCTGCCGCTGCTGATCCCCCACCCGGCGCTGACCCACGGCCGCACGCAGTACGCCCTGGCCAAGGGCGAGGTCAACTACGTCGGCGAGGCCGTCGCGATGGTCGTGGCCGTCGACCGCTACGTCGCCGAGGACGCCGTCGACCGGATCCGCGTCGACTACGAGGTGCTGCCCCCGGTGGTCGGCATCGAGAACGCCCGCGACGGCGACCGGCTCGTCCACGACGACGTCCCGGGCAACGTCGCCGCCCACCTCGAGCAGTCGCGTGGCGACGCCGAGGCGGCCATCGTCGCTGCTCCGCACACGCTGAGCCTCGACCTGGAGGTCGAGCGCAGCGCCTGCATGCCGATGGAGGGCCGTGGCACCGTCGCGCGCTGGGACACCGACTCCCACCGCCTGCAGGTGTGGACCTCCACCCAGACCTCCACGGGCGTGCGCGCCGCGGTCGCCGCCAAGCTCGGCCTCGACCTCGGCCAGGTCGACGTCATCACGCCCGACGTGGGCGGCGGCTTCGGGGTCAAGATCGTGCACCCGTGGCCCGAGGAGCTGCTCGTGCCCATGGCCGCGCGGGCCCTGGGCCGGCCGGTGAAGTTCATCGAGGACCGTCGCGAGCACTTCATCTCCTCCGCGCACGAGCGCGGGCAGGTCCAGCACGTCGACGTCGGCTTCGACGACGACGGCCGCCTGCTCGGGCTCTCGGTGCGGTTCTGGCACGACAACGGCGCCTACACCCCCTACGGCCTGATCGTCCCGATCATCACGTCGACCCAGCTGCTGGGCCCCTACAAGCCCGACAACTACAAGGTCGTCTTCGACTCCCTCTACACCAACACCGTGATCGTGACGCCCTACCGCGGCGCCGGTCGGCCTCAGGGCGTCTACGCCATGGAGCGCACGATGGACGCGATCGCGGCCTACCTCGGCAAGGACCGCGCCGAGGTGCGTGCCACCAACTTCATCCAGCCCGACGAGTTCCCCTACGACCACGGTCTGACCTTCCAGGACGGCCGCCCGCTGATCTACGACTCCGGCGACTACCCGGCGTCGCTGGAGAAGCTGAAGGCCCTGGTGGGCTGGGACGACTTCGAGCGGGTGCGCGACGAGGCCCGGGCCGAGGGACGCACCGTCGGCATCGGCATGGCCTGCTACGTCGAGGGCACCGGCGTCGGTCCCTACGAGGGCGGCCACGTGCACGTGGAGACCAGCGGCAAGGTGAAGGTGTCGACCGGGCTCACCAGCCAGGGCCAGGGGCACCAGACGGCCTTCGCCCAGATCGTCGCCGACGAGCTCGGCGTGCCCTTCGAGGACGTCGAGGTCGTCACGGGCGACACCCGTCGCTCGCCCTACTCGGTGGGCACCTTCGCCTCGCGCGCCGCGGTCATGAGCGGCTCGGCGATCGCCCTGGCCGCCCGCAAGACCCGCGAGAAGGCGCTGCGGATCGCCGCGGACGCCCTCGAGACCACCCCCGAGGACCTCGAGATCGTCGACGGGGTCGTGCAGGTCAAGGGCGCCCCGGCCAGCCGGATCGCGCTGGGCACCATCGCGGTGCTCTCCAACCCGTTGCGCTACGCCTTCGACGAGGCCTCCAAGTCGGCCACCCAGTTCGTCGTCGGCGACCCGACCAAGCCGCCGGTGGCCGAGGGCGAGGAGCCGGGTCTGGAGGGCAAGGACTTCTACTCCCCGCCCCGCTCCACCTTCGCCAGCGGCATGCACGCCGTCGTCGTCGAGACCGACCCGGAGACCGCGGAGATCACGATCCTGCGCTATGCCGTCGTCCACGACTGCGGCAACCTGATCAACCCCCTCATCGTCGAGGGCCAGATCCACGGCGGCGTGGCCCAGGGCGTGGGCGGTGCGCTCTACGAGCGGATGGCCTACGACGACGCCGGCCAGCTGCAGAACGCCTCCTTCATGGACTTCCTGATGCCCTACGTCAGCGAGGTCCCCCGCACCATCGAGATCGACCACCTCGAGACCCCCTCGCCCCTCAACCCGCTCGGCCTCAAGGGCGCCGGGGAGGCGGGCGTCATCCCGTCCGCCGCGGTCTTCGCCTCGGCGATCGAGGACGCCGAGGGCTTCCCCATCACCTCGATGCCGATCTCGCCCTCCGAGCTGCACCACCTGCGGCTCCAGCACGCCAGCGCGGCCCAGGCGCGGCCCACCCCGACGAAAGGACCCACACCATGAAGATCGCCGGAGAGGCGCTGCTGCAGGCGCCCGTCGAGAAGGTCTGGGACGCGATGCTCGACCCCGCCGTCCTGGTGCGCACGATCCCGGGCTGCGAGCGGCTCGAGACGACCGGTGAGCACTCCTACGACATGACCGTCACCGCCGGCGTCGCCGCCATCCGCGGCACCTACACCGGCACCTGCCGCCTCACCGACCTGAACCCCCACGAGTCGCTGGTCCTCGCGGCCTCCGGCGCCGGCGCGCCCGGCACCATCCAGGCCGACGTCAAGGTCGGGCTCACCGACAACGGCGACGGCACCACCCGGCTCACCTACGACGCCGACGCGGTCGCCGGCGGCATGATCGGGGGCGTCGGCCAGCGGATGCTCACCTCGGTCAGCAAGCGCCTGGCCGGTGAGTTCTTCACGGCCGTCAACGGTGTGCTCACCGGCGCCGAGTCGCCGGCCGCAGTCTCCACGGGAGCGCCGGCAGGAGCGGTCGCCGGGGCACGCGCGGCCGCGAGCGGGACGACGTACGCCGCACCGTCGCGCAGCGCTGCCGGGCCGGTCGGCGGCGACTTCCTCCAGGGCGCGCTGGTCGGTGGCGCCCTGGTGCTGGCGGGCGTGCTCGCGGGCGCCCTCGCCGCCCGTCGTCGGGGCTGAGCCGGTGACCGGCCCGGACGCCGACCTCGACCACTACTCCTCCGCGGTGGCGATGGCCGCCGCGGTGCGCGAGCGCCGGATCTCCGCGCGCGAGCTGCTCGACCTGCACCTGGCTCGTATCGAGGAGGTCAACGGCGAGGTCAACGCGCTGGTCAGCCTCGACCCCGAGCGGGCGCACGCGCAGGCCGCCGAGGCCGACGAGCGGCTGGCGCGCGGTGAGGAGGTGGGGGCGCTGCACGGGCTGCCGTTCGCGGTCAAGGACACCCACGCGGTGGCCGGCTGGCGCACCACCTTCGGCTCGCCGGTGATGGCCGACCACGTGCCCGACCACGACGACCTGATGGTCGAACGGGTCCGCGCGGCGGGGGCGGTCGTCGTGGCCAAGAGCAACGTGCCGGAGTTCGCGGCCGGGTCCCACACCTTCAACCCGGTCTTCGGCACCACTTTCAACCCCCACGACCTGACCCGCTCCGCCGGCGGCTCCAGCGGCGGCTCGGCCGCGGCCCTGGCCAGCGGCATGGTGCCGCTCGCCGACGGCAGCGACATGGGTGGATCGCTGCGCAACCCGGCGTCCTTCTGCAACGTCGTGGGGCTGCGTCCGGGCCTGGGACGCGTGCCGGTCTGGCCGATGCGCAACGGCTGGGAGACCACCTCGGTCGCCGGGCCCATGGCCCGGAGCGTCGAGGACCTCGCCCTGCTGCTCTCGGTGCTCGCCGGCCCCACCCCCCGCGTCCCGCTCGCGCTGGAGACGCCCGGCTCGGTCTTCGCCGCGCCGCTCGACGGCCCCGGCACCGCCGGCCTCGCCGGACTGCGCGTGGCGCTCTCGGTCGACCTCGGCGGAGCCTTCGAGGTCGACACCGAGGTCGCCTCCGTGGTGGCCGACCAGGCGGCCGTGCTCACCGGCGCCGGCAGCCGTGTCGTCGACGCGCACCCCGACCTCCACGAGGCCGAGGACACCTTCCGCACCCTGCGCGCCTGGCACTTCCAGGCGTCGTACGGCGCCCTGCTGGCCGCCAACCCCGGCCGGCTCAAGGCCTCGCTGGCCGACAACATCACCGCGGGTGCCTCGCTGAGCGGCGCCGACGTGGCCCGCGGCTACGCCCAGCGCACGGCCCTGGGCGAGCGGATGCGGCTGTTCTTCGAGGACCACGACCTGCTGGTGATGCCGGTCAGCCAGGTGCCGCCGTTCAGCGCCGAGCAGGAGTACCCCGCGGAGATCAACGGCCGCGCCCAGGTGACCTACCTGGACTGGATGCGCTCGGCCTACGTCATCTCGATGACCGGCTGCCCGGCGATCTCGGTGCCCGCCGGCTTCACCGCCGACGGGTTGCCGGTGGGGATCCAGCTGGTGGCGCCGCCCTCGGGGGAGCGCCGGCTGCTGGAGGTGGCCCACGCCTTCGAGCGGCTGACCCGCGTCGGCGAGCGGCGACCGAGCTTCCGGCGCGGCCGTCAAGAGTTGCCAACCGGCTAGGGACCCGCCACCCCCGATTGGCACAAAGGCACAACGGATCGCCGCTCCGACGGCAACCTCTGCCCTCGCCACGCGGGTCTCCCGGCCGGTGGAATGGACCCACCAGCACCGAGCCCGACAGGAGCAGCCCGTGACGCAGCGCATCAGGATCGGCATCGACACCGGTGGCACGTTCACCGACGTCGTCGCCTTCGACGAGGACAGCGGCGAGCTGGTGACCACCAAGACGCCCTCGACGCCGGCCAACCCGGCCGACGGCTTCCTCGCCGGTGTCGAGAAGGTGCTGGGTCTGCTGGGGCTGCCCACCGACCACGGCGACGCGATCGCCGCGGTCAGCCACGGCACCACGGTGGCGACCAACCAGCTGCTCGAGGGCAAGGTCGACGAGCTCGGCTTCATCACCACCACCGGCTACGAGGCGATGCTGGAGATCGCGCGCCAGTCGGTGCCCGACGGCTACGGCAACTCCTACTTCTGGGTCAAGCCCGACCGCATCGTGCCGCGCCACCTGGTGCGCGGCGTCGGCGGCCGGCTCGACCACACCGGCGCGGAGGTGCGCCCCTTCGACGAGGAGGGCGCCCGCGAGGTGGCCCGCTGGTTCCGCGCGCAGGGCATCGACACCCTCGGGGTCTGCCTGCTGCACGCCTACGCCAACCCCGAGCACGAGGAGCGCCTGCGCCAGGTCCTGCGCGAGGAGCACCCCGACGCCGTCGTGTCGGTCTCCTCGGAGGTCCTGCGCGAGTACCGCGAGTACGAACGTGCCATGACTACGCTGGTCGACGCCGCGGTCAAGCCCAAGCTCTCGCGCTACGTCTCCAACATCGCCACCCGTCTGGACGCCTTCGCCAGCAGCGAGGGTGAGCGGCACGTCCCGTTCTACGTGATGAAGTCCAACGGCGGGGTCCTCTCGGCCGCCGAGGTCGTCCACCAGCCGATCACCACGGTCCTCTCGGGTCCGGCGGCCGGCGCCCTCGGCGCGGCGCTGATCGCCCAGGTCGCGGGCTTCGACAAGGTCCTGACCTGCGACGGGGGCGGCACCTCCACCGACGTCTCGGTCGTCATCGACGGCGAGCCCACGCTCACCACCGAGGGCAGCGTCGGGGCCTTCCCGAGCAAGATCCCGATGATCGACGTCGTCACCGTCGGTGCCGGCGGCGGCTCGGTCGCCTGGCTCTCCCCGGAGGGCACGCTCAAGGTCGGGCCGCACTCGGCCGGCGCCGACCCGGGCCCGCTGTGCTACGCCAAGGGCGGCACCGACGTCACCATCACTGACGCGCACGTCACCCTCGGCAGGATCCCTCCCCACCTGCTCGGCGGCGAGATCCCCCTCGACGTCGAGGCCGCCCGCAGCGGCGTGGTCGACCTGGCCGGCAAGCTCGGCATCTCCCCGGAGGAGTGCGCCACCGGAGTCCTGGAGATCTCCGCGTGGAACCAGGCCAACGCGTTGCGCCAGATCACCGTCAAGCGCGGCCTCGACGTCCGCGACTTCACGCTCACGACGTTCGGCGGCTCCGGCTCGCTGCTGCTGTGCCGCCTCGTCGACATCCTCGGCCTGCGCGCGGTCCTGGTCCCGCCCAACCCGGGCAACGTCTCGGCCTTCGGCCTGCTCACCGTCGACGTCAAGAACGACTACGTCCAGACCCACGTCTCCCTGCACGCCGGCCTGGGCGTGGCCGAGGTCGCGGGCGTGCTCGACGAGCTGACCCAGCGCGCCGCGACCGCCCTCGACGGGGAGGGTTTCCCCCCCGAGGAGCACCGCTTCGTGCGCACCGCCGACCTGCGCTACTACGGGCAGGCCTTCGAGGTCCGCGTCACCGTGCCCGAGGGCCCCCTCGACCAGGACGCCCTCGACGAGGTGGCGCGCCGCTTCCACGCCGAGCACCGGGGCCTCTACGGCTACGACTTCGCCTCCGACCCCAGCCAGCAGGTCGAGTGGGTCAACCTGCGCGTCTCGGGCATCGGCCCGATCCAGCGCCCCGAGATCGCCGTCCACGAGATGGCCGCCGAGCCGGGCACCCCGACGCCGGCCAGCACCCGCCCGGTCTGCTTCGAGGTCGCCCTCGGCCACGTCGAGACGCCGGTCTACTGGCGCCCCGACCTCGCCCCCGGCCAGGAGGTGCACGGCCCGGCCGTCATCGAGGAGTTCGGCTCCACCGTGCCGCTGCACCCCGGCTTCAGCGCCCGCATCGACGCCCACCACAACGTCATCGTGACCCGTGAGGACCAGACCGCATGACCACCGCTGCCACCACCCCCGGCCCCACCCCCGTCCCCACCCCCGTCCCCACCGTGCCCAGCTCGGGCCCGTCGGCCAAGGCGCCGACCGACTTCCCGTTCGACACGCTCACCTCCGACGCCGGGGCCGGCGCCGACCCGGTGCTCGTCGAGATCGTCCAGGGCAGCCTGGCCTCGGTCGAGATGGAGGTCGAGACCGCCATCGGGCGCACCTCGCGCTCGCCGATGATCCGCGACGCCCACGACTTCCGCGCCGGCATCCACGACCGGCTGCTGCGCAAGCTCACCGGTCGCTCCTACAGCGCGCTGGTCCACCCGGTGGCGCGGGACTTCCCGCTGGCGGAGATGAAGCCCGGCGACGTCTTCTTCCACAACGACGTCTACGAGTCCGAGGGCGGCATCGGGCACCTGCCCGACCTGTGCGTCACGGTGCCGGTCTTCCACGACGCGGGATCCGGGCCCGAGGTCGTCGCCTTCGTGCAGGCCTTCGGACACCACGACGACATCGGCGGCTGCGTGCCGGGCTCGATGCCCAGCGGTGCGACGACGGTCTTCGAGGAGGGCCTGATGGTCCCCCCGATCAAGCTCTGGGACGCCGGGGTGCCCAACAAGGCGGCGCTGCGGATCATGACGCGCAACTCGCGCATGCCCGACTCGCTGGCCGCCGACCTCGACGCCGAGTGCTCGGCCTGCCTGATGGGCGCCCGCCGCCTCGGTGAGCTCTTCGACCGCTACGGCCGTGAGACCGTCGAGGCCTGCTTCGACGCCATCATCGACCGCACCACCGAGACCTACCGTCGCGAGATCCTCTCCAAGATCCCGGTCGGCAGCTGGGTCTGGGAGGACTACGCCGAGCACGACGGCGTCGACGAGCCGCAGCTGCACACCCAGCGGATCACGCTGACCCGCACGCCGGCCGACGACCCCGAGGGGGAGCGTCTGGTGATCGACTTCGCCGGCACCTCGCCCCAGGCCAAGGGCCCGATCAACCACTGCGGCGACTACAGCGACGGCGTCTTCCTCAAGAAGTGGCTGGCGCCCATCCTGCGCAACCTCGCCGACACCCCCGAGCGCATGGCCGAGCTCGACGTCAACGAGGGCATCGTGCCGCTGATCGAGATGCGCTTCCCACCCAAGGGCACGCTGCTCACTCCGGAGTTCCCCGCGCCGACCAACGCCCGGACCTTCGTCATCCTGCGTCTGCTCGGTGTGCTCGCCGGCGTCGTGGCCAAGGCCGTCGACGGTCGGATGCCCGCCGACCAGGAGACGATCCGCTACACCGGCGTCTACGGCGAGGACCTCGAGGGCCGGCCCTACCTGATGCGCGAGGTGCTCGGCGGCGGCTCCGGTGGGCGCTACTACGCCGACGGCGAGGACACCATCCATGTGGTGCCCGAGTCGCGCAACCTGCCGACCGAGTTCACCGAGGGGCGCTTCCCCTTCCTGGTCGAGAGCCTCGGCCTGGCCATGGACTCCGGCGGCGCCGGGCAGTTCCGCGGCGGCCTGGGCTACGAGAAGCACATCCGGATGCTCAAGGACGGCCACTTCATGTCCATCGCCGACCGCTCGATCCTGGCCTGCTGGGGCGTCAAGGGGGGTCTGGCCGGCCAGCCCTTCTCGGTCACCATCGACCCCGGAGGCCCGGCCGAGCGTGAGGTCGACGCACTGGCTGACGACGAGCCCGTCAAGGCCGGCGAGGTCATCCGCATCCGCACGACCGGCGGGGGCGGCTGGGGCGACCCGCTGCTGCGCGACCCCTCCCTGGTGGTGCGCGACGTGGTGTGGCGCAAGGTCTCGCCCGAGGCGGCGCTCGCCGACTACGCGGTGGTCCTCACCGGCTCGCTCGACGACTTGGCCGACCCCCTCGGCCACGACGCCGACGCCACCGCGCGAGAGCGCGCCGAGCGGTCTGCCGCCCGCCCCGAGCAGGCGTTCTTCGACCGAGGCCCGGGCTATGCCCGGCTCAGCGGTGGCGCCGCTTCGGCGGACGTCGACTGGCAGTGATCCCCTGACGTGGGTGGGAAGGAGTCGGCGGTGACGGATCCGCCCGAGGTGGCCGTCCTGGCCGGCAGCGGCAAGACCGGTCGGGCGTTGGCACGGGCCCTCGCCGACGCGGGGGCCCGCACCCGCCCGCTGGGGCGCGCCGACCTGGCCGACCCCGTGGCCGCCCTGCGCGGCTGCATCGCCGCCTACGTCATGGCGCCCAACCTGCATCCGGACGAGGCGTCGTACGTCGGGGGGTGGCTGGCGGCCGCCCGCCGCGCCGGCGTCGCACGCGTCGTGCACCACTCGGTCGCCTCCCCCTACGTGCCGACGATGCCGCACCACCTGGCGAAGGCGGTCAGCGAGGACCTCGTGCGGCGCAGCGAGCTGTCGTGGACGCTGCTGCAGCCCTGCGCCTACGTGCAGAACCTGCTGCCCGGCCTGCGGTCGGACCGACCGCGGCTGCGGGTGCCCTACGACCCCGACCGGCCCTTCGGTCTGGTCGACCTCCTCGACGTGGCGCGGGCGGCGGCGAGGGTGCTGCTGGACCCGGTCGGCGGGGTCCACGAGGGCGCGACCTACGAGCTCGGCGGCCCCCGGCTGGTGAGCGTGCGCGACGTCGCGACGGTCGCGGCGCGGGTGCTGGGTGCCGATGTGGTGGTCGAGCGGGTGCCCGCGGCCGCCGCCGTGGCCGGGCTCGACGAGCGCGAGGCGACGTGGCTGACCGCGATGTTCGCCTACTACGACGAGCACGGTCTGCCCACCGGGGGCCGGCCGCTGGCCGCCGTGCTGGGTCGCGAGCCCCACGCCCTGGCCGCGACCCTGGCCCGCGAGCTCGCCGAGAGCCGCTGACCGTCGCGGGGACCGAGGGCGCTTGGCAGATTGTGCTCACATCCAGCGGTGGTGTTGGCCGATCATGCCCGTGCCAACGCCGGTGACGGACCCTAGGTTCGAGGACATGCGGATCGTGATCGCCCTCGGAGGCAACGCCATGACGTCCTCCGACGGGAGGGCCCGGCCGGAGGACCAGGCTGCGGCCGTCGCCGCGGCCGCCGAACCCGTCGCCGACCTGGTCGTGGCTGGGCACGAGGTGCTCCTCACCCACGGCAACGGGCCCCAGGTCGGCAACCTGCTGCTCAAGAACGAGCTCGCCGCTGCGGTGGTGCCTCCCGTGCCGCTGGACTGGTGCGGGGCCCAGACCCAGGCGACGATCGGCGCGCTGCTGCTCAGCGCCCTCGACGCCGCCCTGCAACGACGCGGCAGCGCGCGACGCACGGCGGTGCTCGTGTCGCGCACGCTCGTCGCCGGCGACGACCCCGGCTTCGCCGAGCCCACCAAGCCGATCGGACGCTACCTGCCCGAGGACGAGGCACGGCTGATGATCGAGCACGGCCAGCACTTCGTGGAGGTCCCCGACCGCGGCTGGCGCCGTGTCGTCGCCTCGCCGGAGCCGCTAGAGTGCCTCGACGGGCCCGCCGCCGACACGCTGCTCGCCCAGGGCTACCTGGTCGTGTGCTCGGGTGGTGGCGGCATCCCCACCGTGCGCCACGACGACGGCACGCTCCACGGCATCGAGGCCGTCATCGACAAGGATCTCACCGCCGCCCTGATCGCGACCCACACCCGGGCCGACGTGCTGGTGATCGCCACCGACGTGGACTCCGCCGTCACCGACTGGGGCACCTCCTACGCCAAGCCCATCGGCGAGGTCACCGCCGCCGAGATGCGCTCCATCGCCCACGACCAGGGCTTCGCCGCCGGCTCCATGGGACCCAAGGTCGAGGCCGTCACGCGCTTCGCCGAGCAGGGCGACGGCACCGGCATCATCACCTCGCTCGGCCGGATCGCCCAGGCGATCGAGGGCCACCTCGGCACCCGCGTCGTGCGGGGCTGAGCCCCGACCGCCCAGCACCGACCACCCAGCCCCGACCACCCAGCACCACCACTCAGCACCACTCCGAGAACCATCACAGGAAGGAAGCGGACGTGCCCGCAGCCATCGAAGTTCGCAAGGTCCCGATCCACTCCGTCGCCGACGCCAGCGAGCTGGCCAAGCTCCTCGACGAGGGGGTCATGGAGGCCGACCGCGTCATCGCCATCATCGGCAAGACCGAGGGCAACGGCGGGGTCAACGACTACACCCGGATCATCGCCGACCGTGCCTTCCGTGAGGTCATCGCCACCAAGGGCACCCGCTCCGTCGAGGAGGTCCGCGAGATCCCTATCGTGTGGTCCGGCGGCACCGACGGCGTCATCAGCCCGCACGCCACGATCTTCGCGACCCTGCCCGACGACGCGGTCGAGAAGACCGATGAGCCGCGCCTCACGGTCGGCTTCGCGATGAGCGAGCAGCTGCTGCCCGAGGAGATCGGGCGCACCCCGATGATCGAGAAGGTCGCCGCTGCGGTCAAGATCGCCATGGAGCGTGCCGGCATCACCGACCCGGCCGACGTCCACTACGTGCAGACCAAGACCCCGCTGCTGACCATCCACACCATCCGCGACGCCAAGTCGCGCGGCAAGAAGGTGTGGACCGAGCACACGCACGAGTCGATGGACCTCTCCAACGGCGTCACCGCACTCGGCATCGCCGTCGCGCTGGGCGAGATCGAGATGCCCACCGACGCCGACGTCATGCACAACCGCGAGCTCTTCTCCGCGGTCGCCTCCTGCTCCTCCGGGGTCGAGCTCGACCAGGCCCAGGTCGTCGTGGTCGGCAACGCCCGCGGGGTCGGCGGTCGCTACCGCATCGGCCACTCGGTCATGAAGGACGCGCTCGACCAGGACGGCATCTGGGCTGCCATCAAGGACGCCGGGCTCGACCTGCCCGAGCGCCCCCGCACCTCCGACCTCGAGGGTCGCCTGGTCAACGTGTTCCTCAAGTGCGAGGCCAGCCAGGACGGCGAGGTCCGGGGTCGCCGCAACGCGATGCTCGATGACTCCGACGTCCACTGGCACCGCCAGATCAAGGCCGCCGTCGGTGGCGTCACCGCCGCCGTCACCGGCGACCCGGCGGTCTTCGTCTCGGTCTCCGCGGCCCACCAGGGCCCCGAGGGTGGCGGCCCCGTCGCCGCGATCGTCGACCTGGGCTGACCCTCCGCGCGACGCCGACTCGGCGTCCTGGCGGCAACATTGCGCCGACTCGGCAGTTCAGCGCAGGTGCTGGAGCGCGGAGGCGGCCGCGTTGGCGCCCCCCATCCCGTGCACGCCCGCGCCGGGCGGGGTGGCGGCGGAGCAGATGAAGACACCGGGGATGCCGGTGGCGTAGGGGTCGAGGGCGAGCCGGGGGCGGAAGAGCACCTGACGCTCGTCGTTGGCGCCGGTGACGATGTCGCCGCCGACGTAGTTGGGGTTGTAGTCCTCCCACGCCGAGGTCGTGGTGGTCACCTGCGCGACGATCCGGTCGCGTACGCCGGGGGCGAACCGCTCGATCTGGGCGATGATCGCCTCGGACGCGTCGCCGTCGTAGCCGGTGGGAACGTGGGCGTAGGCCCACACGGGGTGCAGGTCGCCGACGGAGCGGGTGGGGTCGGCGACGTACTGCTGGCTGAGCAGGACGTAGGGACGCGCCGGCATCCGGCCGCGCTGGATGTCGACCTCAGCCTCGGCGATCTCCTCGAAGCGGCCGCCGAGGTGCACGGTGCCGGCGCGACGGGCGTGCTCGTTGGTCCACGGGATCCCGCCCTGCACGGCGAGGTCGAGCTTGAACGCCCCGGGCCCGTGGCGGTAGCGCTCGTAGGCGCGTCGCACGCGCCGTGGCAACCGGTCGCCCGCCACCTCGACGACCCCGGCGGGCGCGAGGTCGAGGATCACGACGTCGGTCGGCGGGAGGTCGTCGAGCGAGCGCACCCGCACCCCCGTCTCGATGCGGCCGCCGTGCTCGACCACGATCGCCGCCAGTGCGTCGGTGATCCTGGCGGACCCGCCCTCGGGCACCGGCCACCCGAAACGGTGACCGACCGCGAGCAGCATGGTGCCGATGGCCGACGAGGTGGGTCGGTGCAGCGGGAAGAACGCGTGGGCGGCCGCGCCGGCGTAGAGTGCGCGGGCCTCGTCGGTCTTCCAGCGCCGCGCGACGGTCGAGGCCGGCAGCAGCGCGCGCAGCCCGAAGCGCGCGAGGTGCACGGGGTGGTGCGGCACGTGCAGGATCGGGCCCATCAGGTCCTCGGCGAGGTCGTCGAAGGCGTCGGCGATCGGGCCGAAGAGGCGGGCCCACGCGTCGCCGTCGGCCCCGAGCAGCGCCCGGGTCTCCTCGAGGTCCTGCACCATCACGCCGGCCCGGCCGCCGTCGAGGGGGTGGGCGAGGTCGACGTCGGGATAGCGCCAGGTGACGCCGTACGACGTGAGGTCGGCGCCGCGCATGAACGGCGAGGCGACGCCCATCGGGTGCACCGCGGAGCAGTGGTCGTGCAGGAGCCCGGGGACGGTCAGCTCGCTGGTGCGCGTGCCGCCGCCGATCGTGTCGTGGGCCTCGAGGACGGTGACCCCGACGCCCGCCTTGGCCAGCGTGACGGCCGCGGCGAGCCCGTTGGGGCCGGAGCCGACGACGATCGCGGTGGGCACGTGGTCAGACCTCCGGGGTCAGGGTGCGAGGAGCGGGTGCGGTCACGGTGGGGGTGACGACGTCGTGGACCGGGATCCCGCCGGCCCAGGGCTGCCTGTCGAGCATGTCAGAGACGTGCACGAAGCCCCGCTCGAGCTCGCCGGTGGCGGCGTCGACGAGGCGGTACTCCTGGCGGGGGTCCCAGAACCGCTGCGACTCCAGCGCGATCAGCCGGACCTCGCCGGGCTCCCAGGCGCAGCGCTCCTGGAGCGCCTCGAGGAGCTGCTCGTGGTGCAGGTGCCCGTCCCCGAAGTTCCACCCCAGGGTGATGCCGGCGACGAACTCGCCGTCGTGGGGGGCGTAGGCGGTCTCGTGGTCAGGTCCGCACGCACGCGGGATCAGCCCGAAGAGGGCCCGCCCGTGGGTGTGCATCGCGCGGAAGGCGTAGCCCTTGTGGACCAGCAGGGACGCGGTCTCGGCGCCGTACAACGTCTCGAGCTGGGCGGCCGGCAGCCGGGCGCCCTTGGCGACCGAGGCGTCGAGCTTGGCGATCGCCGACGGGGTGAAGCACCACAGCGACGTCGCCCAGTTGCCGGCGTAGTAGCGCATCGCGGGGAGGAAGGAGAACTGGTGCGGGAAGAGGTTGCCGAGCACCACGACGGCCGCCGCGGCGGCGATGACGAGCAGCACCAGGGGGTTGCCGAGCTCGCCGATGCCCACCGAGGCGTTCTCGACGAAGAGGAAGCCGATGCCGAAGATCATGAAGACGTTCCACTCCAGCGGCACGCCCATGGGCAGCGACGTGAGGATCTGGAGGTGGAAGCAGACCATCACGACCGCGGCGACGGCCGTGACCGGGCCGCCGTCGGAGAGCAGCAGGACCAGCGGCACGACGTACTCCACGACCGTGCCGCCGTGGGCGAGGTTGGCGGAGAGCCGGGAGGGCCGGATGTCGTCAGGGAAGTCGCGGTGGAAGCGGCGCTTGACGGTCTTCGACCTCAGCACCGGGCTGTTGCTCATCATCACCGAGACGACGTGCGGGAAGTGCTGGTTGAGCTTGGAGGTCGCCGCGCCCCACCAGATCAGCACCATCATCAGCTTGAGCCCGACCAGCATGTCGGTCGTGTCGCCGCCGGTGCCGGCGGTGAAGAGGAAGAAGACCGCGAGCGTCGCGTAGACCTCCGAGCGCGCCGCCAGGAAGATCGTCTTGTCGCGCAGCCCGACCAGCACCAGCAGGCCGAGGAGCGGCAGGAACAGGAGCGGATCGATCACCCCGACGCTCCCGGGCCGACCCCCCTGTCCGGGCGCGAGCAGCAGCTGGACGGCGGCGAGCAGCAGCGCGCCGTAGAGGACGACGTCGAGCCAGCTGCGGTGCGTCCCGCGCGTGAGGGGTACGACGGACGGCCAGGGTGGGAGCCGGACGGTGCCGGGCCGCAGCCAGTGCAGGAAGGCACCGATCGGCGGCAGGAAGCGCAGCGTCAGAGGGCCGAAGCCGCACCCGAAGCCGAGCACCTCGAAGAGCAGCGTGAAGACGACGACCTTCTGGAAGAAGATCGGCTCGGTCCACCAGTCGGCGATGTCGCCCAGGTCGCCGATGCCGGGGGTGAGGGCCGTGAGCGCGGCGGCACCGAAGCAGTAGAGGGCGATCTTGACGACGTAGAGCACGAGCACGGCGTCGGGTGCGGAGAACCCGGCCTGGGCCCAGTCCTGGACCATCGGCCGCATCCGCTCCATGCGCGAGCCGCGGGCCCACGCCTCCCGGTCGAGGTCCGGCAGGTTGGGCGAGATGAACCCCATGGCACACGCTCCTGTGACGGGCGGACGTCGATGTCCGCCCGAGCAACCTAGCGGGCGACATAACGGCTGTCATGGGATGTGACGGGTCGCCGATCGCTGTCGGATCGCCGACGGGTCGCTGTCGGGTCGCTGTCGGCTCAGGAGGTGGGCCGGTTCTGGTGCTCGATGAGCACGAGCGCGAGGTCGTCGCCGATCTCGGCGTTGGCGTGGCGCAGGAGCGCCGCGACCAGCTCGTCGAGCGCCTCGTCGAGCGATCCGCGTGCCAGCCCGTCGGCCACGTCGTCGAGGGGGAAGAAGAGTCCCCGGTGGCCCCGGGCCTCGCTGAGCCCGTCGGTGTGCAGCAGCAGCCGTCCGTCGACCGGCCAGTCGTGCACGGCCAGCAGTGGATTGGCCCCCAGGCCGAGCGGCACGGTGGCGTCCGCCGGCTCGAGCACCGTGGTCGTGGCGTCGGTGACCAGTACGGGCGCGGGGTGCCCGCAGTTGGCGAGCGTGAGCCGGTCGGGCCCGAACTCCGCGATCACGGCCGTCACGAAGTCCTCGTCGGAGAGCAACCGGCGGATCGTCGCGTCGAGGGTGCGGGCGACCGCAGCCAGGTCGGGCTCGTCACCGGCGGTGTGCCGGAAGGCCGAGAGCACGGCCGCGGCGACCTGGACGGCCTCGATGCCCTTGCCCTTGACGTCGCCGACGATCACTCGCACCCCCCACGGCGTCGGCACCACCTCGTAGAGGTCGCCGCCGACGAGTGCCTCGCTGGTCGCCGAGACGTAGCGCGACGCCATCGCCAGCCCGCCGATCGAGCTCGGCAGCGAGCTGAGCAGCGCCTGCTGGGCCGTCGCGGCGATGATCGTCATGCGCCGCAGCCGGTCCTCGCGCTTGTCGCGCACGTGGGCGGAGACCACGGCGAGCACGCCGAGGCCGGAGCCGAGGGACGCCCGCAGGATCCACTCCATCTCGCCGGCGTCGCTGCGCACGTAGCCCATCGCGAAGGCGAGGAGCACGCCCACGGCAGCGACACCCGTCGTACGACGGGCATCGGTCAGCATCGAGGCGACGATCGCACTGGCCGTGTAGGTCGCGGTCAGGAGCACGTCGGCCAGCAGGTCGCCGCCGACGAGCAGCGCGAGCACGCCGAAGCCCGCCAGGAGCCCCGGGTCGGTGGCCAACGGGGCCGGCCGACCTGATGCGTGCGGGGGCATGCGCGCAGCATCTCAGCCGGAGTCGGCCGCCGACTCGCGAATGCCGCAAGCGGGGCCCGAGGCGACCCGTCGCGGTCGAGGGTCGAGGGTCGGCCTACTCGCCTGCGGAGGAGGAGGCGGCGTCCCCCCAGGCGGCCCTCGCGCCGGAGTCGCCCACGCGGTAGACCTGCACGGTGGTCGCGAGACCGGCCACCACGGCCAGCACGGCGACGACAGTGAGCACGGTGCTCGTGGACGTGGTGGCGCTCGCGTCGGCGGCGACCGCCTTGTCCTGCCGGCGCTGGAGGTAGACCAGCGCCGCCGAGAAGATCACCAGGGCGAGGCCGAACCACACCAGGCTCTCGCCGAGGTCGGCGTGCTCGCCGGGGTCACCGACGCGCTTCTCGAGCTCCTCGCCGCTGGACGTGGCGACCGGGCACAGGATCGTGGCGACCAGCGCGGAGCCGACCACGAGCGGCCCGTAGGTCACCCGCCACCGGGGCCGGACGGCGATGGCGATGGTGCCGAGCATGGCCAGGGGGAGGAGGACGACGACGGCGTGCACGACGAGCGGGTGCACGGGGATGCCGTTGATGAGATCGAACATGGGGTCCTCACGGGGAGTGGGGGTGACCGGAGCAGTCTGCTGCCGAGAACCTGCACGCAACCTGACCACGCTCGGTCCGGCCCCACCAGGGGCGATGGTCCCGTCGGTGGGTGTTTCGACCGGCGCCCTACTGTCGGGGTCATGAGCCCGACCGCCTTCCTCGACGCCGCCCTGGACCGCTCGCTCGTCCTGGGCTACACCAAGATCGGCTCCGGCCTGCGCAAGCGCTGGTGGCCCGCCGACCCGGCGCCCGGCTCGATGCACGGAAAGCGCGTCGTGGTGACCGGCGCGACCTCCGGCATCGGCGAGGCCATGGCTCGATCCTTCCTCGACCTCGGCGCGACGGTGCACCTGCTGGGCCGCAACCCCGAGAAGGTGTCGCGCTATGCCGCGGAGCTGCGCCGCGACGTGCCGACGGCCGACCTCGTCGAGGAGGTGTGCGACATCGGTGACCTCGAAGCCGTGCGCGCCTGGTGCGCCGACCTGACCGGCCGTGTCGACGCCCTCCACGGCATCGTCCACAACGCCGGCACCATGACCCAGCGGCGCGAGGAGAGCCCCCAGGGCCACGAGCTCACCCTGGCCGCCCACGTCCTCGGCCCGCACCTGATGACCGAGCTGTTGCTCCCGCTCCTCGGTGCCGCCGAGGGCTCGTCGGTGGTCTTCATGTCCTCGGGTGGGATGTACGGCGCCGGCCTGCGCTCGGAGCCCGACGAGATCGAGTTCCGCGAGGCGGCGTACGACGGTGTGCAGGGCTATGCGCGCACCAAGCGGATGCAGGTGGTCCTGGCCGACGCGTGGTCGCACCGTCTGCGCGGCGGCACGATCCGGGTCGAGAGCATGCACCCGGGCTGGGTCGCCACCCCGGGGGTGACCGAGAGCCTGCCCACCTTCAACAAGGTGATGGGGCCCCTGCTGCGCACCGCCGAGGACGGCGCCGACACAGCGGTCTGGCTGGTCGCCACGCGGCCGGACTCGGCCGGCAGCCGCCACTTCTGGCACGACCGTGTCCTGCGCCCGACCACCTTCGGCTGGCAGCGCGACCAGGACCCCGACGCGCTCGCCGCGTTCCTCGCCTACGTCGTCGATGCGACGGGCACCACCGCGGCCTGGTGAGCCGTCGGGGCGTTCAGGCCGGGAGCCTGGAGCCGTGACCGTCCTGGCTCGACTCCTCGCCCGGATCGTCGGGACCATGCAGCACTCGACCCACGACGACGGCCAGCGGCAGCGCGAGCGCGCACCAGGCGACCAGGCCCAGGAGGGCCACCAGGGGGATCATCTCGACATGGTGCCCAGCGGACCTTGGAAGGACCTTGGGGCCGGAGGCGTGCCGGGTAGCGCTGGTCCCCTGTGCCGACCGGCGATACTGACGCCATGGACCACGCACCCATGCCGGGAGCCGAGCACCTGGCCGAGCCGCTGCGCTCGCGGTGGAGCCCCAGCATCTTCGACGACCAGCACCGGCTCACCCACGAGCAGATCGGCACGCTGCTGCACGCCGCGCAGTGGGCACCGAGCTCGGGCAACAGCCAGCCCTGGGCCTTCGTGGTGGCCGAACGCGGCAGTGCGAGCCACGACGTCCTCGTCGCCCACCTCAGCCGCGGCAACGCCGGGTGGGTGCCGCGCGCGTCGCTCGTCCTGGTCACCGCCACGCAGGTCGCGCCCGACGAGGACGGCAACGGCGGGCGCAGCGAGGCGCTGGCCCACTACGACCTCGGTCAGGCGGCTGCCCACGTCACCCTCCAGGCGCGGGCGATGGACCTGCACGCCCACCAGTTCGGGGGCTTCGACCAGGCGGCGGTGGCCGAAGGACTCGGGGTGCCCGCCCACTTCCGCGTCATGAGCGGCATCGCGATCGGTGCTCGCGGCAACCCCGAGGACGTGCCCGAGCGAGACCAGGAGCGCGAGCAGCGCCCGCGCAGCCGCCGTCCCCTCGCCGAGATCGTCCACGGCACCGCCTGGGGTGAGCCGTGGCCGCCCCCGGGCGAGGTCCTGTGACGTTGGGTGAGGGATGGGTGAGGCTGCCATGAGGAGCCGTCGCAAGGCGCTGCTGCTGATCGCCCTGCTCGTCCTGCTGGTCAACCTGCCGCTCGCGCACTCCACCTGGACCAGGAGCCGCGTCGAGCGCTCCGGGACCGACGTGACCGCCTCGGTCACCGACACCCGTGAGGTGACCTCCGACGACGAGACCGGCTACCTCGTGGAGTTCCGCCTGCCCGCCGACATCGACCCCGAGCAGACGCTCTGGACCGCGCGCATCGACGCGCCCACGCACGACCAGGCCGTCGAGACCGGGCAGCTCGACGTCCGGGTGCTGCCCGACCAGCCGTCGGCGTACGTCGTCGAGGGCCAGGTCTCCGGTCGGATCGGGCTGTGGATCACCCTGGCCGCCGACCTGTTCCTGCTGGTCATGGGCTTCCTGCTGCTCCGCTCTCGCGGCCGTTCGGCGCCCACCCTCGAGCTGGTGGCGACCGAGGACCTGGTGCGCTGCAAGCCCGGGTCCACGCTCGAGCGGATCGACGCGCTGACCCTACGTCGTGGAGGGCGAGGTGCTCGAGATCGGCGACGCCCTCGTCGTGCTCGACCTCGGCGACCGGCACGTGCGGGTGCACCTCGACGGGCACGTCAACCCGGCCGGCCACCAGCAGCCGGTGCGTGCCACCGGCCGCATGGTGGGGTGAGTGGGGTGAGTGGTGGGTGAGACCCGGGCCGGGACTTGGCGCGGCCAGGGACACTAGGTCCATGAGCTCTCTCCACACCTTCAGCGCGACGAGCATCGACGGCCAGGACGTCGACCTCTCCGCCTACGCCGGCCAGGTCGTCCTCGTGGTCAACACCGCGTCGCAGTGCGGCTTCACGCCCCAGTACAAGGGGCTCCAGGAGCTCCACGACGCCTACAACACCCAGGGCTTCGCCGTCCTCGGCTTCCCCTGCGACCAGTTCGGTGGCCAGGAGCCGGGCGAGGACGCCGAGATCGCCGGCTTCTGCGAGCGCAACTTCGGCGTGACGTTCCCGCTCTTCAGCAAGGTCGAGGTCAACGGCGACGGCGCCCACCCGCTCTACCAGTGGATGCGCTCCGAGAAGGGCGGCCTGCTCGGCAGCAAGATCAAGTGGAACTTCACCAAGTACCTCGTCGGCAAGGACGGCCAGGTCATCAGCCGCTACTCGCCGACCACCAAGCCCGAGAAGATCAAGGGCGACGTCGAGAAGGCCCTGAAGGCCTGAGGATGGCGACCTTCTCCGCAGGCACGAAGGCCGAGGCCCTCGTCCCCTACGACCGCCAGCAGATCTGGGACGTGCTCGTCGACCCCGACCTCGTGGCCCGCTTCACGCCCTTCGTCAAGAGGATCGTCGAGGACGGCGAGCACTGGCGCTGGTCGATGAGCGGCCTCGAGGTGCTCGGTGTGGGCTTCGCCCCGGTCTTCACCGAGCGGATGATCCTCACCGACCTCGAGCGCATCGAGTTCAAGCACGACCCGGCCGACGGCGAGAAGGAGCGCGCCGGCGTCAACGGGTGGTACGAGCTGAGCGAGGCCGAGGGTGGGACGCAGCTCGTGACCAGCCTCGACATCTGCGCCAGCCTGCCGCTGCCACGGCTCTCCTCACCCGCGGTCACCACCGCGATGAAGGGCGTCATGGCGACCATGGGCGACCGCTTCTCCAAGAACCTCCTCGACCACCTGTCGAAGCAGCCCAGGACGTAGCACCATGGGGAGCCCCGCCACCCGGAGGCTCCGATGCGCCTGAGCACCACGGTCCCTGCCCTGCCGGTCACCGACGTGGGCCGAGCGGTCGCGTTCTACGCCGACCGGCTCGGGTTCGTCGCCCGCCACCAGGACGCCGGCTTCGCGGTCGTCGTACGAGACGCAGCGGAGCTGCACCTGTGGGTGGCGGGCGACACCGGGTGGCGCCTGCGCGACCCGGCGGACCTGGCCGACTGCCCCGTCCGCACCGGTGCCGAGGACTTCATCGCCGGTACCGCCAGCTGCCGGATCGAGGTCGACGAGGTCGACACCCTCCACGACGAGCTGGCGCTCGCCGTCGTGCTGCACCCGACCGACGGCGGCTCGGCGCAGGACACGGGCTGGGGCACCCGTGAGTTCGCGGCACTCGACCTCGACGGCAACCTGCTGACGTTCTTCGCGCGGGCCGTCGTGCCCTGAGGTGAGCCGGAGCGGGCGTGCGCGGTGTCGCGCCCCGCGGTGTGGCGCCCCCCGCGGGTCGTGTGCCGCAGAGAGCGCTCGAGCGCTGCCTCCGGCACACGACTCGGGCGGCCAGCGTGCGCGGTGTCGCGCCCCCGCAGGTCGTGTGCCGCAGCGAGCGCTTGAGCGCTGCCTCCGGCACACGACTCCACGCCGGAGGCCCACCACCCCGTCGTACGACGCAGGGCCCCCGGCAGGTGCGCCAGGGGCCCTTCGTCGTGCTGACCTGGGTCAGACCTTGACCGAGCTGTCCTGGTCGAGGTCCTCGAGCTCGTCCTCCAGCGACCGACCGGTGAGGTGCGGACGCGGTAGCTTCTCGCCCTCGACGTCGACGTTGGGCAGGATCTTGTCGAGCCAGGCGGGAAGCCACCAGGCCTTCTCGCCCATGAGGTACATCAGCGCCGGGATCAGCGTCATCCGCACGATGAAGGCGTCGAAGAAGACGGCCACGGCGAGGGCGAAGCCCATCGACTTGATGATCGGCTCGTCGATCAGGATGAAGGCCGCGAAGACCGAGATCATGATGACGCCGGCCGCGGCGACGACTCTCGCGGAGTTGCGGAAGCCGTCGACCACGGCCTCGCGGGTCGACATGCCGTGCACGTGGGCCTCGCGCATCCGGGTCACCAGGAACACCTGGTAGTCCATGGCCAGGCCGAACACCAGGCCGATCAGGAAGATCGGCATGAAGCTGACGATCGGCTGACCCTCGACGATCCCGAACAGCCCTTCCTGGAAGACCGCGACGGTCGCGCCGAGCGTCGCCAGGACCGAGAGCAGGAAGCCCAGCGTGGCGGTGAGCGGCACCAGGATCGAGCGGAAGACGATCATCAGCAGGATGAAGGCCAGGCCCACGACGACCGCGAGGTAGAGCGGCAGGGCGCTGCTCAGACGCTCGGAGACGTCGGTGGTGATCGCGGTCAGGCCGGTCACGCCGATCGTCGTGCCGGTCTCGTCCTCGATGCCCGCCTGGCCGTCGCGCAGGTCGGTCAGGAGGTTCTCGGTGGCGGTGTCCTCCGGGCCGGTGGCCGGCGTGACGAGGAGCTGCGCGCCGGAGCCGTCCTCGTTGGTGCCCGCGACCTGGGCGTTGGCGACACCGTCCTGGGCCGACGCCCAGGCAGCCACCTCGCCGAACGCGGCGCCGCGGTCGGCCTCGGGGAGGTCGCGGGCGTCGACGACCAGCAGCATCGGGGCGTCGCGGCCGGGACCGAAGGCCTCGGCCACCAGGTCGGATGCCTGGCGCTGGGTGGTGTCGGTCGACGCGGTGCTGTCGCTGGGGAAGGCCAGGTGCAGGCTCTGCAGCGGCAGCGCGAGGGCGCCGAGGCCGAGGACCGTGACGACCACGAAGGCCACCGGGGCCTTGGCGATCGTGCGCGCCCAGCGGACACCGTTGTTGAGGATCAGGCCGTTGCTCTCACGGGTGGGGCGGTAGTGCCGCACCCGGCCGCCGAACGCCTTCGACTTGGTCATGCCGAGGATGGCGGGCAGCAGCGTGAGGGCGACCAGGACGGCGACCAGGACGGTCGCAGCGGCGGCGACACCCATGCTCGCGAGGAACGGGATGCCGACCAGCAGCAGCGCCGTGAGGGCGATGATCACGGTGAGGCCGGCGAAGACGACGGCCGACCCGGCCGTGCCGACGGCGATGCCGACCGCTTCCTCGCGGTCGTCGGTGTGCTGGAGCTCGCTGCGGTAGCGGGCGAGGATGAACAGGGCGTAGTCGATGCCGACCGCGAGACCGATCATCGTCGCGAGCATCGGGGTGGTGGAGCCGATGTCGGTGAAGGCCGTCATCGCGGTGATGCCGGTGATGCCGAGGCCGACACCGACCATGGCGGTGATGATCGGCAGGCCGGCGGCGATGAGCGAGCCGAAGGTCAGGATCAGCACGATCAGCGCGACGCCGATGCCGATCAGCTCGGACGTGCCGCCGATCTCGGCCATGCCGGTGGTGCCGGAGCCGTTGGCCTCGACGGTGAGACCGTCACCGCTGGCGTCGTCCATGACCTCCATCAGGGCCTCGATGGTGGCGGGCTCCACGTCGGCGACGGTGTCGACGTCGAAGTCCCAGGTGATGGTCCCGACCCGACCGTCCTCGCTCAGGGGCGAGATGGCCTCGGCGTTGGCCTGCGCCGCCTCGACGGAGCCTCCGGACTCCGTGGCCGCCTGCACGATCTGCTCGCGCTGCGACTCGGCGAGCCGCACCGGGTTGGCCAGCGGCGTCTCCGGCATCTGCGGGAGCGCGGCCAGCGCGGTGATCAGGTCGTCGACCTGGGCGGCGTACGACGGCTCGGCCAGCGTGGCGCCCTCGGGGGCGGCTACGACCACCTTGACCGTGGCCTGGTCGAAGGCGTCGACGGCGCCGGGGAAGAGCTCGGCCTGGAGGTCGGCGGCCTTCTCCGACGGGATGCCCGGGATCGAGAACGAGTCGGTCATCGGCTTGGACATGGTCGCGGCGAACGCGCCGACGCTGACCATGGCGACGATCCACGCCGCGAGGAAGAGGGGCCAGCGGCGGTAGGCCGTCTTGCCGAGTCGGTGGAGCAGGGTGGCCATCGGGGTCTCCTGGGATGAGGAAGGTGAGCGGAGGAAGAGGTGGGGTGGAGCGGTCAGGCGAGGAGCTCGCGCGCGGCGCGCAGGCTGTCGTCGTAGAGGTCGGCCAGCGAGCGCTCGGGCTCGTGCTCCGAGCCGGGGAGGCAGCCGTCGAAGAGCGCCACGAGCAGCCGGATCAGCAGCCGGGCCCGGTCGGCGCCGAAGTCCTGGCCCTCGCGGGCGAGGATCACGTCGACGAACTCGGCCGTGATCTCCTCGAAGCGGGCGTGGGCGGCCATGATCAGGCGAGGCTCGCCGGTGATGACCTGACGCCCGAGGGCCATCTGGTCACGGGTGATGTCCTTGCCGTCGAGGACGACACGGACCAGCACCCCGAGATCGTCGATGAGGTGGCCGTGGGGGCCGCCGGCGTGGAACGTCGCCATCACCGACGGCGGGATCTCCGGCGGGCTGCCGAGCACGGCGTCGAGCTTGCTCGGGAAGTAGTTGAACAGGGTGCGGCGCGACACCTCGGCGGCGTCGGCGAGGTCCTCCATGGTGAAGCCGTCGAGCCCGTGCTCGTCGGTGAGGCGCAGCGCGCACAGGGCGATCCGGTGCTCGGTCTCCTGCCGGCGTCGTTCACGGGTCGATGCACTTTTGCTCATGGAGTGCATTCTTGCACTCTATTGGTGAAAGTGCACAATTGTGACGGCGGTCACGGCCGGCCTGATTGTCGATGCGGGCGGCCGTTGTGGTCGTTGTGGTCGGAGCCTGCGCCCTTGTGACTTGCCCGTAACCCCGGGGGAGGGACAAGGTGGCGAGCGTGTCAAGACACTCCGCCACCACGTCGTCGTACTCGATCACCATGCGCCTGCACACCGCGCCCGACCACGGCGTCGTGGGACAGGTCGCCACGGCGATCGCCACCGCGGGTGGCATCGTCACCGCCATCGACGTCGCGGAGTCGACCAGCGTGCGCCTGGTCCTCGACGTCACCTGCTCCGCGGGCGATGCCGAGCACGCCAAGGAGCTCGAGGTCGCGGTCGACCAGGTCGCCGGCGTCGAGGTCTACAAGGTCAGCGACCGCACCTTCCTGCTCCACCTCGGCGGCAAGATCTCGGTCAAGAGCAAGGTGCCCCTGCGCAACCGTGACGACCTCTCGATGGCCTACACCCCCGGCGTGGGCCGGGTCAGCATGGCGATCGCCGAGCACCCCGAGGACGTGTGGCGCCTGACCTCCAAGGGCAACACGGTCGCGGTCGTCACCGACGGCTCCGCCGTGCTGGGCCTCGGCAACATCGGCCCCGGCGCCGCGCTGCCGGTCATGGAGGGCAAGGCCGCGCTCTTCAAGCGGTTCGCCGACATCGACGCCTGGCCGATCTGTCTCGACACCCAGGACACCGACGAGATCGTGCGTGCGGTGGAGATGATCGCCCCCGGCTTCGGCGGCATCAACCTCGAGGACATCGCGGCGCCCCGGTGCTTCGAGATCGAGCGCCGGTTGCGCGAGAGCCTCGACATCCCGGTCTTCCACGACGACCAGCACGGCACCGCGATCGTCGTCCTGGCGGCGCTCACCAACGCGCTGCGCGTGGTCAAGAAGGACCTTGCCGCCGCTCGCGTCGTCGTGTCCGGAGCCGGCGCCGCCGGCTCGGCCATCGTCACGCTGCTGCTGGCGGCGGGCGTCACCGACGTGGTGGTCTTCGACCGTGAGGGCTGCCTGGTACCGGACCTGCCGGGCCTGTCGCCGGCCAAGAAGCAGCTCGCCGAGGCGACCAACCCCCGCCTGGTCACCGGAGACCTGCGCGCCGGCCTGGCTGGCGCCGACGTCTTCATCGGGGTGAGCGCCCCCGGCGTGCTCCAGGCCGAGTGGATCCAGGACATGGCACCCGAGGCGGTCGTCTTCGCGCTGGCCAACCCCGACCCGGAGGTCGACCCCGCCGAGGCCGACAAGTACGCCGCGGTCGTGGCCAGCGGCCGCTCCGACTACCCCAACCAGATCAACAACGTGCTGGCGTTCCCCGGGGTCTTCCGCGGACTGCTCGACGCCCGCGCCTCCGAGATCACCGTGGAGATGCTGCTGCGTGCGGCCGAGGCCATCGCCCTGGTCGTCAAGGACGAGGAGCTCAACTCCAGCTTCATCATCCCCAGCGTCTTCCACCCCGACGTGCCCAAGGCGGTCGCGGCGGCGATCCGGGGCGATCAGCGATAGCTGATCGAGGCCACCCCACGGAACCTGACGACCGTCGCCAGCGCGTCCTCGCGCAGCACGCGGTCCTCGGCGCGGACCTCCACGGCGTAGGGCAGGTCGACGTACATCGACGTGACGACGAAGCCCGTCGGGCCGTCCTGGCCGTCGAGCTCGCGGCGCCACTCGAAGCGCACCGGGGTGCCGTTGTCGGCCTCCACGGTGAGCCGCTCCGCGTCGCCGTACTCGCGCTGGATGAACGCACGAGCCGGCTTGACGCCGGTCAGCTCGCTGTAGGTGATGACGACAGGGGCACCGCCGACCTCGACGGTGCACTCCCACATCGTGGGGCGCGTGAAGGCGGGGTTGGCGAGCAGCACGTCACGGCACTCGTCCTCGTCCGGCTGGAAGGACGGGAACACCCAGCGGAGGCCGGCGACCCCCTCGGGGAGCCCGCAGTCCTGCGGCTCGGTGCTGCTCTCACCGTCCCAGCAGCGGACGGTCGCGGCCTCGGGCTCGGGGCCGGGCACCTGCTCCCAGAGCATCCGGGCGCCGATCCCGCCCGAGACCACGAGGGCGCCGACGAGGGGCAGCAGGACCAGCGGCGTGCGGAAGTGCGCGACGGCACGCATGGCGCGGGTGAAGCCGGAGGGGCCCGTGGTAGCGGTGGCCGTCAGCGCCCCCGGCTCGAGGCCCGCGGGCGGGCCGGCGTCCGCTGCGGCTCCGACGGCAGCGCCGCAGTTGGTGCAGAACCGCCCGGTCACGGACGGCGCGCCACAGCGTGCGCAGGCGGGCCCCATGCCCTGCGGCTGTGTCATCGTGCACCCCTCGACGCGTCGTTCGTGGCGTCATTGTGACGCCCCGTCACAGCGGGTGCCAGTGGTGGGCGCCGATGACGAGGGATGATCCGAGAGCGGTGACCTTTGGCCCTGGGCGCGAGCCAAATCTAGACCAGTACCCACATGCCCCTGGATGTATACATCTCGTCGGCGCAGAATATCGAGCATGTCCTACGGAGTGCTGAGCTCGAAGAGCGGCCACCTCATGGTCGAGACGACGGGTGGCGCCGGTGGCAGCGGCACGGACACGGCCCTCGATCGCTTTCAGGCGTCCTTCGGAGCCGCGTGGGTGCCGGGTCGACTCACGCTGACGGGCCTGCACGTCAACTACGTGGCCTCTCGCACGGGACAGGGCCTGGCGATGGTGGACCTGAACCTGCGCGACGTCACGGGCGTCGAGCTGAGCGGTGGCCGGGGAGTGTCGAAGACGATCGGGCTGAGGACCGCCCGGCACGTGGTCCACTTCCGCTGCTTCGGCGCCCCGGCCGTCGCGCAACAGATGGCCGGTGCGCTGGACCGCCTGCGCAAGAAGCAACGGAGCGGATGAGCCCGCAGGCGGGCGGGAGCACTCCGACAAACTTTACAAACGTCAACCCCTTGTCAACCTCGTTTACAAACGCTACCTTCCTGTAAACCAGCAAGGAGGCTGACGATGAACATCCCTACCGAGAGCGTCGCCAACAGCACCGTCCCGTCCGGCTCGAGCGACCAGTGGACCGACAAGAAGCGCTACCTGTGGCTGATCGGGCTCGTCGTGCCCTCGCTCGCCTTCCTGGCCTACGGCGCGTGGCTCGCGACCGGGGTGGGTGCGTTCTTCTGGATCGGCCCCGTGGTGATCCTCGTGATCGTTCCCGCGATCGACCTGTTCTCCGGCCTCGACCGCTCCAACCCGCCCGACGAGGCCATCGAGGCCCTCGAGGCGGACAGGTACTACCGCTGGGTCACCTACCTCTTCCTGCCGATCCAGTACGTCGGGTTCCTCGGCGCGATGTACCTCATCGCCCGCGGTGACCCGCTCGGCATCGGCGGCGACCTGACCACCTGGGACAAGGTCGGCCTGGCGCTGTCGATCGGCTGCATCGGCGGGATCGGCATCAACACCGCCCACGAGCTCGGCCACAAGCGCGAGGCCAACGAGCGCTGGCTCTCCAAGATCGCCTTGGCCCAGAGCTTCTACGGCCACTTCTACATCGAGCACAACCGCGGCCACCACGTGCGCGTCGCCACCCCCGAGGACCCCGCCTCCTCCCGCATGGGCGAGAGCTTCTACGCCTTCTGGCCCCGCACTGTCGCCGGCTCCCTCAAGAGCGCGTGGCACGTGGAGAAGAAGCGCTACGCCCGTCGTGACCAGCACCCGTTCCGCATCGGCAACGACGTGCTCAACGCCTGGCTGATGTCGGCCGTCCTGTTCGGCGGCGTCGTCGCCTGGCTGGGTCTCGAGGTCGTCCCCTACCTGCTGCTCCAGGCCGTCATCGGCTTCTCGCTGCTCGAGGTCGTCAACTACATGGAGCACTACGGCATGCTGCGCCAGAAGGTGGGCAAGCCCGGCAAGGAGCGCTACGAGCGCGTCGACCCGTCGCACTCGTGGAACTCCAACAACATCGCCACCAACGTGCTGCTCTACCACCTGCAGCGCCACAGCGACCACCACGCCAACCCGACCCGTCGCTACCAGACCCTGCGCGACTTCGAGGAGTCACCGGTCCTGCCGACCGGCTACGCCGGGATGATCACGCTCGCGCTCTTCCCGCCGCTCTACCGCCGCGTGATGGACCCTCGGGTGCTCGCGCACTTCGACGGCGACCTGACCCGGGCCAACCTGCAGCCCCGCAAGCGGGACAAGATCCTCGCGAAGTACCCGCCACCGGTGAAGCAGACCGCCGAGGAGATCGCGGCCGAGCAGGCCTCGGTCGACGCGGCGGCTGCTGCGGCGCTGGTGCCCGATGAGGTGATGGCCGCCCGCTGCCCCGGCTGCGGCCACACCTACGAGGTCGAGGTCGGCAACGAGCTCGAGGGATTCGCTGCCGGCACCGCCTGGTCGGAGATCCCCGACGACTGGTGCTGCCCCGACTGTGGCGTCCGCGAGAAGGTCGACTTCGTGCCCCTGACCTCGGTGGAGTCGGCGTGAAGATCGAGGTCGACCGCGGCAGGTGCGAGGGCCTCGGCATGTGCGAGGCGATGGCCCACGACTACTTCGAGGTCACGGAGACACCGGAGGGCGACGAGGTCATGACCGTGCTCGACGACTCGCCGCCGGAGTCCGACCGGGCCCAGGTCTTCGCCGCCGTACAGGCCTGCCCCGTCCTGGCGCTGACGCTCAGGGACTGATGACTACCCTGTCGGACGTGAGCCTGCCGCCCGTCGAGACCATGCGTGAGCGCGTGGTCGACGCGGCCGTCGGGCTCACGTCCGAGATGGGCTGGTCGCACGTCACGATGGCCAAGCTGGCCGATGCTGTGGGGGTCAGCCGGCAGACGGTCTACAACGAGATCGGCACCAAGGCCGGCCTTGCGGAGGCGATGATCCTGCGCGAGCTCGACCGCTTCATGGGCGTGGTCAGCGTGGCCTTCGACGCCCACCCCGACGACCTGGTGGGGGCCATCCAGGGCGCCTCCCAGACCGTCCTCGAGCTCGCCCACGGCAACCCCCTGCTGCACGCGGTCGTGTCGGCGACACACGGTGCCGACACCGAGCTCCTCCCGCTCCTCACCACCCACGCCGACTCGCTGCTGGTGGTGGCCAAGGGGGTCATCGCCGAGCGGATCGCCCCCTATGGCCTCGACCTCGGCCCCGCCCGGCTCGACGCAGCGATCGACATGGTCGTCCGGGTGGTGCTGAGCCACGTGATGCAGCCCAGCGGCTCGCCCGAGGACACCGCACGCGACATCGCCTGGATCGCCGAGCGCGTCCTGCGCTGAGCCGAGTCGGCGCAATGTTGCAACCGGTGCAACATCGCGCCGACTCGGCACGGCGGGGCGACCCCTAGAGTCAGCCGCGTGAGCGATGCGGGTGCCGGCGTCGTACGGCTCGGGACGCCGACCGGACGGGCCGTGATCGCGGCCGCGGCCCTCGGCTCCGGCATGACCATGCTCGACGGCACGGTGGTCAACGTCGCGCTGCGCAGCATCGGGGAGGACCTCGACGCCAGCCTGGCGGAGCTGCAGTGGATCACCAACGGCTACCTGCTGTCGCTGGCCAGCCTGATCCTGCTGGGCGGCTCGTTGGGCGACCGCTTCGGTCGGCGCCGGGTCTTCGTCGTCGGCACCGTCTGGTTCGCCGGTGCCTCGCTGCTGTGCGGGCTCGCGACCACGCCCGAGGTGCTGATCCTGGCCCGGGTCCTCCAGGGCGTCGGCGGCGCGATGTTGACGCCCGGGAGCCTGGCGATGATCCAGGGCGCCTTCGCCCACGACGACCGGGCGCGCGCGATCGGGGCGTGGTCGGGCCTGGGCGGGATCGCCGCCGCGCTCGGCCCGTTCGTCGGCGGGGTGCTCATCGACCAGGCCTCGTGGCGCTGGATCTTCCTGGTGAACGCTCCTCTGGCCCTGGTGACCGTCGTCGTCGCGCAGCGCGCGGTGCCCGAGACGCGCGATCCGCACGCGTCGGCCCACCTCGACGTGACGGGGGCGCTGCTGGCGACCGCGGCGCTCGGCGGCACGACGTACGCCCTGATCCAGTGGGGCGGCGCCCTGGCGCCGTACGCCGGCGGGCTGGCGGTCCTCGCGGGTGCGGCGTTCGTGCTGGTCGAGCGGCGTGAGCGCGAGCCGATGCTCGACCTGGGCATCTTCGCCGACCGGACCTTCGCTGCGGCCAACGCCATGACCCTGCTCGTCTATGCCGCACTCGGCGCGATCCTCTTCTTCCTGACGCTGCAGCTGCAGACCGTCGGCGGCTACGGAGCGCTGGCCGCCGGCACGGCCACGTTGCCGATGACGCTGTGCCTGCTCCTGCTGGCCGCCCGCGGCGGTGCGCTCGGCGCCCGGCTCGGCCCGCGGCTGCCGCTCACCGTCGGCCCGGTCGCGATGGCCGTCGGCACGCTGCTCCTGCTGCGCATCGGTGCTGACGTCGTCTACTGGCGCGACGTGCTGCCGGGGATCACGGTCTTCGGCCTCGGGCTGGTGCTGCTCGTCGCCCCGCTGACGGCCACCGTCCTCGCCGCGGCCCCCGACGAGCACGCCGGCATCGCGAGCGGCGTCAACAACGCCGTCTCCCGCGCCGGCTCCCTGCTCGCGGTCGCCGCCCTGCCGGTGGCCGTGGGCCTCGGCGGGGAGCAGTACGCCGACCCGGTCGCCCTCGACGCCGCCTACTCCTCCGCGTTGCTGGTCTGCGCGGGGCTGCTGGTCGCCGGCGGGGCGCTGTCGTGGCTGACGATCCGCAACCCGCCGGTCCTGCGCTGACCTGCCGAGTCGGGGGGGGGGGGGGGGGGGGGGGCCGACGGGCGCAAGCGGAGAAGGGGGGGGGGGGGGGGGGGGGGGGGGGGGGGGGGGGGGGGGGGGGGGGGGGGGGGGGGGGGGGG
>NZ_JANNML010000097.1:0-1806 GCF_031397825.1 Nocardioides sp.
CTCGACGTGGTTGCCGGACTCGTCGGTGACGGTGGCCTGCTCGACCACGAGCGCGAGGGCCTTGCCACGACGTACCTCGGAGACCAGCTCGGGCAGGTGGTTGTGCTCCACCATGTGCTGGACGTACTCCTGCGGGTTCTGTCCCGACTGCTGGGCCCGACGCAGCATGTGCTCGGTGAGCTCCTGCTGCTCGACACCGAGCTCCTGGTTGACCGCGATCTGGTCGAGGACGAACTGCGCCGCCACGGCGTCGCGGACGCGCTTCTCGAGCTCGGCCTCGAACTCGTCGACGGTCTGCTCCTCGGCGTCGAGGTAGGCCTCCATCGTCATGCCGGCCATCGCGAGCTGCTGCTCGATGCCCTGACGACGCGCGACGAGCTCCTCAGCGACCAGCGAGTCGGGGACGGGGATCTCGGTCAGGTCGAGCACCTTCTCCAGCACGGCGTCGCGGGCGGCGGCGGCCTGCTCGAGGCGCTTGCCGTTGCCCAGCCGGACCCGGACGTCGTCGGTGAGCTCACCGATGGTGTCGAACTCGGAGGCCATCTGCGCGAACTCGTCGTCGAGCTCGGGGAGATGCTGCTCCTTGACCGCGGTGACGCTGACCTCGACCTCGACGTCCTCACCCTCGAGGTCTCCCCCGGCGAGCTGGCTGGTGAACGTGGCGGTGTCGCCGGCGCTCATGCCGCGCAGGGCCTCGTCGAGCCCGTCGAGCATGCCGCCCTTGCCGACCTGGTAGCTCACGCCGGCGGCCTCGCCGCCCTCGACGATCTCGCCGTCCTTGCTGGCCTTGAGGTCGATGACGACGAAGTCACCCTCCTCGGCGGCGCGCTCGACGTCGGTGAGGGTGCCGAAGCGCTCGCGCAGCGCCTCGACCTGCTCCTCGACGTCCGCCTCCGTGACGGCGACGTCGTCGACGGTCACCTCGAGGTCGTCCAGGGACGGCAGGGTGATCTCGGGCTTGACGTCGACCTCGGCGGTGAACTCCAGGGTCTCGTTGTCCTCGAGCTTGGTGATGTCGATCTCGGGCTGCGCCAGCGGCTCCAGCTCGTTCTCCTGGAGCGCCTGGATGTACAGACCCGGCAGCGCCTCGTTGATGGCCTCGTCGAGGACGGCGCCCCGACCGACCTGGCGGTCGATGATGGGTGCCGGCACCTTGCCGCGGCGGAAGCCGGGCACGTTGATCTGCGAGGCGATCTTCTTGTAGGCGTTGTCGAGGCTGGGCTTCAGCTCCTCGAAAGGCACCTCGACGGTGAGCTTCGCCCGCGTGGGGCTCAGGGTCTCGACGGTGCTCTTCACAGGGGTGTCTCCTCGGGTTTCTCAGCGGATGCGGCCGTGCAGGTGCGGTGACCTGGTTGCACGGCAAGTCGTCGGGCAGGTCGGGACTGGTCGGGCGGATCGTGCTGGTGTCCGGGCGGCCTGGGAAAGCCTGGTCGGACGGGACGCGCTGTCGGGGCGACAGGACTCGAACCTGCGGTCTCCTGCTCCCAAAGCAGGCGCGCTAGCCACTACGCTACGCCCCGGTTGTGGAACCCCCGGGAGTCTAGTCAGCGGGACTGGGCCTGTCGAAACGGCCGCTTCTCGACCTGCCGCGACCGAGTCACGTCGTGTCATGGATGGGGCCGCTGGTGTGGCACCATGGTCCGCGGCAACGACCTGGCCCCGCTCACCCGGGAGCCCGACGAGCGCCACGCGGATGTAGCTCAATGGTAGAGCTTCAGTCTTCCAAACTGACTACGCGGGTTCGATTCCCGTCATCCGCTCCACACGGTCCAGCCGCCCGCGGCGTACGACGGCGACGGCGGCCAG
>NZ_JANNML010000155.1:0-2221 GCF_031397825.1 Nocardioides sp.
AGGATCTCGAAGCCGTGGTCGGCGAGCACCTTGATCGGGAAGATCATGTGCCGCTTGTCGCGGTTGGCCATCGAGACGAAGACCTTGCCCGAGCGCGGCAGCGAGCCGAACGCCGCGGCCTGGGCCTTGGCGAAGGCGGTGCCGAAGTCGGCGTCGAAGCCCATGACCTCCCCGGTCGACTTCATCTCCGGGCCGAGCATGGTGTCGACCTGCGCACCGTCGGGGGTGCGGAACCGGTTGAACGGCATCACCGCCTCCTTGACCGCGATCGGCTGGTCGGCCGGCAGCGTGCCGCCGTCGCCCCGGGCCGGCAGGATCCCGGCGGTGCGCAGCTCGGCGATGGTCTCGCCCATCATGACCCGCGCGGCCGCCTTGGCCAGCGGGGTGGCCGTGGCCTTGGAGACGAACGGGACCGTGCGGCTGGCGCGCGGGTTGGCCTCCAGGACGTAGAGCACGTCGGAGCCCAGGGCGAACTGGATGTTGAGCAGCCCGCGCACGCCGACGCCCGCGGCGATCGCCTCGGTCGCCTTGCGGATCCGCAGGATCTCGGCCGCACCGAGGGTGATCGGCGGGAGCGCGCAGGACGAGTCGCCGGAGTGGATGCCGGCCTCCTCGATGTGCTCCATCACGCCACCCAGGAAGAGCTCGGTGCCGTCGTAGAGCGCGTCCACGTCGATCTCGACCGCGTCGTCGATGAAGCGGTCGACCAGCACCGGGTGGGCCGGGCTGATGTGGGTCGCGCGACCGATGTAGCCCTCGAGGGAGTCGTCGTCGTAGACGATCTCCATGCCGCGCCCGCCCAGGACGTAGGACGGGCGCACCATGACCGGGTAGCCAATCTCGGCCGCGATCCGGTGGGCGTCCTCGAAGCTGGTCGCCATGCCGTACTTGGGTGCCGGCAGCCCGGCGTCACGCAGCACGCGGCCGAACGCACCGCGCTCCTCCGCGAGGTGGATGGCGGCCGGCGAGGTGCCGACGATCGTCACGCCGTTGTCCTCGAGCCCCTGGGCCAGGCCCAGCGGGGTCTGGCCGCCGAGCTGGCAGATGACCCCGGCGACGGGGCCGGCCAGCGTCTCGGCGTGCACGATCTCGAGCACGTCCTCGAGGGTGAGCGGCTCGAAGTAGAGCCGGTCGGAGGTGTCGTAGTCGGTCGAGACGGTCTCCGGGTTGCAGTTGACCATGATCGTGTCGTAGCCACCGCCCGGCATCGACGGTGAGCTCAGCGCGAGCGAGGCGTGCACGCAGGAGTAGTCGAACTCGATGCCCTGCCCGATCCGGTTGGGCCCGGAGCCCAGGATGATCACGGCCGGCCGCTCGCGGGGCTGGACCTCGCTCTCCTCGTCGTAGGAGGAGTAGTGGTAGGGCGTCGAGGCCGCGAACTCCGCCGCACAGGTGTCGACGGTCTTGTAGACCGGTCGGATCCCCAGCGCGTGCCGCACCCCGCGTACGACGTCGGGCGTCATCCCCCGGATCTTGCCGATCTGGGCGTCGGAGAAGCCGTGCCGCTTCGCGCGGCGCAGCAGCACCGGCGTCAGCTCCGGCGCGGCCGTGACCTCCTCGGCGATCTCGTTGATCAGCAGCAGCTGGTCGACGAACCACGGGTCGATCTTGGTGTGGTCGAAGACCTCCTGCGCGGTCGCGCCGGCACGCAGCGCGTCCATGACCTTCTTGAGGCGACCGTCGTGCGGGGCCTCGATCTCGCGCAGCAGCGCGGCCCGGGACTCTGCGGAGCCGAGCTCGACGTCATAGTCCTTCTGCCAGTCGAAGACCGCGTCCGGGCTCTCCAGCGAGCGCAGCGCCTTCTGCAGCGCCTCGGTGAAGTTGCGCCCGATCGCCATCGCCTCGCCCACCGACTTCATGTGGGTCGTGAGGGTCTGGTCCGCCCCGGGGAACTTCTCGAAGGCGAAGCGCGGGATCTTCACGACGACGTAGTCGAGCGTCGGCTCGAAGCTGGCCGGGGTGCTCTTTCCGTCGGGGCGGGTGGTGATGTCGTTGGCGATCTCGTCGAGGGTGTAGCCGATGGCGACCTTGGCGGCGATCTTGGCGATCGGGAAGCCGGTGGCCTTCGACGCCAGGGCGGAGGACCGCGAGACGCGCGGGTTCATCTCGATGACGATCAGGCGGCCGTCGGCCGGGTTGACGGCGTACTGGATGTTGCAGCCGCCGGTGTCGACGCCGACCGAGCGGATGATGCCGATCGCGAGGTCGCGCATCGCCTGGT
>NZ_JANNML010000182.1:0-19039 GCF_031397825.1 Nocardioides sp.
AGAAGAGCAAGACCCCGCGCCCCAAGGACGAGGCCGACTTCCAGATGATGAAGGACGTCCTCGACCCGGACCAGCGGGCCTGGCTGGTGCGCTCCCTGACCCTGACCTCGCCGGAGCACCCCTGGCTCGGGCAGCTCTGACTCGGTCACCACCACGACCTCGTAGCCGAACGTACCCATGGGTCCCTTCGCCGCCCTGCTCGAGCGGGACAGCAACGGCTCAATCCGTATTGCGTACGTCCGGCTACGGAGCAGCCGGCTCTCAGCATGACCGCAAGCTTCGCGGCAGACGCGGACGGATCTCGACACTGCGGTCGATCGCACGCACCAGCCACGTGCGATCCACCGCACTCTTCAGCACTGTGCCCCGCGGTCATCGACGTCGGAGCAGGAAGAGCCGTGGACGGTACCTCCAGGATCCGGTCAGGCATTGCGATCGCCGCGACCAATCGGGTCGTGTGTCGCAGGCCGCGCTCGGCCGCTGCGAGCGGCACACGACCCGATCCCGTCAGCGAGGCACAGCGCGCGCAACTCGGCCGACGAGTGCGCTTGGTTCGTGCGAGACACACATCCACTGAGGGCCGCGTTCAGACCAGCGTCGGCTCGGTCTTCTCGCGCACCTCGTCCTCGGTGACCCCGGGCGCGAGCTCGACCAGGGTGAGCCCCCCGCCGTCAGGCAGCACGTCGAGGACGCACAGGTCGGTGATGATCCGCTGGACGACGGCGCGGCCGGTGTAGGGCAGCGAGCACTCGTCGACGATCTTGTAGGAGCCGTCGCGGGCGACGTGCTCCATCAGCACGATGACCCGTTTGGCGCCGTGGACCAGGTCCATCGCGCCGCCCATCCCCTTGACCATCTTGCCGGGGATCATCCAGTTGGCGATGTCGCCGGCCGCCGAGACCTGCATGGCGCCGAGGATCGCGGCGTCGATCTTGCCGCCGCGGATCATCCCGAAGGAGGTCGCGGAGTCGAAGATCGAGGCGCCCTTGCGCAGGGTGACGGTCTCCTTGCCGGCGTTGATCAGGTCGGGGTCCTCCTCGCCGTCGACCGGCCAGGCTCCGGTGCCGAGCACGCCGTTCTCGCTCTGGAGCACCAGCTCGACGTCGTCGGCGACGTAGTTGGGCACCAGGGTCGGCAGCCCGATCCCGAGGTTGACGTAGGAGCCGTCGCTCAGCTCCGAGGCCGCCCGGGCGGCCATCTCCTCACGCGTCCAGCTCATGTCAGCTCTCCTCAGCAGCAGGACGCACGGTCCGCTTCTCGATGCGCTTGTCGGCAGCCTGGGCCGGCGTCAGCTCGACCACCCGCTGCACGTAGACCCCGGGCGTGTGGACGTCGTTGGGCTCGATCTCGCCGGGCTCGACGAGCACCTCCACCTCGGCGATCGTGACCCGGCCGCACATCGCGGCGAGGGGGTTGAAGTTGCGCGCCGAGTCCTTGTAGACGAGGTTGCCGTGACGGTCACCCTTCCAGGCACGCACCAGGCCGAAGTCGGCGGTGATGGCTTCCTCGAGGACGTACTCGCGCCCTCCGAAGTCCCGGGTCTCCTTGGGTGGCGACGACAGGACGACGTCGCCCTCGGCGTCGTAGCGCCACGGGATGCCGCCCTCGGCGACCTGCGTGCCACCGCCGGTCGCGGTGAAGAAGGCCGGGATGCCCGACCCGCCCGCGCGCATCCGCTCGGCCAGCGTGCCCTGCGGCGTCAGCTCGACCTCGAGCTCCCCGGAGAGGTACTGCCGGGCGAACTCCTTGTTCTCCCCGACGTACGACGACACCATGCGGCGGATCCGCTTCGCCATCAGCAGCCGTCCCAGGCCCCAGTCATCGACGCCGCAGTTGTTCGACACCGCCTCGAGGTCGGTCGTGCCGGCCACCAGCAGCGCGTCGATCAGCACCGAGGGGATCCCGCACAACCCGAAGCCACCCACCGACAACGTCGCGCCGTCGGGGATGTCGGCCACGGCCGCAGCCGCCGAGCTCATCACCTTGTCCATGGGCCGATCCAACGCAGCCCGGTGGACGGGGTCAACACCCGACCACCCAGCAGACGGGAATCAGTCGCACAGTGAGCCATCGGAGACGGTAGCGTCCACCCAATGGACACCCCCACCGACGTCGTCGGTCGCGTCGGCGCGGTCCTGCGTGCGGTCTCGGCCCACGAGCCGAGCGGTGCCACGACCTCCACCCTGGCCCGTGAGTGCGGGCTGGCGCGCCCGACCGTCCACCGCCTCCTCACCTCCCTGCTCGCCGAGGGCCTGGTCGACCGCGACCCGGGCACCGGTCGGTGGCAGCTGGGCCCGGAGCTGTTCTTCCTCGGCTCCGCCGCCGGGTCGCGCTACGACGTCACGGCGATCGCCCAGCCCCACGTGCGCCGGCTGGCCGTGGCGACCGGCGAGAGCGCGTTCCTCTCCGCACGGCGGGGCGACGAGACCATCTGCCTGCTCCGCGAGGACGGCAGCTTCCCGATCCGCTCGCACGTGCTGGTCGAGGGCATCCGCTTCCCGCTCGGTGTGGCCTCCGCCGGCATGGCCGTCCTCGCCTTCCTCCCCGATCCCGAGATCGACGACTTCCTCGGGCGGGTCGACCTGACACCCGCCCACGGCCCGGACCACGCACCCCACGCCGTACGACGTCGCGTGGCCGAGACCCGCGCCAGCGGCTGGGCGCTCAACCCGGGCCTGATCGTCGAGGGCAGCTGGGGCATGGGCGCGGCGGTCTTCGACGCCGACGAGCAGCCCGCGTGGGCACTCAGCCTGACCGGCATCGAGCGGCGCTTCGACGAGGGCCGCCGACGCGAGCTGGGCAGCCTGCTGCTCCACGAGGCCCACGAGCTGTCCCGCTCCCTGCGCCGTCCCCGCACCGCCTCAGGACCCACGCCCTAGCATTCGGTCCGTGAGCGAGAAGCGGACGAGAGACTGGCCCAAGGTCCGCCTCCACGTCGTCACGGGCAAGGGCGGCACCGGCAAGTCGACCGTCGCGGCGGCGCTGGCGCTCGCGCTGGCCACCCGCGGCAAGAACGTGCTGCTGTGCGAGGTCGAGGGCCGTCAGGGCATCGCCCGGATGTTCGACGTCGACCCGCTGCCTCCCGTGGAGCGTCGCCTCACGACAGGCCTGCCCGCCGAGGACGGCACTCCCGGCGTCGTGCATGCGCTGCACATCGACCCCGAGTCGGCGCTCCTGGAGTACCTCTCGCTCTACTACAAGCTGGGTCGCGCCGGTCGCGCCCTCGACCGCTTCGGCGTCATCGAGTTCGCCACCACGATCGCCCCGGGCGTCCGCGACGTGCTGCTCACGGGCAAGCTCTTCGAGGCGGTGGAGCGCAACAGCCGCAACAAGGGCGCCATCCAGTACGACGCCGTCGTCCTGGACGCGCCACCGACGGGTCGCATCGTGCAGTTCCTCAACGTCAGCAACGAGCTCGCGGGCCTGGCGAAGGTCGGGCCGATCAAGTCACAGTCCGACACGATGATGACGCTCTTCCGCTCGCCGCGGACCGCCGTGCACCTGGTGACCGTCCTGGAGGAGATGCCGGTGCAGGAGACCGCCGACGGGATCGCCGAGCTGCGCTCGGTCGACCTGCCGGTCGGTGGCGTGGTGGTCAACCTGATCCGTCCGCAGGACCTGGCGGCCGACGACCTCGCCGACGCCCGCAGCGGCTCGATCGACCGCGAGCGGGTGACCTCCGACCTCAAGAGCGCCGGCGTGCGCCACGACCCGGCGCTGGTCGACGGTCTGCTCGTCGAGGCCCGCGACCACGCCGAGCGCCGAGCGCTCGAGGACTCCCAGCGGGGGCTGGTCGCCGACCTCGGTGTCCCGACGTACGAGCTGCCGCGCCTGCCGCAGGGCGTCGACCTCGGCGCCCTCTACGAGCTGGCCGCGAGCCTCCGAGAGCAGGGGATGGCATGACGAAGGCACGCACCCGCGTCGGGCCCAGCGGCACCGCGAGCACTCCCGGGATCCGGGCGCTCGACGTCGACGCCCTGATCGACGACCCGGCCACCCGGATCATCGTGTGCTGCGGCTCCGGCGGCGTGGGCAAGACCACCACGTCGGCCGCGCTCGCCCTGCGCGCCGCCGAGCGCGGCCGCAAGGTCGTCGTGCTCACCATCGACCCGGCCCGGCGCCTGGCCCAGTCCATGGGGATCGAGGCGCTCGACAACACCCCACGACCCGTGGCCGCGGTCGACCCGGCGGCCGGCGGCAAGCTCGACGCGATGATGCTCGACATGAAGCGCACCTTCGACGAGGTGGTCGAGAGCCAGGCCAGCCCCGAGAAGGCCAAGCAGATCTTGGAGAACCCCTTCTACATCGCGCTGTCCAGCTCGTTCGCGGGCACCCAGGAGTACATGGCGATGGAGAAGCTCGGCCAGATCCACGCCCAGTCCGGTCCGGAGGGTGGGGACGGCGCCTACGACCTGATCGTCGTCGACACCCCGCCGTCGCGCTCCGCGTTGGACTTCCTCGACGCCCCCGAACGGCTCTCCAGCTTCCTCGACGGCCGCTTCATCCGGCTGATGCTGGCTCCGGCTCGCGGCCCGGCCAAGCTGATGACCGCCGGTTTCGGGATCATCACCAACGCGCTCACCAAGATCCTCGGCGGCCAGGTCCTCGGTGACCTGCAGACCTTCGTCGCCGCGCTCGACACAGTCTTCGGCGGCTTCCGCCAGCGCGCCCAGAAGACCTACGCGCTGCTCCAGCACGACGGCACGGCGTTCCTCGTCGTGGCAGCCCCGGAGCCGGACGCCCTGCGAGAGGCGGCCTACTTCGTCGAGCGGCTCAGCGAGGACCGCATGCCGCTGGCGGGACTGATCGTCAACCGGGCCAGCCCGGCACCCTCGGGCGACCTCTCCGCCGACGAGTCGATGACCGCGGCCGAGCGCCTGCGCCACGAGGACCCGACGTCGCTCACCGCCGGCATGCTGCGGCTGCACGCCGACCAGATGCGCATGGTCGAGCGGGAGGCGAGGTTGCGGGAGCGGTTCGCGACCGCCCACCCCCAGGTGGCCACAGCCGTCGTCCCGGCCTTGGCCGGGGACGTGCACGACCTCGCCGGGCTGCGACGTGTCGGGCAGCTCCTCGCCGGCTCGTGACGGGCATCACCACCCGGGTCCGGACGCAGAGCAACGCCTGAACCCTCCCTCCCGGGCGGCTCAGGCGTTGCGGCGCTAGAGGTTCAGACCCCGGCCGGTGCCGGCTGCGGCTGGGCGCCCTCGCGGGCGGTCTCCAGCACGGTGCGCCAGGACGCGGCGGGACGACGACGGAGCAGGGCCCGGCGCTCGCGCTCGGTCATGCCCCCCCAGACGCCCCACTCGATCTGGTTGTCGAGCGCCTCAGCGAGGCACTCGGTGCGCACGGGACAACCCGCGCACAGCTGCTTGGCCTTGTTCTGCTCGGCTCCACGGACGAACAGCTGGTCCGGCTGTGCAGCCTTGCATGCGGCGCGTGGCGCCCAGTCTTCTACCCACATGATTGATGTCCCCACATCTTCCGAGATCAGGCTGCGTCCCCATGACGCCACCTCGGCCTATCCCACGTCCCTAAAGGTAAAGAACCCGCTCAGGATCGGTAAGCCTCGTTAGGCCCAACTTGTGTAGTCCTAAATGACTAGTCATTCGTGATGACCAGGCACCAGGGGTGACCCTCGACGAATCCGGCGCGCTGCGCGCTCTCACGTACCCTGGAGCCATGTCGAGGCCACGTTCCGAGCGTCCGTCCTTCCCCCAGGTGCTCTCGCACCTGGGGGTGATGGTGGCCGTCGCCGCCGTCCTGGGGGTCGTGGTGGCCGGCCTGGCGATCCCGTTCGCCGCGGTCGTCGGCGTGACCACACGCAGCGTCGCCGACACCATGGACCAGCTCCCGACCGAGCTCGAGACCGACGCGCTGCCGCAGAAGACCCGCATCGTCGACGGCAAGGGCGAGACGATCGCGACGATCTTCGACCAGAACCGCGTCAACGTCTCGCTCGACCAGATCTCACGCACGATGGTCAAGGCCATCGTCGCCATCGAGGACTACCGCTTCTACGAGCACGGCGCGCTCGACGTCAAGGGCACCGTACGCGCCCTGCTGACCAACTCCGCCGCCAGCGGCGTCGTGCAGGGTGGCTCGTCGATCACCCAGCAGATGGTCAAGCTGACGCTGCTCCAGCAGGCCGACACCAAGAAGGAGCAGCGTGCCGCGGTCGACCAGACCTACGCCCGCAAGCTCAAGGAGCTCCGCTACGCCATCGCCGTGGAGCAGCGCTACAGCAAGGACTGGATCCTCGAGCGCTACCTCAACATCGCCTACTTCGGTGACGGCGCCTACGGCGTGCAGGCTGCGGCGCGCCACTACTTCGACGTCAACGCCAGCAAGCTCAACCTCAACCAGTCGGCGATCCTGGCCGGCCTGGTCCAGAACCCCACGGCGTTCGACCCGACCAACGCCCCCGACCGCACCCGCGAGCGTCGCGACATCGTGCTGGACCGGATGGCCCAGCTCAACGTCGTGACCGACACCATGGCGGAGAAGACCAAGAAGAGGGGCCTCAAGCTCGACGTCACCGAGGTCAAGAACGGCTGCGTCTTCTCGCGCGCCCCCTTCTTCTGCGACTACGTCCTCAACTACCTGATGAAGGACCGCTCCCTGGGTCGCACCGAGGAGGAGCGCAAGAGCCTCATCTACTCCGGTGGCCTCACGATCCGCACGACCGTCGACCTGCGCTACCAGGACGCCGCCGACGAGTCGGTGCGCACCAACGTCTTCAAGGACGACGAGGCGATCGGGGCCCTGGCGATGGTCGAGCCCCGCACGGGCGCCGTCAAGGCCATTGCCCAGTCCCGACCGATGGGAGCCAAGAAGCGGCAGGGCGAGACCTACCTCAACTACGTCGTCCCGTCGCAGTACGGCGACTCCAACGGCTTCCAGGCGGGCTCGACGTTCAAGTCGTTCGTCCTCGCCTCCGCGATCCAGCAGGGCATCCCGCTGTCCGAGAGCATCTCGTCGCCCCCGCAGGTCTTCCTCGACCAGGGCGACTTCGAGGTCTGCGACGGTGAGTTCTACCAGTCGAGCGAAATCTGGGACCCGTCCAACTCCACCGACTCCGGCACCTTCGACCTCTACACGGGCACACGCCTGTCGGTGAACACCTTCTTCGCCCAGCTCGAGCAGATGACCGGCCTCTGCGAGCCCTACGAGCTCGCCAAGGCCATGGGGGTCCAGCTCACCGAGCCCGCCACCGAGATGGTGCCGACGTTCACCCTCGGGGTCGCCGACGTGAGCCCGCTCGAGATGGCCGAGGCCTACGCGACGTTCGCCGGCCGCGGCCTGCACTGCGACTCGCGTCCGGTGACCGCGATCCTTGACTCCAACGGCAACACGCTCAAGGACTACCCCGCGCGCTGCACCCAGGTGATGCCGAGCTCGGTGGCCGACGCGGTCAACGACGTGCTCCGTGGAGTCCAGGAGCCGGGCGGATTCGGCTACGGCGCCGGCATCAACACCGTCCAGCCCTCCGCGGGCAAGACCGGCACCATCCAGGAGAACCGCGCGGTGTGGTTCGCGGGCTACACCCCCAACCTGGCGACCGCGGCAATGATCGCCGGCGCCAACATCGAGGGTCAGCCGATCACGCTCAACGGCCAGACCATCGGCGACTCCTTCGTCTCCGCGGCCTTCGGCTCGACCCTCGCCGGCCCCATGTGGGGTGACGCGATGAAGGTCATCGAGCAGTACCTCGACGACGAGGACTTCGTCGCCCCCAGCGGCACCGACGTCCTCGGCGTCCTCACCGGCATCCCCGACCTCGGCGGCCAGGACGTCGACTCGGCCCGCGTGACCCTGGAGGAGCTCGGCTTCACGGTGAGCCTGGGCGGCTCGGTCCCCTCCGGCTACGCCGAGGGCACGGTCGCCTACACCGGCCCGGGCGCGGGGGTGGAGCTGGCCAGCGGCGACACGGTCGTGATCTACCCGTCGACCGGGCGTCCGCCGCGTCCGGACAACGGGGGCCGCGGTGGTCGTGGCAACAACGGCAACGGGAACGGCAACGGCGGACGCCGCTGACCGGCTGACGGTCTGGCGCGGCGTCAGCCGAGCTGGCGGCGCACCTCCGCAGCGACGGCGCCGCCGTCGGCGCGCCCCTTCACCTGGGGCGTGACGAGGCCCATGACCTTGCCCATGGCCTTCATGCCCTCGCCGGCGGCACCGACCTGCTCGATCGCCGCGGTGACGATGCCGGCGACCTCCTCCTCACTCAGTGCGGCGGGCAGGTAGTCGGCGATCACCTCCGACTCGGCTCGCTCCTTGGCGGCCATCTCGGTGCGACCGCCGTCCGCGAACGCGGTGGCCGCCTCCCGGCGCTTCTTGGCCTCGGAGGACAGCACGCCGATGATGTCCTCGTCGGTCAGCTCACGCGCCTCCTTGCCGGCCACCTCCGCGTTGGTGATGGCGGTCAGGACCATCCGCAGGGTCGAGGAACGCACCTCGTCGCGCGACTTGATCGAGGCGGTGAGGTCTGTGCGCAGGCGGTCCTTGAGGGCACTCATGAGGCCATTGTGGCAGCCTTGCCGCGTGCCCAGCCTCCGGTTTCTCCCCCGACTGCTCGGCACCGGTGCGCTCGCGGCCTCCGGCCTGACGGCGTACGCCGTGTGGGAGGCGCGGGCCTACACCTTGCGGCGCGTCGAGGTCCCGGTCCTGCCGCGTGGCATGAGGCCCCTGCGGGTGCTGCACCTCAGCGACATCCACATGACCCCGGGCCAGACCCGCAAGCAGGCGTGGCTGCGCGACCTCGCCGGCCTGGAGCCCGACCTGGTCGTCGACACCGGCGACAACCTGGCTCACCGTGACGCCGTGCCGATCGTCAAGGACTCCCTGGGGTCGCTGCTCGACGTGCCGGGCGTCTTCGTCCACGGCTCCAACGACTACTTCGAGCCGAGCCTGCGCAACCCCCTGCGCTACCTGTTGCCCGACGACGGCAAGCGCCACACGGACGTGCCGCAGCTGCCCTGGCCCCTGCTGTCGCAGACCTTCAGCAGCGCGGGGTGGCTGGACCTCACCAACCGCCGCGGCTCCCTGACGGTCGGCGAGACGACGCTGGCCCTCGCGGGTGTCGACGACCCCCACCTGGGCTACGACCGGCTCGACGAGGTCTCCGGCCCGGCCGACCCCGGCGCCGACCTGCGCCTCGGTGTCGCGCACGCGCCCTACCTCCGGGTGCTCGACCACTACGCCGCCGCCGGCTACGACGCGATCCTCGCCGGGCACACCCACGGCGGACAGGTCTGCCTGCCCGGCGGCCGCGCGCTGACCACCAACTGCGACCTCGAGCCCGCCCGCGCCCGCGGCCTGCACCGGCACCCCGCGGACTCCCGACCTGGCGACCCCGGCTCGGCCTGGATGCACGTCTCCGCCGGGCTCGGCACCAGCCCCTACGCGCGGATCCGGGTGGCCTGTCGACCCGAGGCCACGTTGCTCACCCTGCTGCCCGTCACCTGATCCGGCCCTGACCCGGCCCAGATTCGAGGCTCCGCTGGCCCTCGGGTATGCTCGATGACCGTGGGCTCCTCCCTCCACCGGGAGGGGCCCATGATCGGGCTGTGGCGCAGCTTGGTAGCGCGCCTCGTTCGGGACGAGGAGGCCGCAGGTTCAAATCCTGTCAGCCCGACAGACGGCGTCGAAGACGCCAGGAGCCCCGGACCCACCATGTGGGTCCGGGGCTCCTCTGCGTGTCGGGCAGTGCCCGACCAGCGACGTCAGCGCTCGGAGACGGCCTTCTTGAGCGCGGCGGCCGGCTTGAAGGCCGCTGCGGTCGACGCGGCGATCTCCATGCTCTCGCCGGTCTGCGGGTTGCGGCCCGTGCGGGCCGCGCGCTCGCGCGTCTCGAACGTGCCGAAGCCGGCCAGCGTCACCTTGTCGCCCGACGCCAGGGCGCCGGTGATGGCGTCCAGGACGGCGGAGAGGGCGCGGTCTGCCTGACCGACGTCGAGGCCGGCCTTGTCGGCGACGGCTTCCTTGAGCTCGTTGCGGTTCAATGTAGTGCCTTTCCTCGTGAGATCGATTCTCGTTTGCAACGCTAGCGCACGGCGCCCCGGCACGGCGAACAGGTGCCGAACAGCTCCAGGGTGTGGCTCGCGTCCTCGTAGCCGTGCTCGAGCGCGACCGCCGTCGCCCACCGCTCCACCGCGGGTCCTTCGATCTCCACCGTGCGACCGCACTCGCGGCACACGAGGTGATGGTGGTGGTGGGTGCTGCAGCGGCGGTAGACAGCCTCGCCGGCGTCCGTCTTCAGGACGTCGACCTCCCCAGCCTCGACCAGTGACTGCAGCGCGCGGTAGACCGTCGCCAGCCCGACCCGCTCCCCCTCCCGACGCAGCGCGTCGTGGATGTCCTGGGCACTGCGGAAGTCGTCGGCCGAGTCGAGGACCTGACGCACGGCCAGACGCTGTCGCGTCGGCCGCACACCGATGGTCTCGCTCATGCCCGCCAACCTACCGTCGCCGGCCGCGGCAGCCCGAACGGACGTGACATGGGCTCCTGCTCTTGACATTATTGAGAATGATTCTCATTCTAGTGAAAGGGACGTGCCGTGCCCACCGACCCCACCCCATGCCGAGGTGCCCGATGAGGACCCCGGTCGTGCTGCTCACGGGAGTCGACACCCCGACGCTCGAGACCGCGATGGTCGGCATGCTCTTCGACCTGCCGCGGGCCGTCGCGGTGCGCCACCGCATCGACGTCGCCGCCCGGGTGCTGCACCGCACGGTCAGCGACCTCAGCGGGGTCCTCGAGCGTGAGGAGATCGAGCTCGAGCACGCCTGCGTCAGCTGTGCGCTGCGCGAGGACATCGTCCCCACCCTGGAGCGGGTCGCCCGTGATGGTCGCTGGGGCACGGTCCTGGCAGCGCTGCCGGTCGGTGCCGAGGCCAGTCAGATCTGCAGCGTCCTGTCCTGGGACACCCGCCTGTCCCGCCACCTCAGCGTCGCGAGCGTGGTCACCGCCCTCGACGGCCAGGACCTCGTCGAGGGCCTCGTCGGTGACGCTCTCCTGGTCGAGCGCGGGCAGCACACCTCCCCCGAGGACCGCCGCGGCGTCGGCGAGGTCGCTGCCGCGATGGTCGAGTACGCCGACGTGGTCGTCGTCGGCGCCGAGGCCGACGACGCTGGTCTCGACCTCGTCCGCGTCCTGGCCCGCCCCGGCGCCCTGGTCCTGCGTGGGGTGGAGGAGGTCGACGGCACCTCCCTGTGCGCCGACCTGCACCGGCACGATGAGACCCTCGCGTGGTCCTCACCGGTGCGACGCGACGCGGCGCCCACGGTCGACGCGGGGCGAGCCTGGGCACAGTCGCTCGCTTCTCGCTCGCCCTTCCACCCAGGCCGGCTCCTCCACCGGCTCGAGGAGCTCGGCGGCGGACGGCACCGCTCCCGCGGCTGCTTCTGGCTGCCGACCAGACCGGGGCGCGTCCTGGTGTGGGACGGCGCGGGAGGCCAGCTCAGCATCGGCCACGGCGAGCCCTGGGGGCGTCGTACGCCGCACACCAGGATCGACCTCGCCGGCGTCGGTGTCGCGCCCGGCCACCTGCAGCGTTCCTTCGACCAGCTCCTCCTGGCCCCGGCGGACGCCCCGCTGGGCTCCGCGGCGTGGGACGTCACCGAGGACGGCTTCGAGCCATGGCTGGGCCCGATCCGCGTCGTTGCGTGACCCCACCCCACCGAGGACCTGTCGTGACACACTGGGCAGCATGGGAGACGAGGACAAGACCACCGAGCCGAGCCTGGAGCTGCCGAAGCTCTTCGGCCGCAAGAAGAGCCGGCCCGCCCCCGTGTCCGAGGTGTCCGCGGTGTCCGAGGTCTCCGCGGTGTCCGAGGTCTCCGCGGCCGACGACGACACCCAGGTCATCGAGCAGCCCGAGCCCCAGACCGTCCCGGACGCCGAGCCGAGCCGTCCGCTGTTCGTGGACGAGGCCCCGGCTGCCCGGCCGACGCCGGTCGAGCGCGTGAAGGCCGCCAAACCTGTCAAGGCACCCAAGCCGCCCAAGGAGCCGAAGGCCCCGAAAGAGCCGAAGCCGCCTGCCGAGGACCGCGAGCCGATCGTCACGGGTCGGGTCGCGGCCGCCCTGACCGGGTTGCTCGTCGGCGCCGCGATGGTCGGCGCCACCGCCGGCTCCCTGAAGGCCTGCGAGGCCGTGCAGGGCACCGCCACGTGCGGAGCGGCCGGCTTCCCGATCCTGCTGGCGATCGTGGTCGCCGCGGTCGTCATCGGCTCGGCCCTGCTGCGCGCCTTCCGGGTGCCCGACCCCGGCAGCACCAGCTTCCTCGCGGTCGGGTCGCTCGCCGTGATCGCCCTGCTCGTCTTCATCGACGTGCTGGACCGCTGGTGGATGATCCTCGTCATCCCGCTGGTCGGAGTCGCGACCTACCTGCTGTCCCACTGGGTCACCACGACGTTCATCGACGCACCCGAGGACTGACCCCCCGCCGAGTCGGCGCAATGGTGCAGCACCGGGCGCGAGTCGGCGCAATGGTGCAGCACCCGAGCTCGAGCCGTCGCACTCCCCACGACGACACGCCACCCACCACGGGGTCTACGCCGTGGGAGGTGGCGTTTCGTCGACGTACCTTGATGGAGCGGCCACCCAGGCGCCCGCCCCTCAGCGCGCGGCGAGCAGCTCGGCGATCTGCACGGTGTTGAGCGCGGCACCCTTGCGCAGGTTGTCGTTGGAGATGAACAGCGCGAGGCCACGGTCGCCGTCGACGCCAGGGTCCTGCCGGATCCGACCGACGTACGACGCGTCCTTGCCGGCCGCCTGCAGCGGTGTGGGGATGTCCGACAGCTCGACCCCGGGAGCGGCCGCGAGCAGCTCGCGGGCGCGCTCGACGGTCATGGCCGAGGCGAACTCGGCGTTGATCGCCAGCGAGTGACCGGTGAACACCGGCACCCGCACGCAGATGCCCGAGACCCGCAGGTCCGGGATCCCGAGGATCTTGCGCGACTCGTTGCGCAGCTTCTGCTCCTCGTCGGTCTCGAAGAGCCCGTCGTCGACGATCGAGCCGGCCATGGGGAGCACGTTGTAGGCGATCGTCCGCTCGTACTTCATGGGCTCGGGGAAGCTCACGGCCTCGCCGTCGTAGGCCAGCTCGCGGGCCTTGTCACCCACGGCGCCCACCTGGGAGGCGAGCTCCTCGACCCCGGCGACGCCCGAGCCGGAGACGGCCTGGTAGGTCGAGGCGATGAGCCGCACCAGGCCAGCCTCCTCGTGCAGCGGCTTGAGGACGGGCATCGCGGCCATCGTGGTGCAGTTGGGGTTGGCGATGATGCGCTTGCCACCCTCACCCAGGGCCAGCTCGATCGCCTCGGGGTTGACCTCGGAGACCACCAGCGGGATGGCGGGGTCCATGCGGAAGGCCGAGGAGTTGTCGATGACCGTCACGCCGGCGGCGGCGAAGACCGGAGCCAGCGCGCGCGACGTCGTGGCGCCCGCGGAGAAGAGCGCGATGTCGAGGCCGGCGGGGTCGGCGGTGGACGCGTCCTCGACGATGACCTCCCGCCCGGCGTAGGGCAGCACGGTCCCGGCGGAGCGGGCCGAGGCGAAGAAGCGGATCTCGTCGCACGGGAAGCCGCGCTCCTCGAGGATCCGGCGCATGGCGACGCCGACCTGGCCGGTGGCGCCGACGATGCCGATGCTCATGCTCATCGGCCGGTCCCGCCGTAGACGACCGCCTCGACCTCGAGGTTGTCGAGCTCGAAGGCGGTGTGGGTGGAGCGCACGGCCTCGTCGACCTGGGCCTCGCTGACGATGACCGAGATGCGGATCTCCGAGGTGGAGATCATCTCGATGTTGACACCGGCGGCGGCCAGCGCCGCGAAGAACCTGGCCGTGATGCCCGGGTGCGAGCGCATGCCGGCACCGATCAGCGAGACCTTGCCGATCTGGTCGTCGTAGAGGAGCTTCTCGTAGCCGACCTCGTCCTGGATCCGGGCGAGCCCGGCCATGGCGGTCTGACCGTCGGTGCGCGGGAGGGTGAAGGAGATGTCCGTCAGGCCGGTCGCAGCCGCCGACACGTTCTGCACGACCATGTCGATGTTGACCTCGGTCGCGGCCAGCGCCTCGAAGATGCGCGCGGCCTCGCCGACCTTGTCGGGCACGCCGACGACGGTGATCTTGGCCTCGCTGCGGTCGTGGGCGACGCCCGCGATGATCGCCTGTTCCATGTCTTCTCCTGCAACTGTCTCGGGGATGACCCAGGTGCCTTCCTTCTGCGAGAAGGACGAGCGCACGTGGACCGGCATGTTGTAGCGGCGGGCGTACTCGACGCACCGCAGGTGGAGGATCTTGGCGCCCGAGGCGGCCATCTCGAGCATGACCTCGGTGGAGACCTTGTCGAGCTTGCGCGCCGTGCTGACGATGCGCGGGTCGGCGGTGAAGACACCGTCGACGTCGCTGTAGATCTCGCACACGTCGGCGCCCAGCGCCGCGGCGAGCGCCACGGCGGTCGTGTCGGAGGCGCCGCGGCCGAGGGTCGTGACGTCCTTGGTGTCCTGGGAGACGCCCTGGAAGCCGGCGACGATCGCGATCGCGCCGTCCTTGATGGCGGCCTCGATGCGCCCCGGGGTGATGTCGATGATCTTGGCGCGACCGTGGGCGGAGTCGGTGATGTCACCGGCCTGGGAGCCGGTGAACGACTGCGCCTTGTGCCCGAGCTGCGCGATCGCCATGGCCACCAGGGCCATGGAGATCCGCTCGCCGGCGGTCAGCAGCATGTCGAGCTCGCGCGGCGGCGGCAGCGGCGTCACCTGCTCGGCGAGGTCACGCAGCTCGTCGGTCGTGTCGCCCATGGCGGACACCACGACGACCACGTCGTGGCCCGCCTTGCGGGTGTTGACGATGCGTTGCGCCACTCGCTTGATGCCAGCGGCATCAGCGACCGAAGAGCCGCCGTACTTCTGCACGACAATGCCCACGTCAGCTCACTCCTGAGGTCGGGGAAGGACCCTCGGAGTCTAACGACTCACGCGCTCAGACCGGGTCGCCGTCCAGGACAGCCTCGGCGGCGACGATCTGCTCGATCTCGGCGTCGTTGTCGACGTCGAGTCGGTCGTGGGACACCACCGAGAGCAACGCGTTGAGCGCAGCGCCCGCGAGGTTGCCCCACGACGCGACGTAGGAGAACTGCCACCACCACAGCGCCTCGGTCACGTCGCCCAGCCGGAAGTGGCGCAGACCGTTCTCGAGGTCGCTGGCGATCGAGGTCAGGTCGTCGGAGAGCTGGCTCTCGACCACGTCGGGGACGTAGGGGTCGAAGACGAAGCTGTAGGTGTCGACGTTGCCGAGCAGGAGCGCCAGCCGCAGGCGCATCTCGTCGAGGTCGGCCTCGGGACCCACGTCGGGCTGGTAGTCGGCCGTCGGCGTGAAGTCGCGCTGGGCCCCGAGTCGGGCACCGGCGAGCAGCACCTGGCTGATCTCCAGCAGGAGCAGCGAGATCGCCTGGCCCGAGGTCGCCTCCCGGCTGATCGCGCGCAGCGCGATGAGGAAGCTCTCGACGCTGTCGGCGATCTCCTGCGCGAAGTCCTGGGTCTCGGTGTCGATCTGTGGTGCGGTCATTCGGCTGCCCGTCTCCCTGCGAAGGCTCTTCCCAAGGTGACCTCGTCGGCGTACTCGAGGTCACCACCCACCGGCAGTCCACTCGCCAAGCGGGTGACTTGCAACCCCATGGGCCGCAGCAGCCGCGTGAGATAGGTCGCGGTGGCCTCTCCCTCGAGGTTGGGGTCGGTCGCCAGCACGACCTCGAGGACGACGCCGTCGTTGAGGCGCGGCATCAGCTCCTTGATGCGCAGCTGGTCGGGACCGATCCCGTCGATCGGCGAGATCGCCCCGCCGAGCACGTGGTAGCGACCGCGGAACTCGCGGGTGCGCTCGATCGCCACGACGTCCTTGTACTCCTCGACGACGCACAGCACGGCGGGGTCGCGCCGCGGGTCGCGACAGATCCGGCACTGCTCGTCCTCGGAGACGTTGAAGCAGACCGAGCAGAACTTGACCTTGGCCTTGACCTCCATCAGGACGTCGGCCAGTCGGCGGACGTCGGCGGGCTCGGCCTGCAGCAGGTGGAACGCGATGCGCTGGGCACTCTTGGGACCGACCCCCGGCAGGCGGCCGAGCTCGTCGATCAGGTCCTGGACGACACCTTCGTACAAGGTGTGCTCAGAACCCCAGCTGACCGGACGGCGGCATGCCCGGCAGGCCGCCACCTCCGGCCAGCGGTCCGAGGGCCTCGCCGGCGAGCGCGTCGGCCTGCGACTTGGCGTCGCGGTAGGCGGCCACGATCATGTCGCCGAGGTCTGCCAGGTCGTCGGCGTCGGCGCCGTCGAAGCCACCGGCCTTGATCTCGACCGCGATCAGGTCACCCACGCCGCTGACCTTGACCGTCACGGCACCGCCGGCGACGGTGCCGTCCAGGACAGTGTCGGTCAGGCGCTCCTGGGCGGCCTGCAGCTGCTCCTGCATCTGCTGGGCCTGCTGGAGCAGGGCGTTCATGTCGAAGCCGCCGCCGCCCAGGGCGTCGAAGGGGTTCTGGGTCATGGTGCAGTCACCTCGTGGTTGCGAACGGTTGGGACGAGTCGGTGGGACAACGCGCGGGACGGTCTCAAGAGTGCCGGATCTCCTCGATGATCTGGGCACCGAGCTCGCGCGCGAGGAGCTCGGCCCCGCCGAGCTCCTCGGAGTCGGCGTCGAGGTCGTCGGGGTGCGCGTCCGCGTCGGCCGCTGCCAGGTCGGCGCCCCGGGCGGCGTCCTCACCCGCCGGGCGGGTGGTCTGGATCGCGTTGCGAGCCGAGCGCACGGACTCCGGACCGGGCCGGGCCTCGGGCTCCGACTCGTCGCTCATCCAGGCCGGCGGGGCCTCCGGCGCGGGTCGCTCGTCCACCGCGACCGGCGGGTCGGGACGGACCGGCTCGGGCTGCGGCGGCTCCGCGGCGGGTGGCGGCGGCACGTCGGCCGAGGCACCCGGGTCGACGATCGTCTCGACCTTCCAGTCGGCCCCCACGACGTCGATGGCCGACTGTCGCACGATCTCGGAGCTGCCGCCGTTGTCGAAGGAGTCGCGGGCGCCCGCGTTGGAGAAGCCCAACGTCAGCGTCGTGGCGTCGACAGCGACCACCTGCGCGTGCTGGGTGAGGTGGATCCAGGTCACCCGTCGCCGCTGCTTGGTCGCCTCGACGATGTCGGGCCACAGGCGTCGTACGTCGACGAGCGAGAGGGTGCTCGAGCCTGCGACCGCAGGGGCGGGCGCAGGGGCGGGCGCAGCGGCGAGGGAAGGGACCGGCTGGAGCTCCGGCTCGGGGGCGGGCAGCGGCGCGGGCTCGCGCTCCGGCTCCACCACGACCGGCGCGGGCGGGGGCGGCGGGGTGACGACCGCGGGCTCGACCACCGGGGCCACGGGCACCGCGACCGGCGGCTCCGGCTCGTGCGGCGCGGGCCGGACCTGGGCCGGCCGGTCCTGGCCGGGGGTGAGCGCCGGCGGCGCCTCGGCGGCGGGAGCACCGCCGCTGATGGCAGCGCGCCGCTCGAGGCGGTCGAGGCGGGCCAGGACGCCGTCGGTGGAGTGGTCGGCCCCGGGCAGCAGCACCCGCGCGCAGATCAGCTCGAGCAGCAGCCGGGGTGCGGTGGCACCACGCATCTCGGTCAGGCCGGTCGCGACGAGGTCGGCCGCCCGGGTCAGCTCGGCCGCGCCGAAGCGGGCGGCCTGGGCGACCAGCCGCTCGCCCTGGTCCTCGGAGACGTCGATCAGGCCCGTGGCGGGCGCATCGGGCACGGCGGAGACGATGACCAGGTCACGCAGGCGGCGCAGCAGGTCCTCGGTGAACCGACGCGGGTCCTGCCCGGTCTCGATCACCTTGTCCACGACCCCGAAGACCGCCGAGCCGTCGCCGGCCGCGAAGGAGTCGACGACCTCGTCGAGCAACGTGTCGGGCGTGTAGCCCAGCAGACCGCTGGCCAGCGTGTAGGTGACGCCCTCCGGACCCGCTCCACCGAGCAGCTGGTCGAGCACCGAGAGCGTGTCCCGGGCCGAGCCGGCTCCGGCGCGCACGACCAGCGGCAGCGCGGCTGGCTCGATCGACACGCCCTCCTTCGTGCAGAGCTCGGTCAGGTAGGAGGAGAGCAGCCGCGGCGGGATCAGCCGGAACGGGTAGTGGTGGGTGCGCGATCGGATGGTCGCGATGACCTTCTCCGGCTCGGTCGTCGCGAAGATGAAACGCAGGTGCGGCGGAGGCTCCTCCACCAGCTTGAGCAGGGCGTTGAAGCCCTGCGTCGTCACCATGTGGGCCTCGTCGATGATGTAGACCTTGTAGCGGCTGCGCACCGGCGCGAAGAAGGCCTTCTCCCGCAGGTCGCGCGCGTCGTCCACCCCACCGTGGGAGGCCGCGTCGATCTCGATCACGTCGATGGAGCCCGGACCACCGCGGGCCAGGTCGACGCAGCTCGGGCACTCGCCGCACGGGTCGGCCACCGGCGCGAGGTCGCAGTTGAGCGCCCGGGCCAGGATGCGGGCCGAGGTGGTCTTGCCGCAGCCGCGCGGGCCCGAGAAGAGGTAGGCGTGGTTGACCCGGTTGTTGGCCAGGGCCACCCGCAGCGGCTCCGTCACGTGCTCCTGCCCGATGACCTGCTGGAAGGTCTCGGGGCGGTAGCGGCGGTACAGCGCGAGGGGTGACTCCACGTCAGAACACTAACCACCGGCGCCGACACCCGGTAGCGGGCCGGTCCGTCCTCGGTGGAGGACCGCCGCCCGGGCGGGCGTGAGGAAGAAAAAGGCCCCCCATGCACCCGACAGAGCTCACTTACCCTTGCTGCCTTCCGGCCCTGGGGGAGTTGGGCGAGATGCCGCCACACGGGGGGTTGCGGAGAAGTCTAGGTGATCCCCGACGGGAGTCCGAGGTGGGATCGATTTCATCCACCCGGGACCTGCCCGGTAAGGTCTCCGGCGGAGGATTCGCCTAGTGGCCTATGGCGCTCGCTTGGAAAGCGGGTTGGGTGTGAAAGCCCTCAGGGGTTCGAATCCCCTATCCTCCGCCG
>NZ_JANNML010000085.1:0-31950 GCF_031397825.1 Nocardioides sp.
TTGAGCCAGGGCAGCGACTGGGCGCTGACGAGCATGGTGACGTTGGTGGTCCGAGTGACCCAGGCGTCGCGTCGCCAGTCCGCGCGCTGGCCGCAAGAACTTTCAGCCCGAACTTTGCCCGAACAGCCGTCGATTTCTGAGGACGAGTCTCAAAGAAGCTCGACGTCCTGGACATAAAAACCGGCCCTGACCTGCAGTGATGCAGGTCAAGGCCGGTCTTTCTTCGGTCGGGCTGACAGGATTTGAACCTGCGACCCCTTGACCCCCAGTCAAGTGCGCTACCAAGCTGCGCCACAGCCCGAACGCCCGGTGCGGGCCGGTCAGACCGGCCGTTTCCCAAGCGCGTGAACCCTACAACAGGGCGGCACGCACCTGGGAATCGGGCTCACCCCATCGACTTCTGGCCGTCGATGCTCTCGCGCAGGATGTCGGCGTGGCCGGCGTGCTGGGAGGTCTCCGCGACCAGGTGCAGGAAGACGCGGCGCGCCGACCAGCTGGCGCCGGGCTCGAACCATGGGGCCGCGGGCAGCGGCTGGCGGCCGTCGAGGTCGACGGTGCGCACGAGCTCGTCGGTGGCGGCCGCGCTCTCGTCGTAGGCCGCCAGGACGCCCGCGAGGGTCTCGCCCTGCAGCATCCGGAATCCGTCCTGGTAGGCCTGGACCTCGGGCGGCGGGTTGCTCCAGTCGATGCTCGCCCAGTCGATGCCCTCCTGCTCGACCGGCCCCTCGAGCACGAACCTCGCCCACTCGCTCTCGGTGGAGGTCACGTGCTTGACCAGGCCACCCAGGCAGAGGTTGCTGGCGGTGGGGCTCAGGCCCGCCTGCTCATCACTGAGGCCCTGCACGGTGTGCCGGAAGAGGTCGCGGTGCTTGTGGAGCGAGTCGAGCAGGTCGGCCCGCTCGCCCGTCGTCGACGTGGAGGCGGTCGTGGTCTCGGCGTTGGTCGTCATGCGTCGACCCTAGGTGGAGATCAGGTCAGCTCCTGGCCTCAATAGCCGCCGAGTTCGGCGAGACCTGCAGCGAGGAGGTGTCCACGGCGACGAAGGCGGAGGCCGGGATCGTCTTCAGTTCCTCGATCAGCCGCTCGGGCCAGGCCGCGTGCTGCTCGCCCTGGAAGAACCACGGCGAGCCGTTGTCGGCGAGCACCAGGCCGTAGGTCTTCATGGCCAGCACCACCCGTTGGGCGTACGACGACAGACCGGCCGCCGACCAGCCCGGACGCAGCCGGAACCGGGCGCCCATGGGCGGGTAGGCCAGGCTCGAGCGGGACCCGGCGTCGTGGCGGGCCGGCCAGAGGTGGTGCTTGCTGGTGATGTCGGTCGTGAAGCGGATGGCGTGGTCGATCTCGTCGTCGCGGACCTCGTTCCACCTCAGGAGGCCCGGGAGGATCGGCAGGCCCGCGGCGTCCGCCGACGTCCACCCGTCGGGCCGCAGGGCGTTGCTGCGCAGCGACCACACGGCCCCGGAGCCGGCCCGCCAGCGACCGTCGCGCAGCCGGGTGTCGTAGGTCTCGTAGAGCCGGCAGCGGCCGCGGTCGACGACGATCGCGTGCCGGTCACCGTCGGAGGACCGACCGCCCTCGATGCGGGTGTCCGGGCCGAGCGGGTAGCGCACGCGGTCGGACTCGTCGGCGTACGTGAACCGCACGGGCACCTTCGTGTGGCTGGAGCGGACCACGGTGACCGGGATGCCGTAGTCGGGGCCGTCGCCGAAGGACGGACCGAAGTCGGGGTGCAGGTCGGAGCCGGTGGACATGTGGGAGAGCCACTGGGCGCTCCTGCCGTGCACGGGCAGCGACGAGACGTCCGCGTGCCACCAGTTGTCGGCCGGGAAGACCGAGCACGTCGTCGACGCCACCGGGGCTGCAGCCGCAGACGGGACGAGCGCCACGAGGGCGAGCACCCCCACGGCCGTGGTGATCCGGACCCTCATGACGCTCCCCTGTCGTGGACTACCGCTTGCGCTTCTCTCGGGGTCGCTGCTGCAGGATGATCGGCGTGCCGGCGAAGCCGAACTCCTCGCGCAGCCGCCGCTCGATGTAGCGCTCGTAGCCTGCATCCAGCTTGCCGCTGGTGAACAGGATGAACGTCGGAGGCGCCGTTGTCGCCTGCGTGCCGAAGAGGATCTTGGGCTGCTTGCCACTGCGCACCGGGTGCGGGTGCTCGGCGACCAGGCGACCGAGGAACGCGTTGAGCGTGCCGGTGGAGATGCGGGTCTCCCAGCCGGCCAGCGCCTTCTCGATCGCGGGGACGAGCCGGTCGACGTGCCAGCCGGTCCGCGCGGTGATGTTGATGCGAGGCGCCCACTGCACCTGCACGAGGTCGCGCTCGATCTCGCGCTCGAGGTAGTAGCGGCGCTCCTCGTCGACGAGGTCCCACTTGTTGAACGCGATGACCAGCGCGCGACCGGCGTCACGGATGGTCTGGATGATCCGGATGTCCTGCTCCGAGAGCGACTGCCCACCGTCGACGACGAGGACCGCGAGCTCGGCGCGGTCGATGGCGGTCGTCGTGCGCAGCGAGGCGTAGTACTCGTGGCCCGACGCCTCCTTGACCCGCTTGCGGATGCCGGCGGTGTCGATGAAGCGCCAGGTCTGGCCGCCCAGCTCGATCAGCTCGTCGACGGGGTCGACGGTCGTGCCTGCGACGTTGTCGACGACCACGCGGTTCTCCCCCGCCAGGCGGTTGAGCAGCGAGGACTTGCCGACGTTGGGCTTGCCGACGATCGCGATGCGTCGCGGGCCACCCATCTCGCCGATGCGCTCGGGCGGCGGCTCGGGCAGCGCGGCCAGGACTGCGTCGAGCATGTCGCCCGAGCCGCGGCCGTGCAGGGCGGAGACGGGGTAGGGCTCGCCCAGCCCGAGGTTCCACAGCCCGTAGGCCTCGGCCTCGGTGCGTTGGTCGTCGACCTTGTTGGCCGCCAGCACCACCGGCTTGCCGGACTTGCGCAGGATCTTGACGACCGCCTCGTCCTGGTCGGTGATGCCCACCCCGGCGTCGACGACGAAGAGGACGGCATCGGCCAGCGTCACGGCGATCTCGGCCTGGGCGGAGATGCTCAGCGCCAGACCCTTGGCATCGGGGTCCCAGCCGCCGGTGTCGACGACCGTGAAGGCGCGACCGTTCCAGTTGGCGTCGTAGGAGACCCGGTCGCGGGTCACGCCCGGCACGTCCTCCACGACCGCCTCGCGGCGGCCGATGATCCGGTTGACCAGGGTCGACTTGCCCACGTTGGGCCGTCCCACCACTGCCAGGACGGGCACGGGCCCGTCCGTCGTCGTCTCGTCGGGCTCCAGCGTCTCGCTCACGTCGTCGTTCCTGTCACGCCACCGGAGGGGTCGGGCAGCTGCTCACCGGCTGGGAGCGGGCCCGGGAGGCTGCGGCCGGTGGCCGCCAGCGCCTCACGTAGATCATGGAGCATGCGCTCGCGCAGCTCGAGGGAGGCCTGCTCGACGTCGTCGCGTCGGCGGGGCCAGGGGGTCGGGTCGAGGGAGTACGGCGCCGCGAAGACCAGCTCGAGGCGGCGACCGCGCAGCGGGATCGAGCCGGTGTGGCCGCCAGGCTCGCGGGTGCCGATCATGGTGACCGGGACGATCGGAGCGCCGGTGACCAGGGCGAGGTAGGCCGCACCGCGGTGGAAGCGCTCGAGCTCACCGGAGCCGCGGTGGCCCTCGGGGAAGATCCCGACGGCGCCGCCGTCGCGCAGCACACGCACGGCGAGCTTCACCGCGCGGGGGTCGGTGGCATCGCGGTCGAGCGGGATCTGGCCGGAGTGGCGCAGGAAGCCGCCCATGCGTCCGGCGAACATCTCGATCTTGGTCAGCGCGTGCACCGGCCGCGGCGCGAAGACCGCCAGCAGGGGCCCGTCGATCACCCCGACGTGGTTGGCCGCGAAGACCACCGGCCCCGCGGCCGGGACCAGCTCGGCGCCGTGCACCTGCACGTCGTACCGACGACGGAGCAGCCAGCGCGACAGCGGCCGCAGGCCGCGCAGCATCCAGGTCGGCGGGTGGGGCGTCGTGGTCGTGCGCGGCAGGGTGTCGTGGACGCTCATGACCCGGCCTCGAGGACCAGCCCGACGACGAGGTCGATGACCTCCTCGAGGGAGTACGGCGTGGTGTCGACGTGGACGGCGCCGTCGGCCCGGACGAGGGGTGCAGTGGCACGCCCGGAGTCGATGCGGTCACGCTCAGCGAGGACCTGCGCGGTGGCGGCCACGTCGGAGCCGCCCTGCTCGGCGGCGCGACGCAGGGCCCGTGCCTCGGTGTCGGCCGTGAGGTAGAGCTTGACGTCGGCCCGCGGCCAGACGACGGAGCCGATGTCACGGCCCTCGACGACGATGCCGCCGTCGGTGGTCGCGTCCTCGATGATGGCGCGCTGGAGCTCCAACAGGCGCGCCCGCACGGCCGGGACGGTGCTCACGGGCGAGACGTGGCGGGTGACCTCGTCGCTGCGGATCGCCACGGCCACGTCGACGCCGTCGATCTCGATCGTGGGGCCGGTCGGGTCGGTGCCGGAGACGATCGGCGCCTCGTCACAACGGGCGGCGACGGCCTCGGCGTCGTGCACGTCGACGCCCTCGCGCAGCATCCACCAGGTGATCGCGCGGAACTGCGCGCCGGTGTCGAGGTAGCGCAGGCCCAGACGGGTCGCGACGCCGCGGCAGGTGCTCGACTTGCCCGACCCGGAGGTCCCGTCGACAGCCACCACCACACGAGACCCAGCACTGCTCACCACGGGAGGGCACCTTACCGGTGCGTCACCCATCCCCGGGATTCGAGAGAGGCGAGCAGGTGGTCGATCCGGTCCACGTCGACGACCAGCTCGACCAGGCCGACGGGTCTCCCGGGGTCGTGGTCGATGCGGACGTCCTCGATGTTGACCTCGCTGGCGCCGGCGTCGGCGAAGAGCCGCGCGAGCTCGCCCGGGTGGTCGGGCACAGCGACGAAGACCCTGCCGCTGGGGCGCGCCGGGCCACCGTGCTTGCCCGGGATCGCCTGGGTGCCGGCCACGCCCTGGCTCAGGACGGCCTCGAGACCGGTCCGGTCCCCCGCACCCAGCGCCTCGATGAGCGTGTCCAAACTCTCCCGGACCCCGCCGAGGAGGGCCGCGACCGCCGTGGCGTTGGCCGACACGATCTGGCCGTAGAGGCGCGGGTCGCCCGCGGCCACACGGGTGACGTCGCGCACGCCCTGCCCCGAGAGCGCGAGGTGGTCGCTCGGCGCGTCCGCGAGGGCCCCGGCGGCCAGGGCGGCCATCAGGTGAGGCAGGTGCGAGGTGCGGGCGACGGCCTTGTCGTGCTCGTCGGGCGTCAGCCGGACAGGCACAGCGCCGCAGAGCGCCGCCAGGGCCTCGACCAGGTCGACAGCGCGAGGGTCGGCGGTGGCGTGGGCGGTCACCGCCCAGGGGCGGCCGTCGAAGAGCGACGAGCTAGCGGCGAGGGGGCCGGAACGCTCGCTGCCCGCCATCGGGTGTCCGCCGACGTAGTTCCGGAGGGCGGGGTGAGCAGCGACCGCCGCCAGCGGGCCGGCCTTCACGCTGCCGACGTCGGTGACGAACGCGCCGGAGTCGAGGGCCCGGGCGATCTGCTGGCCCAGGTGGTCGGGGGGTACGGCGACCACGACGAGCTGGGGCCGGTCCTCGTCGGTCCTGACCCGACCGGCTCCCAGCCCCGAGGCCGTGCGCAGGTGGTCGTCGGAGGGATCGGTCAGCAGGACCTCGAGGCCCGCACGGCGACAGGCCAGGCCCATCGAGGTGCCGATCAGGCCGACGCCGACGATCTCGACCGGGCCGACCAGCGCCTCACTCGTCCGGGCCTCACTCGTCCGGGCCTCACTCATCCGGCACGGACCTGACCCGCGTGAGGTCGGAGCGCAGCGCGGCCGCGCCGTGGAGGTAGACATGGGTGATGTCAGCGCGGGGCAGGTCGGTCTCGACGTGGGCCATCATCCGGACCACGCGGGGCATCGAGCCCTCGATCTCGAGCTCGCGCGCGCAGATCAGCGGCACCTCGCCGAAGCCCAGCCCGCGGGCGGCGTAGGCGGGGAACTCCGAGACCAGGTCGCTGGTGGTGGTGAAGATCACCGAGATGAAGTCGTCGACCTCGAGGCCGTTGGAGGTCATCACGTCCGTGACCATCTCGGCCACCCGCTCGAGCATCTGCTCGCGCACGTCCTCGTCGAGCTGGGTCGCTCCCCGCACCGCTCGCACTGCCACGTCTGCTCCTCGTCCCGCGTCGTCGGGCCGTCCTCGGGCCCTCCCTGGTCGCGAGCAAGGCTAGTGCCCGGGCTGGGGGCGCCGGGCGCGGCGCCGTCAGGCGGGCTGGTCGTCGCCGAAGAACCCGTGGTCGCCCGACACGTCGTACGCCGGGCGGGCGGTGACCCGGGGGTGCGATGACGCCCCCGGCCGGGATAGTCCCTCACGCAAGCGTCGTCTCCGGAGCCGCGGGACCACGCTGGCGTTAGGGACTACCCCGACGAAGCCGTCACGTCAGAGCTGGGCGTTGTCCAGCAGCTCGCCGAGCTCGTCGTTGGTGAGGTCGCGCAGGCCGCCGCTGGGCAGCTGGGCGAGCTGGACCGGTCCGATCGCGGTGCGGGTCAGCCGGCGCACGGGGTGGCCGAGCTGCTCGAGCAGCCGTCGCACGATCCGGTTGCGACCCTCGTGGATGACCAGCTCGACGATCGACTTGGCGCCGCGACCTCGCCCGGAGACGCTGATGATCCTGGCCGCGGTCACGGTCACGGGGCCGTCGTCGAGCGTGACGCCCTCGCGCAGCTCGGCGACGGTCGCCTTGGTGACCTCGGCGTCGACCTCGGCGACGTAGGTCTTGTCGACCTCGTAGGACGGGTGCGCCATGCGCTGCGCGAAGTCGCCGTCGTTGGTGAGCAGCAGCAGCCCGGAGGTGTCGGTGTCGAGGCGACCGACGTGGAAGAGCCGCTCGGACCGGTGCGCGACGACGTCGCTGATCGTGCGGCGTCCCTCGGGGTCCGACATCGTCGAGACGACGCCACGCGGCTTGTTGAGCACGAGGTAGACCAGCTCGGAGACCGGCGGCAGCCGCTTTCCGCTGACCCTGATCACCGCGGTGCGGGGGTCGACCTTGGTGCCGAGGCGGGTGATGGTCTCCCCGTCGACGACGACCTCGCCGTCGAGCATCAGCTCCTCGCACTTGCGACGCGACGCGACGCCCGACTGCGCGAGCAGCTTCTGCAGGCGGATCAGGCCGTCCTCGTCGGTGGCGATCTCACGGCTCATGGCTGGTCCTCGGTCACGGGGTCATCCTCCGGCACCCCCGAGTCGGCGGGTACGGCGGCCTCGACCGCAGCGTCGCCGGCCCCCACCGCAGCAGCCGCCTCGCCGGCGGAGCCCGCCGCGCTCTCGTGCGGCATCTCGGAGGCGGCCATCTCGGCGAGCTCGTCCTCGAGGTCGTCGAGGTCGGGCAGGTAGGGCGCGAGCTCCGGCAGGTCCTGCAGCGACGTGACGCCGATCCGCTCGAGGAAGTAGGTCGACGTGCGGAACAGGTTGGCGCCCGTCTCGCCGTCCTGCCCGGCCTCCTCGACCAGCCCGCGCGAGATCAGGGTGCGCATGACCCCGTCGACGTTGACGCCACGGATCGCCGAGACCCGCGCGCGCGAGACCGGCTGCTTGTAGGCCACGACCGCGAGGGTCTCCAGCGCCGCGTTGGTGAGCCGCGCCTGCTGGCCCTCGAGCACGAATGCCTCCACCACGGCGGCGTAGGCGTCCCGCGAGTAGAACCGCCACCCACCGCCGACGTTGCGCAGCTCGAAGCCGCGCCCCTGCTCGGTGTACTCCGCGGCCAGCGCGTGGAGCGCCCCGGTCACCTCGTCGACCGGGTAGCCCACCGCCGACGCCAGGCTGGCGTCGTCGAGCGGCTGGTCGGAGATCATCAGCACCGCCTCGAGGGAGGGCCGCAGCTCGGCCAGCGGTACGGCGAGCAGCTCGCCCTCGTCGGTGGCCCCTGACTCGGGGGCCGGGGTCTCGCTCATGGTGTCTCCTCGTCGACGGGAGCGCCCTCGTCGGGCGGTGCTCCGTCGAACTCGTCGGTGATCTCGATCTCGTCGTCCTCGCCACCGGTCCAGCGGATGGTCAGCTCGCCCAGCGCGGTGACCTGCTCGAAGGCGACGGCGCCCTCGCGGAAGAGCTCGAGCAGGGACAGGAAGCGGGCCACGGTCGTGAGCCGGTCGGGCGAGTCCCGGCACAAGGACCGGAAGGTGAGGGTGCCGGAGCGGCGCAGCCGCTCCATCACGATCGCGCCCTGCTCGCGCACGCTGACCTTGGCCGCGTGGATGTGCTGGAGCGAGACCTCGAGCACCGGCTTGGGCTCCAGCGCCTTGGCGGCCAGCTGGGCGAACTGGTCGAGCCCGATGCCGATCAGCACCTCGGGCAGCAGCGTCGCGAAGCGGTCCTCGAGACCGACCGCGCGCGGGTAGCGCCGCGACTCCTCGGCCAGACGGACCTCGAGGAAGCCCGCGACCTGCTTGAACGCCTTGTACTGCATGAGCCGGGCGAAGAGCAGGTCACGCGCCTCGAGCAGCGCCAGGTCCTCCTCGTCCTCGACGTCGCCCTGCGGCAGCAGCCGAGCGGCCTTGAGGTCGAGCAGGGTCGAGGCGACCAGCAGGAACGACGTCGTCTGCTCCAGGTCCCAGACCGGGCCGCCGACCTTGACGAAGGTGATGAACTCCTCGGTCACCTTGGCCAGCGCCACCTCGGTGACGTCGAGCTTGTGCTTGGAGATCAGGCTCAGCAGGAGGTCGAAGGGCCCCTCGAAGTTGTCGAGCCGCAGCTCGAAGCCCGGAGTCTCACCGGTCTCGCCCGGGGTGACGAGGCTGGTCATCCGCCCGTCATCCGTCGGTCAACCGCCGCACCAGCACGCTGTCGGCGCCGTGGGTGTCGAAGTCGGCCAGGACCAGCGCCACCGCCTCGCGCACGAGGCGGCCGCGGTCGACGGCCAGGCCGTGACCGGCACGCAGCGCGAGCCGGGCGTGCTCGATCTGGAGCAGCTCGTCGGAGGTGACGTAGACGGTCATCTTCTCGTCGTGCCGGATCCGACCCGACGGCTTGGCCGGGGCGGCCGCCTCGGGCGTCGTCTCGGCCGGCTCGGGAGCGTCGGGGACGGCACGCACGGCTGCGGTGGGCCGGAACAGGTCGTCGGCCGCGGGCATGCTCACACGTCGAGACACCGGGCCACCACCTCCTTGGAGAGCTGGCGGTAGGAGTCGGCACCGGCAGACGACGAGGCGTAGGTCGTGATCGGCTCGCCGGCCACGGTCGAGTCGGAGAACTTCACGGTGCGGCGGATCACGGTGTGGAAGACCTTGTCGCCCCACGCCTGGACCAGCCGGTCCATGACCTCGCGCGAGTGCAGGGTGCGGCCATCGAACATCGTGCCGAGGACGCCGTCGATCTCCAGACGCGGGTTGAGACGCTCGCGGACCTTGTCGATCGTGGTCTTGAGCAGCGCCACGCCGCGCAGCGCGAAGTATTCACACTCCAGGGGCACGATCACGCCGTGGGAGGCGGTGAGCGCGTTGACCGTCAGCAGCCCCAGGGAGGGCTGGCAGTCGATGAGGATGACGTCGTAGGTCTCGAGGGCCGGCGCCAGCACCCGCTGGAGGGTCTGCTCGCGCGCCACCTCGTGCACCAGCTGCACCTCGGCGGCCGACAGGTCGATGTTGGAGGGCAGCAGGTCCATGCCGGGCACCCCGGACGGCACGACGACGTCCTCGACCTTGACGTCACGCTCCATCAGCAGGTTGTAGATCGTCAGGTCCATCTCGTGCGGGTTGAGGCCCAGGCCGACCGACAGCGAGCCCTGCGGGTCGAAGTCGACGAGCAGGACCTTGCGGCCGTACTCCGCCAGTGCGGCACCCAGGTTGATCGTGGTCGTGGTCTTGCCGACCCCGCCCTTCTGGTTGCACATCGAGATCACGCGGGCGTTGCCGTGGCTGGTGAGCACCGACGGCTCGGGCAGGTGCGGCATCGGGCGACCGGTCGGGCCCATCACGACGGGACCGTCAGTGGGAGCAGCGCTCTCGCGTACGACGGAGGGCGCCTCGTTGCTGGCCGCCACCTCGGGCACACCGCCACGGTGCGACTCCTCCTTGGGGGCCTCCTCGCGCCGGATCGGCTTCTCGAACGGCAGCGGGTCGTTGAGGGGATGGTCAGACACGTCATCTCCGAGCGGTGGGGAAGGGACCGGCGCCCTCGGCGGCATCGCCGGGGCGGAGCTCCCGCCGAATCCGGGGAACATCTGGTTGTCGCTCATGTGCCACTCCTAGGTCCGGTCCGGGGGTCCTGCTCCCCCATCACACAATGTCGACACGACGACATTGCGGCGACTCGCCGCGGACTCTAGGTCCGGTCCTGTTCGGCGGGCAAACGAGGGTCGGGGTGAGACACTGGAGGGGTGCGTCGACGAGCAGCTCGGGTCCTGGAGGTCGGCGCTCTCGTCCTCGTCCTCGTCGTGCTGGCCGGTGGCGGCGTCGTGCTCATGACGGGCTCCGACGGCGACGACCGGCCCTCGGCCACCGGGAGCCCGACCGCGAGCCCGACCGGCACCCCGACGCCGTCACCCGGCATCAGCCCCACTACCGAGCCGACCGTCCCCACACCCTCGACCGCCATCACCCCAACGCCCGCCTGCATGCCCGACGTAGCGCTGGTCGACGAGGACGCCACGGCCGAGGCCCGCTGCCTCGCCCAGACGCTCGACACCTGGCAGCGCGACGGGGTCATGGGCGTGGGCCAGCAGCTCAACCTCTCCAACGAGGCCTACCAGGCGCCGCTGAGGCAGCTGGGAGGACGCTCGGTGGCACTGGTCGGCTTCGACCTGCAGGAGCTCGAGCAGAGCGAGGGCTTCGGCTTCTACGACCCGCCCCTCCAGCGGCTCCTCGAGCTTGCGGCCGACGGCGTCGTCCTCACCGCCTCGTGGCACACACCCAACCCCGACAGCGGCCTCGACGCCCGCGACCGGCGGTGGACCGACCTGAAGGCCCTGCTCGAGCCGGGGACCTCCCAGGCCGTGGCGTTCTGGGCCGACTACGACGCCAAGCTCGAGCTGCTCAAGCGGCTCCAGTCCGGAGACGGCGGGCTCCACCAGCCGGCCGCCGTCCTGTTCCGCCCCCTCCACGAGGCCAACGGCGACTGGTTCTGGTGGGGTCAGCCCGACCCGGAGGACTACCGTGCGCTGTGGGCCGCGATGCAGGAGCGCGCCATCGACGCCGGCGTCCACAACATCGTCTGGGGCTGGTCGGCCAACGTGGTCAGCTACGACGGCATCGCCGACCCCCTCACCCTGGTGCCCGAGGCGGTCGACCTGGTCGGCATCGACTCCTACGACCCGGTCGGCGACGGCTCCGGTCAGGCCGACCCGCTCGACCTGACCGGTCTCGTCGAGCTCGCCGCCGCCCACCCCCGCACTGCGGTCACCGAGGCCGGACCGCACGGCAGCATGGACGGCGACTGGGACCCCACGGTCATCGCCCGCTCGGCGCTGGCGGTCGGGGTGCGCCCGACCTACGCGCTGCTGTGGTTCGACGACGGCAGCGGCTCCGACGGCTACACCGGAGCCAAGCAGATCAGCTCGCTGCGGGGTGGCCGAGCTTGGCTCGACAGCTGCCCCGACGGGCTGTGCCCCCTCCCCTGATCGCCGAGTCGGCGCGATGTTGCACCGCGTACGCCGAGTCGGCGCGATGTTGCACCGCGTACGCCGAGTCGGCGCGATGTTGCACGGTGAGGGGGACTCTGGCTGCCGGCAACGACCCAGCAAACGCTCACGGCCTGACCTAGAGTCCATGTGGTGATGCGACTGATCGGCGCCGGACTCCCCCGCACCGGCACCACGTCGTTGCGCGAGGCCCTGCGACACCTGCTGGACGCGCCGGTCTACCACATGAGCGAGGCCCTCGCGCACCCCGAGCACGCCGCGACCTGGGTGGCCGCGATCGAGGGGCGCCCACCGGTGTGGCACGACTTCCTCGCGTCGTACGCCGCCGGGGTGGACGTCCCGGTCGCGAGCTGCTGGCGCCAGCTGGCCGCCGCCTACCCGGACGCCCCTGTCCTGCTGTCGCGCCGCAGCAGCGCCGAGGTCTGGCAGCGCAGCATGGCCGCGACCGTGCTCCCTCGCACGCGCCAGGTGCTCCTGGGCGACGACAGCCACCCGGTCGTACCGCTCTTCCGCGCGATCTTCTCGGGCATCTTCAGCGACCTCGACGACCCGCACGACCAGATGGCGGGCTACGACCGGTGGCTCACCGCGGTGCGCGACGAGGTCCCCTCCCACCGCCTCGTCGAGTGGCAGCCCGGAGACGGTTGGGAGCCGCTCTGCCGTGCTCTCGATGTCGCGGTCCCGGACCTGCCGTTCCCCCACGAGAACAGCACCGCCGACTACCTGGTCCGCGCCGAGCGACGAGCCCGGGAAGGCCGGGCTTGACATCACGGGCCCGAAGCGTCGCATCGACTGGTCCGCCTACAACGATGCGCAGGTCGGTCGGGTCCCACGGCCCCTGTGTCGTGAGGCCATCGCCCACGCCGGCCCCGGGGCCGGCCGTCGTGCGGTCGAGCTGGGCGCAGGAGCGGGCATCGAGACCACGGCCCTGCTCGAGGCCGGCTGGCGCGTGACGGCGGTCGACGGCGACCCCGCCCTGCGGGAGCGTTTGGTCGAGCCGGGCGGCCTGGACGTCCTCGTCGCTGCCCCGTGACGAGGTCGATGCGCTCCTGGGAGGGCTGGAGGTGGTGGCCGTCGACGAGGAGGAGCGCGACGGCGCAGCGTTCAGCGGCCCCCAGCACTGGCACGTGTTCCACGTGATCGCCCGCCAGCCGTCGACCCCGCCGTCGACCCCGCCGTCGACCCCGCCGTCCACAGAGGACGACCTAGTCCCCCAGGCAACGCATCCCGGTCGTGGTGAGCACCAGCTCGCCGAGCTCGTCGGAGGCGTCCAGGTCGACCACGGCCTCGATCACCCAGTCGTGGTGGCCCTCCGGGTCGTGGATCGTCTGCTGCACGTCCCACCTCCGGCCGGGCGACTCGGGATCAGCGACCGACGGCGTGATCGACAGCAGTTCCGGTCCGCGCGCGTCCGGACCCATGTCGACGGTGTCGTGCTCGGCGTAGTACTCCTCGATCGCCTGGTCCCACACGGACCGGGTCACGAGCACCTCGGCCGGCGGGTCCGTGCGGTCGGCAGCAGCCCGCTCGAGCTTCATCAGCCCGTCGAGGTCGTCGCGCGCGACCAGCTCGACGCGGCGCATCATCGCGTTGCGGATCATCGTGCGGAAGGGCCGCTCCTGCGCCGAGATCGGCCGGTTCATCGGCGGCGGCGCACCCTCGGCGACGGTCCGCGCGACGTGCTCGGGGTCCGACAGCGCCTCCCACTCATCGAGGAGCGAGGAGTCCGTCTGTCGCACGGTCTCGCCGAGCCAGTCGACCAGGTCGTCCAGCTCGGGGGTCTTGTGCGCCTCGGGCACGGTCTGGCGCAGGGTGCGGTAGGCATCGGTGAGGTAGCGCAGCACCAGCCCCTCCGACCGCGCCAGCTCGTAGCGACTGACGAAGTCGGTGAAGCTCATCCCCTGCTCGTACATCTCGCGCACGATCGTCTTCGGCCCCAGCGCGTCCTCGCGCAGCCAGGGGTGCCGCTGGCGATAGATCTCGTAGGTCGCCTCGAGCAGCTCGGCCAGCGGCTGCGGCCAGGTGATCGCGTCGAGCAGCAGCATCCGCTCGTCGTACTCCAGGCCATCGGCCTTCATCTCGGCGATCGCCTCGCCCCGGGCCTGGCGTTGCTGGCCGAAGAGGATCTGTCGCGGCGCCTCCAGCACGGCCTCGATCACCGAGACGATGTCGAGCGTGTAGGTGTCGGCCTCGGGGTCGAGCACGTCGAGGGCTGCCAGCGCGAAGTGCGCGAGCGGCTGGTTGAGCGCGAAGTCGAGCGGCAGGTCGACGGTCAGCACGTGGCGACGTCCGTGCTCGTCGGGCGACTCCAGCCGCGTCACCGTGCCGGAGTGCACGAGGCTGCGCACCAGCCGCAGCGCGCGTCGCGAGAGCCGCAGTTGGCTGCGTCGGTCCTCGTGGTTGTCCTGGAGCAGGCGCCGCAGCACGGGGAAGGCGTCCTCCTCGCGGGCGAGGACGTTGATGAGCATCGCGTTGTCGACCTTCATCCGCGACTGCAGCCGCTCGGCGTCGCCGTCGACGAGCTTGTCGAAGGTCTGCTCGGTCCACACCACCGCACCCTCAGGCGGCTTGCGGAGCTGCGCCTTGCTCTTGCGCTTGGCCTGCTTCTCCGCGCTCATCGCGGCGTTCTTGGCCTCGGCCTTGGCCTTGGCCCGCTCGTTCTCGATCGTGTGCTCCGGAGCCTGTACGACGACGTACCCGGCCGTGTCGAAGCCCGCCCGGCCGGCGCGCCCCGCGATCTGGAGGAACTCCCGCGTGCGCAGGACGCGGGCGCGGCTGCCGTCGAACTTGGCGAGCCCCGTGAACAGCACGGTGCGGATCGGGACGTTGATGCCCACACCCAGGGTGTCGGTGCCGCAGATGACCGTCAGCAGCCCGGCCTGGGCGAGCTGCTCGACGAGCCGGCGGTAGCGCGGAAGCATGCCCGCGTGGTGCACCCCGATGCCGCGGCGCAGCATCTTGGACAGCGTCTTGCCGAAGCCCGAGCCGAAGCGGAAGGGGCCGATCTTGTCGGTGATCGCGTCCTTCTCGGCCTGGCTCAGCTTGCCGATCGCAGAGCTCGGCGAGAGCAGGCTGGTGGCGTGCTCGACGGCGTCCTTCTGCGTGAAGTGCACGACGTAGACCGGCGCCTGGTGGGTCTCGACGAGCTCGACGACGGTCTCGTCCAGCGGGGTCAGCGACCAGCGGAAGTCCAGCGGCACGGGTCGCTCGGCGTCGTCGACGACCGCCGTCTCCCGCCCGTTGCGACGGGTCAGGTCCTCGGCGATCTCGGTGACGTCGCCGAGGGTGGCGGACATCAGCAGGAACTGCGCCTGCGGCAGCTCCAGCAGCGGCACCTGCCACGCCCAGCCACGGTCGGGCTCGGCGTAGTAGTGGAACTCGTCCATGACCACGAGCCCCACGTCGGCCGACGAGCCCTCGCGCAGCGCGATGTTGGCGAGCACCTCGGCGGTGCAGCAGATGATGGGGGCGTCGGTGTTGACCGAGGCGTCGCCGGTGAGCATGCCCACGTTCTCGGCACCGAAGACGCCGCACAGCGCGAAGAACTTCTCGCTCACCAGCGCCTTGATCGGCGCGGTGTAGAAGCTGACCTCGTCCTCGGCGAGCGCCGCCATGTGCGCCCCGATCGCGACCAGCGACTTCCCCGACCCGGTCGGGGTGGCGAGGATGACGTTGCTGCCGCCGAGCAGCTCGATCACCGCCTCCTCCTGGTGCGGGTAGAGCTCGAGGCCCTCCCCGGCTGCCCAGGTGGTGATCTCGTCGTAGACCTTGTCGGCGTCCAGAGTCATGGGTGGCTCATCAGGGTGTCAGCGTGCTCTCGGGTGTGCGGTCGCGAAGACCTCGCGGAGGTTGTCGACGGTGACCAGGGTGTAGACCTGCGTCGTCGTCACGGACGCATGGCCCAGGAGCTCCTGCACGACGCGCACGTCGGCACCGCCGTCGAGCAGGTGCGTGGCGAACGAGTGTCGCATCGTGTGCGGCGACACGTCGCGGGTGACCCCCGCCCGGTCGGCCGCCTTGACCAGCACCGACCAGGCCGACTGACGCGAGAGCCGACCCCCACGGGCGTTGAGGAAGAGCGCCCCGGCCCGCTCGCTGGCCACGGCCGCCGACCCGACCGACACCAGCTCGGGTCGACCGCGCACGAGGTAGGCGGCCAGCGCGTCGCGGGCGTAGGAGCCCACCGGCACCAGCCGCTCCTTGCTGCCCTTGCCGCGCAGCAGCACCGTGCCGTCGAGGTCGTCCACGTCGTCGACGTCCAGGCCGACCGCCTCCGAGATGCGTGCCCCGGTGCCGTAGAGCACCTCGAGCAGCGCCTTGTCGCGCAGCGCCAGCGTCGTGCCCGGCGCCCCCGCCGCCTCGAGGATCGCCTCGACGTCGGAGAGCGGCAGCGCCTTGGGCAGCCGCTTGGCCGGCGTCGGCGGCTTGACGCCCGCCGCCGGGTCGGCGGTGGCCAGCCCGTCGGCGACGGCGAACTTGTGGAAGCCGCGCACCGCCACGACCGTGCGGGCCGCCGACGTCGCGCTCAGCGGCGGGTGGTCGGCGTCGCCCTCGCGCAGGCGCATGAGAAAGCCCGCCACCGTCGCCTCGCTGATCGAGTCCATGGCGTCGACCCCCGACGCGGCCAGGAAGGCGCGGTAGCGCCTGAGGTCGCGTCGGTAGGACGTCAGGGTGTTGGCAGCGAGCCCCTTCTCGACCGACAGGTGCTCGAGATAGGTGCGGATCGCACGGTCGACCGTGTCGATCATGCTGCGGTCGGGCTCAGGCGAGCACCGCGTCCAGGTCGACCGCGTCGATGCCGACGGCCTCGCCGACCGGCGTGTTGGTGAGCAGTCCCGCGTGCGTGTTGAGTCCCAGCGCCAGCGACGCGTCGCCGCGGCAGGCGCCCTGCCAGCCCTTGTCGGCCAACGCCACCGCGTAGGGCATCGTCGCGTTCGTCAGGGCGTACGTCGACGTGCGCGGCACCGCGCCGGGCATGTTGGCCACGCAGTAGAACACCGACTCGTGGACCTGATACGTCGGGTCCGCGTGCGTGGTCGCGTGGGTGTCCTCGAAGCACCCGCCCTGGTCGACCGCGATGTCGACCAGCACCGAGCCGGGCTTCATCCGCGAGACCAGGTCGTTGCTGACCAGCTTGGGCGCAGCCGCACCGGGGATCAGCACAGCGCCGATCACCATGTCGGCCTCCATGACCTGCTGCTCGATGGCCAGCCTGGACGACGCGAGCCCGCGGACCCGGTTGTCGTAGCGCCAGAACGACATCCGCAGCTTGTCGAGGTCGGTGTCGAGCAGCGTGACGTCCGCGCCCATCCCGAGCGCGATGTTGGCGGCGTTCTGCCCCGAGACACCGGCGCCGATGATGACGACCTTGGCGTTGTGCACGCCACCGACGCCGCCCATGAGGACACCGCGACCGCCCTGCGCCTTCATCATCGAGTGCGCGCCGACCTGGGGCGCGAGACAGCCCGCGACCTCCGACATCGGGTAGAGCAGCGGCAGCCCGCCCGAGGGCAGCTGCACGGTCTCGTAGGCGATGCCCGTGACCTTCGATGCGAGGAGCTGCTCGGTGAGCGGCTTGTCAGCGGCCAGGTGGAGGTAGGTGAAGAGGGTCAGGCCCTCACGCAGGCGGTGGTACTCCTCCGCGACCGGCTCCTTGACCTTGAGCACCATGTCGGCCGAGCCCCACACGTCGTCGGCGGAGTCGATGACGCTCGCGCCCGCCCCGACGTACTCCTCGTCGCTGATCGAGGAGCCCACGCCGGCGCTCTTCTCGATGACCACCTCGTGCCCGTGGGCGACCAGCTCGTGCACGCCGATGGGCGTGATCGCGACCCGGTACTCGTGGTTCTTGACTTCCTTCGGAACGCCGACCTTCACAGTGTCTCCCTCTGTCTCGCGGGCCAGATCGTGGCCTCGACGGCGACACTATCGCTCCCCGCCCCCAGACCCTGGCCCACCGTCAGGGCAGGTCGAGCACCATGCCCTCGTACGCCGCGTGGACGACGAGGTCGTCGCCTGCGAGCCGGCGGGCGTCGGCGAGGATCTCATCGACCTGGTCGTCGGTGCGGTCGGGTGCGTGGTGGAAGAGCACGACGGTCCGCACCCCGGCCTCGCGGGCCAGCTCCACGGCGTACTCCGGGCTGGCATGGCCGAGGAAGTCGACGTCGGGGAACTGCGCTGCCCGGTGCTGGGCGTCGTGGATCATCACGTCGGTGTCGCGCACCAGCTCGAGGACGTTGTCGTGCCGGGCACCGAGGCCGTCGGGACCCGGGCCCCACGAGGTCGGGTTGTGGTCGGAGACGTAGGCGACGCTCGCGCCGCCGTGCGAGACGCGGTAGCCGAGGGAGCGGCCTCCCTTGTGCGGGATCTCGCGGGCGAGCACGTCGTAGCCCTCGACCCGGTGCCGGCCCTCCTCCAGGTCGTGAAAGCTCCAGCCCGCGCCGAGCGCGGAGGGGACGACCGGGAAGTGCGGCGGCGAGAAGCACCGCTCGAGCACCTGCTCGGCCGACTCCCCCTGCGCGGGAAGGTGGATCGCGACCCGACTGCCCGCCGCGGTCCCCCCGGCGAAGAACGGGAGGCCGTGGGTGTGGTCCCAGTGGAGGTGACCCAGCAGGATCGACCCGGCGTAGGGCCGACCACCCAGGAGCGTCGTCACGGCCGCCAGACCGGTGCCGGCGTCGATCACGAGGTCGGGCGCCGTCTGCTCGTCGACGGCGAACGCCACCGACGAGGTGTGCCCGCCGAAGCGCAGGAAAGCGGCGCCAGGTGCCGGCGTCGACCCGCGGACCCCGCAGAAGGTCACTCTCATGGGGAGATCATGTCCTACGCATGTCCCCGGGCCCGGGCCATCAGCACCGTGAGGATCATGGGGCCGTCGCTGATGCGTCCGTCGAGCACCGCGGCGTGGAGCTCGTCGAAGGCCACCCAGCGCGCCTCCATGTCGGCCTCCTCGTGGTGCGGCGTGAAGTCGCGGTCCACCTCGCTCAGGTCGCGGGCGACGAAGTAGTGGATGAGCTCGCTGGAGATGCCCGGCGAGGAGTACGCCGACGCGAGGTGCTCCCACCCGACCGCCTCGAGCCCGGCCTCCTCGCGCAGCTCACGGCGCGCGACGTCCACCGGCTCCTCGTCCTCGCCGTCGATCAACCCCGCCGGGAGCTCGACGAAGCGGTGCTGCCCGGGGTGGCGGTACTGCAGCAGGCACAGGGCCCGGTCCTGCTCGTCGAGCGCCAGCACGACCACGGCCCCCGGGTGCTCGAGCACCAGCCGGCCGAACGGCTCCTCGTCCACCGCACCGGGCCGCGAGATCTCGTCGCGACGCAGCGCCATGACCCAGCCGTCGCGGTGCAGGTCCCGCGTCGAGACCACCGGCCAGGACTCGGACTGGTCGCTGATCGGTGCGCGATCCTCCGGGGAAGCCATGCCCGCGACGCTACCGTGGCGTCATGGAAGCTCGGAGCCTGACCAGGACGGAGGCCGAGGCGCGTGCCGCCCTCGTCACCGTCGACCGTTACGACATCGCGGTGGACCTGCGCGGTCTCCTCGAGGGACCCGTCCTGGAGAGCACCTCGACGATCACGTTCAGCTGCAGCACCCCCGGGGCGGACACGTTCGTCGACTGCGTCATGGCCGTGCGCACCGCCACCCTCAACGGGGTGCCGCTCGACCTCGTCACCGCCGAGGACGGTCGCCTGCCGCTCCCCGACCTGGCCGCCGACAACGTGCTCGTGGTGACGGCCACGCAGGACGACACGGCCGAGGGCGCGGGCATCCTGCGCACGGTCGACCCGACCGACGGGCTGGTCTACGTCTGGACGTCCTTCGAGCCCGACGAGGCGTCGCGCGTCTGGGCCTGCTTCGACCAGCCCGACCTCAAGGCCCCGCACGCGTTCACCGTCTCCGCCCCCGCGAGCTGGACGGTCACGAGCAACGACGGCCCCGAGTCCGTCACCGACCTCGACGACGGACGGCTCTGGACGTTCCCCGACACGCCGCCGCTCTCGACGTACGTCGTCGTGGTCAACGCCGGCCCCTTCCACGAGATCCGCAGCGAGCGTGGCGACCACGACCTCGGCATCTTCTGCCGCCAGTCGTTGCGCGGCATCCTCGAGCGCGACGCCCCGATGATCCTCGACGTCACCGAGCAGGGGCTGGCCTTCTTCGGCGAGCAGTTCGGGCGACCCTTCCCCCAGCGGCGCTACGACCAGGTCTTCGTGCCCAACATGGGCGGCGCCATGGAGAACTGGGGCTGCGTGACGTGGGGCGACGGCATGGTCACCCGCGGCGCGCCGTCCTACAACGAGCAGGTCTACTTCGCCAACGTCATCCTCCACGAGATGGCGCACCAGTGGTTCGGCGACCTGGTGACGATGCAGTGGTGGGACGACCTGTGGCTCAACGAGGCCTTCGCCTCGTGGGCCGCCGACTGGGCGCTGACCGGCGCCACCCGCTTCACCGACGCCTGGGCGGTGTTCCTCGCCCAGTTCAAGATGTTCGGCTACCGCGACGACATGGGACCGGCCACCCACCCGATCCGTGCCGAGGTCCCCGACGTCGCCTCCGCCACCGCCAACTTCGACGCGATCACCTACATCAAGGGCGAGAGCGTCCTCGCCCAGCTCGTCGCCTACGTCGGCGAGGGGGCCTTCGTCGCCGGCCTGCGGGCCTACTTCCGCGACCATGCCTGGGGCAACACCCGCCTCGACGACCTGATGAGTGCGATCGGCACCGCCGCCGGCCGTGACCTGGACTCGTGGACCCACGACTGGCTCGACCGCGCGGGCACCGACACCCTGACCCTGGCGGACGGCGCGATCACCGCCAGCGCTCCGGACGACGGCGCGCCGCGGCCGCACCGGATCGACATCGGCTGCTACACCCGCACCGGCACGGGTCGGGGGCTTGAGCGCACCGCGGTGGTGGAGGTCGAGACGTCCGGTGCCAGCACCCCCGTGGAGCTGCCCGACGCCGATGTCCACCTGCTCAACGACGGCGACCTCACCTTCGCGGCCGTCCGCGGCGACGAGGCGACGACCCGCGCGCTGCTGGACGGTGCCGCCGAGCTGCCGACGGCCCTGGGCCGGGCCCTCGCGGTCACCACCGCGTGGGACATGGTGGTCAAGGGTGAGCTGCCGACCCGCGCCTTCCTCGACTCCGTGCTCGCCGTGCTCGAGCGCGAGGACTCCCCCGCCCTGGTCGAGCCGTTCCTCACCCTGGCCCAGCGGGCGGTCGAGCGGTGGACCCCCGACGTCGACCTCGCCCCGTCGGGGCAGCGGCTCGCGGACGTCGCGGCGGCGCTCGCGCAGGTTCCCGCGCACCGGCAGCCGGCCCTGCGCACCCTGGCGGCCACCGCCAGCACCCCCGAGCACTTCGCGCTCCTCGACGAGGCCGTCGCCGGCGCCGACGACACCGACCTCGCCTGGTGGGTGCTCACCCGGCGCGCCGAGCTCGGCGACGCCTCACCGGCCGCGGTCGCGGTGCTCCTCGAGCGCGACCCCGACCCCGACGCCGGCGCCCGCGCGCTCTGTGTCCGGGCGGCCCAGCCGGACCTGGCGGCCAAGGAGGAGGTGTGGTCCGAGGTCTTCGAGAAGCACTCGGTTCCGGCCGGGTCCGCCATGGCCCTGGTCGCCTCGGCGTTCTGGCGTCCCGGCCAGACCGAGCTGCTGCTGCCCTTCGCGCGTCGCTACGTCGACGAGGCGACGCGGATGTCGGGCGGCGGCATGCTGGCCGTCATGTCGCTCTTCCGGATGATGGTGCCCAACGTCGCCGACGACGAGGTGCTCGCGCTCGGCCGGGCAGCGGCCGACGACCCGGCGATGCAGCCGCAGGTGCGCTCCACGATGCTCACCGCGATGGACACCCTGGCCCGGATGAGGCGGGCCCAGGCCGGCTGACCCCCTACGCCGAGTCGGCGCGATGTTGCACCGCGTACGCCGAGGCGGCGCGATGTTGCACCGCGTACGCCGAGGCGGCGCGATGTTGCACCGCCGGAGCGACTCAGTCGTCGGCGTCGGCGCGGCGCAGCCCGCTCTCGTCCATCGGGAAGCGCAGCTCCTTCTGGCGCTCGATCGCCGCGCCCACCAGCCCGGCGAAGAGCGGGTGCGGGCGGGTCGGACGCGAGCGGAGCTCGGGGTGCGCCTGGGTCGACACGTAGTAGGGGTGCACCTCGCGCGGCAGCTCGACGAACTCGACCAGCCCCAGCTCGGTGTTGGTGCCGGAGAAGACCAGGCCGGCCTCCTCGAGCTGGTCGCGGTAGGCGTTGTTGACCTCGTAGCGGTGGCGGTGGCGCTCCTGGATCGTCGCCTCGCCGTACGTCGCCCGCACGACCGTGCCCTCCTTGAGCTCGGCGGGGTAGAGGCCCAGGCGCATCGTGCCGCCCAGGTCGCCCGCCCCATCGACGATGTCCTTCTGCTCCTCCATCGTCGCGATGACAGGCTCGGGGCAGTCGGGGTCGAACTCGGTGGACGCGGCCTTCGAGAGACCGGCGACCTCGCGGGAGTACTCGATGACCATGCACTGCAGGCCCAGGCACAGGCCCAGTGTCGGGATGCCGTTGGTCCGGGCGTAGGTCAGGGCGCCGAGCTTGCCCTCGATGCCGCGCACGCCGAAGCCGCCCGGGACGCAGATCGCATCGACGTCGTGGAGGTGCTTGTGGGCGCCTGCGGGGGTCTCGCACTCGTCGGAGGCGACCCAGCGCAGCTGGACCTTGGCCTCGTGGGCGAAGCCGCCCGCGCGCAGGGCCTCAGCAACGGAGAGGTAGGCGTCGGGGAGGTCGATGTACTTGCCGACCAGCGCGACCGTGACCTCCTCCTTGGGGTGGTGCACCCGGCGCAGCAGGTCGTCCCACAGCGTCCAGTCGACGTCGCGGAACGGCAGGTCGAGGCGTCGTACGACGTAGGCATCGAGCCCCTCGCGGTGCAGGACCTTGGGGATGTCGTAGATCGACGGCGCGTCCGCGGCCGTGACCACGGCCTCCTCGTCGACGTCGCACATGAGCGAGATCTTCTTCTTGATCGACTGCGGCAGCTCGCGGTCGGCACGGCACACCACGGCGTCGGGCTGGATGCCGACCTGGCGCAGCGCCGCGACCGAGTGCTGGGTCGGCTTGGTCTTGAGCTCCCCCGAGGGGCCGATGTAGGGCACCAGCGAGACGTGGAGGAAGAAGCAGTTGCCGCGACCGATGTCGTGGCGCACCTGGCGCGCTGCCTCGAGGAAGGGGAGCGACTCGATGTCGCCGACGGTGCCGCCGATCTCGGTGATGACCACGTCGACCTCGTCGTCGCCGGTCCCGAGACCCATCGCGAGGATGCGTTCCTTGATCTCGTTGGTGATGTGCGGGATCACCTGGACGGTGTCGCCGAGGTAGTCGCCGCGGCGCTCCTTGGCGATGACGCTGGAGTAGACCTGGCCCGTCGTGACGTTGGCGATCTGGCCCAGGTCGGTGTCGAGGAAGCGCTCGTAGTGCCCGATGTCCAGGTCGGTCTCGGCCCCGTCGTTGGTCACGAAGACCTCGCCGTGCTGGAACGGGTTCATCGTCCCGGGGTCGACGTTGAGGTAGGGGTCGAGCTTCTGCATGGTCACGCGGAGACCGCGTGAGCGCAGCAGCCGACCCAGGCTCGAGGCCGTGAGGCCCTTGCCCAGCGAGGAGGCGACGCCTCCGGTAACGAACACGTGCTTGGTGGGCGTGGGGCTCTTCACGGACGACCAGGCTATCCCAGGAATCGACCGACCGTTGCCTTCACGCGCCGACTGGCCCTCAGACGCCCGGCAGCGTGAAGGTCGAGCCGCGTCCGGTGCGCACCTCGATGACGTCGGCGGTCGTGGCGTTGTAGGACGTCTGGTCCGTCGAGCTGAGCACCAGCCGCACCCGGTGACCCGGCCGGAAGCGGTGCGCGAAGCCCGCCAGCCTGAGCCGGACCGGCTCGCCGACGGCGCCCGCCGGCACCCGCACGGGCGCGATCAGCCGGTGGATCAACCTCGCTGCTCCCGAGGGGGCCACGTCGTAGGCCTTGGCGAAGAACACCAGGTCCTGGCCGTTGGTGTTGCTGATCCGCAGCCGCGCCGAGGGAATGCCGACCGCGTCGAACGGCCGGGCGAACGGCGCGGAGGTGAAGGCCGCGAACTGCCCCGGCACCTCGCGGGGCGGCACGTCGGCCAGCGACGGCGACGATGCCGGCCCGGTGAAGTTGGAGGTCTCCGTGTAGGCAGCCGGCTGCCCACCCTCCGGGTTGACGAAGGTCGCCGATCCCGCCGTCGGGGTCCGCCCCGGTGCCACCAGCCGGTTGCTGCCCGAGAGCGTGAACGTCGTCGAGCGCCGGGCGCTCTGCACCGACCGCGCCACGCCGTACTGCTCGTCGGCGGGGCCGCTCCCCGCGTAGCGCACCCAGTCGCGGTAGTAGCTGAAAGCCGGCCCCCGCCCGCCGGGGGTCCCACGGAGCCAGTGGTCCAGCCAACGCAGCGACCGCAGGCTGAGGTAGCACCGGTCCATCTCGCGCACCGAGCGCAGCACCCCGTCGTAGGCCTCGCACTCGCCGGGCTTCGAGACATAGCCGCCGTGGCCTCCCGAGTTCCAGATCATCGCGACGGGGACGTCGCGGCGACGCAGCTCGAGGAAGGTCGCGGTCGCGTCGTTGAGGTTGAAGAGGGTGTCGCTCTGCCCCTGCACGAGCAGCACGGGGACGTCGACGTCGGAGAGGTACGTCGCCGCGGAGGCACGTGCGATCAGCCGGCGCGACGCCGCGTCGGCGTCACCGGTGCCGGTGAGCGTCGTGTAGGTGCGACACAGCGGCAGGTAGTAGCCGGGGCAGCCGCCCGCCCCGGCGATCTCGACCGGGTCGCCCGTGGCGACCTTGGTCTCGGGGCAGCTGCCACCGTCCATGGCCGGCTGGGTGTTGCCCAGCGCGTAGAACAGCGAGGTCCACTCCCGCTTGAAGACCCCTTGCAGGTTGCGCCCGTGCTGCAGCCCGGTCCGGTCTCCCGGGACCACGCGGTTGTTGGGGTCCAGGCTGTAGCGCAGGTCGTTCCAGGTGCGACCGACCACGCTGGTGCGGACGCGTCGGTCCTGTGCGGCGAGGGGCAGCTGCCCGCCCCCGCCGTACGACCCGCCGATGGTGCCGACCACGACGCCTCGGGCGTCATGGAGCACGTCGGCGCGAGGCTCGAGGAGCTTGTCGATGAGCTGGCGGGCACTCTTCGCGTCGTAGTCGGTCGACTGCAGCGTCACGCAGCCACCGCTGTCCCCGAAGCCCGAGGACGTGTAGGTCAGCACCACGTAGCCGTGGGCGGCGAGGAAGCGCGCGGTGCTCACGACCTCGGCGGAATCCTTGGTGAGACCGAACCCGTGGGTCATCAGGATCGCCGGTTGCGGTGTACGACGACTCGCGTTGCCGGGCACGTAGAGCGTCGTGTCCAAGGCGATCCGCACCTCGCCCCTCGTGCCGGTGCGCACCGGCACGAGTCGCTCGACGGTGCGCCAGCGGTGGGTGCCGTGGGCGACCGTCACATGGTCGGAGCCGGGCGCGACCGCCCGCGTCGTCGCCGACTCCGCCACCGCAGGGGCGCCGATCGCGAGCACCACCGAGTGCACGGGCGACAGCACGGGCGACGGCACGGAGGTGGCGGCCAGGGCGACGAGCAGACCGAGCGGTCCGAGGATGCGACGCAGGCGGATGACGGGCATGGCCTCACCGTAGGCCTGTCCGGGCGCCACGGGGAGGATTCTGCCGTGCCTCTAGTCGGGGCGCCCGGCCTGGGCGACCTCGAGCAGCTCCCGGGCGTGGGCCAGTGCGGTGTCGGAGTCGGTCTGGCCCGCCAGCATCCGCGACAGCTCGCGTTCGCGCGCTGCGTCGTCGAGCACCGTGAGGCCGGAGCTGGTGACCGACCCGTCGCTGGACTTCTCGACCACGACATGGCGATCGGCGTAGGCGGCGACCTGGGGAAGGTGCGTCACGACCAGGACCTGGGCCGTGCGGGCGAGCTGGGCGAGCCGCCGCCCCACCTCCACGGCTGCCGCTCCCCCGACCCCGGCGTCGACCTCGTCGAACACGAAGGTCGGGACCGGGCTGGTGCCGGCCAGCGAGACCTCGATCGCCAACATGACCCGGGAGAGCTCACCACCGGAGGCGCCCTTGCCCAGAGGGCGGGGCTCGGAGCCGGTGTTGGCGGCCAGCAGCAGCTCGACGTCGTCGACGCCGTGCGCGGCGTAGCGCAGCCAGCGCTTGCCCACCTGGAGCGGCGCACGCCGCCCTTCGCTGCGCTCGGCCTCGGTCTGCGTCACGCTCACGGTGAGCTGCGCGTGCGGCATCGCCAGGAGGGTCAGCTCATCGCTGACCTGGGTCGAGAGCCTGGCTGCGGCCTTCTGCCGCACGGTCGACAGCTCCGCGCCGGCGGCGGCCAGGTCGCTGCGCAGGTGCTCGCGCTCAGCCTTGAGCTGCTCGATGCGCTCGTCGGTGGAGTCGAGGTCGAGCAGTCGACGCGACGACTCCTGGGCCCAGGCGAGCACCTCGTCGATGGTGTCGCCGTACTTGCGGGTGAGCGCGGTCAGCGCCGCCCGGCGCTCGGAGACCGTGGCCAGCCGCGCGGGGTCGGTGTCGATGCGCGCGGCGTAGGAGGCCACGTCGGCCGCGACGTCGGAGAGCAGGTAGGTGACCTCCGCCAGCCGGTCGGCGAGCTCGCCGGCCTCGCGGTCGTGGTCGCGGACGCCGTCGAGGGCGGTGCGCGCCGCGGCGGTCGTGGCGAGGGCGTCGGGCGCCTCCTGCTCGCTGCTCAGCGCCTCGCGGGCCGTCTCGGCGGCGGCGCGCAGGGTGTCGGCGAACCCGAGGCGGGACTCCTCGGCAGCCAGGGACTCGTCCTCGCCGGGCTCGGGCGAGACCACCTCGACCTCGGTCAGGCCGAAGCGGAGCAGGTCCGCCTCGCGGGCGCGGTCGCGGGCGGTGGCGACGACCTCGACGAGCTCGGCCTCGGTGGCCTCCAGCCGGTCGTGGAGCGCGGTCCAGGTCGCAGCGGCCTTGGCCAGCTTGGGGCCGCCGAAGCGGTCCAGTGCGTCGCGCTGCGCCTTGGCCTGGAGCAGTCGGTGCTGGTCGGACTGCCCGTGCACGGCCACCAGCGGCTGGGCGACGTCGGAGAGCGTGGCGACCGGCACGGTGGCGCCGCCGACGAAGGCGCGTGAACGTCCCTCGGCGGAGACGTTGCGGGCGAGGACCACACGGTCGTCCTCGACCACCCCTCCGGCCTCCTCGACCGCCGCCGCGAGCCCCGGCGAGTCGGTCACGGTCACGACGCCCTCGACCCGTGCGGTCCGGGCACCCGTGCGCACCGCGCCGGTGTCGGCCCGCCCGCCGAGCAGCAGCCCGAGGGCGGTCACGATCATCGTCTTGCCGGCGCCGGTCTCGCCGGTGATCACCGTCAGGCCGGGGCCGAGCTCGAGCGCGGAGGAGTCGATGACGCCGAGCGAGCCGATGCGGATCTCCTCGATCATCCGTCCGCGCCCTTGCGTCGTCGCTCGGCCGAGCCGCGCCAACCCTCCACGGGCAGGCCGAACTTGGCGACCAGCCGGTCGGTGAACGGCGCGTCGTGCAGCCGCACCAGGCGCACGGGCTGCGCGCCGCGGCGCACCTCGATGCGGGCACCGGGCGGCAGGTCGACCGTGCGGCGGCCGTCGCACCACAGGACGCCGGCCCCCTCGGTGCGGGCCAGGACCTCGACGGCGATCACAGACGTGGGGGCCACGACCATCGGCCGGGCGAAGAGCGCGTGAGCGCTCAGCGGCACGATGCACATCGCCTCGACCCCGGGCCAGACAATCGGCCCACCAGCGCTGAAGTTGTAGGCGGTGGACCCCGTCGGGGTCGCGCAGACGACGCCGTCGCAGCCCCAGCGCGACAAGGGTCGGCCATCGATCTCGAGAATCACCTCGAGCATCCGCTGCCGGGCGGCCTTCTCGACACTGGCCTCGTTGACCGCGAACGTGCTGGTGACCAGCTCGCCGTCGCGGTAGACCCGCACGTCGAGCGTCAGCCGGTCCTCGGTCGTGTAGTCGCGCTGGACGATGGCGTCGAGGGTGGACTCGACGTCGTCGACCTCCGCCTCTGCCAGAAAACCGACATGGCCGAGGTTGACGCCCAGCACCGGCGTCAGGCTGGCGTAGGTCAGCTCGACCGCGCGCAGGATCGAGCCGTCGCCGCCGATGACCAGCGTCAGCTCGCAGTCGCGGCTCGCGTCGGTCTCGGACTCGGTCAGCTCGATGCCGGGGTGGTCGTGCCCGATCCCGAGGTCGGCCGCCTCCGTCGCCATCAGGCGTACGACGATCCCGTGGCGGGTCAGCCCCTTGCAGAACGCGAGCGCGACCTCACGGGCCTCGTCGCGCCCGGTGTGGGCGAGGACGAGGACACGTCGCACCTGCTGTTCCTCACTCATGGCTCCACCCTCTCACCCGGCACCCCCAGCCCAGCGGCCTCCTGCACGCAGCGGTCGATCTCGTCCTCGTCGATCGCCGCCGGCCCCCGGCGCAACCAGAGGAAGAACTCCACGTTGCCACTGGGACCCGGGAGCGGGCTCGTCGTGACGGCTTGTGCTCCCCACCCGCGAGCGGCCGCGGCGTGCGCCACGCCGACCACGGCCTCGGTGCGCAGGGCCAGGTCGCGCACGACACCGCCCTTGCCGACACGCTCCTTGCCCACCTCGAACTGCGGCTTGACCATCAGTGCCAGGTCGCCGTCCTCCCGGGTCACCCCGAGCAGGGCGTCCAGGACGATCCCCAACGAGATGAACGAAAGGTCTCCGACCACGAGGTCCACCGGGCCTCCGATCAGGTCGGGCGTCAGCTCCCGCACGTTCATCCGGTCGTGCACGACGACGCGATCGTCGCTCTGGAGCGACCAGGCGAGCTGGCCGTAGCCGACGTCCACCGCGACCACCTGCTCCGCCCCGGCCCGCAGCAGCACGTCGGTGAAGCCGCCGGTCGACGCACCCGCGTCCAGGCACCGTCGCCCCTGCACCGCGAGCCCCTGCGGGACGAACGCCGCCAGTGCCCCGGCCAGCTTGTGCCCGCCGCGCGAGACGTAGTCGGGTCGGCCCGGGTCGTCGCTCACGACGATCGCGACGTCCGTCGTGACGCCGGTCGCCGGCTTGGTCGCGAGCGCACCGGACACCTTGACCCGCTTGGCGGCGATCAGCTCGCTGGCGTGCTCGCGCGAGCGGGCGAGCCCACGGCGGACGAGCTCAGCGTCGAGCCGGAGACGGCGAGGAGGCATGCCCGGTCAGGCCGGGTCGTCGTGCGGTGTGCCGTCGAGGGAACGCCGGAGCTCGTCGTGCGCCTGCTCGAAGACCGCGACGTGCTCGTCGACCGGCCGGTCCGCGAGCTCCTCGACCGACGCGATCACCGCGTCGACGCGGTCCTCCCCCGTGCGCACCCGCTCAGGGGCGTCGGCCGCGTCCGCGAAGGGCTGCTGGGTCATGCTCCGAGGCTACCGGTCGGGCGTCGCCGCGGAGGTCAGGGGCGGCTCCAGGCCCCGGGTGTCGGGCACAGCGTCGCCGGCGTCGGTCGCGGCCCACGCCGCGCACGCCACGACCCGCCACCAGTCGTCCGACCCGCCGTCCCCGGTGACCGACACGCTGCCGTCGCGCACCCGGGCGGCCCAGCCGCCCAGCTCCCACGCCCCGCCGGACTCGCGCGGGACACCGTGGGCCTGCAGCAGCCCACCAAGGTCCGCGGAGACGTACGTCGGCCGCTCCTGCGGACGCGCAGCCACCAGCTCGGCCAGCCCGGTCACCCCGGTGAGGACCAGCAGCGACGGCAGGTCGGCGTTGCGCGCGCCCTCGATGTCGGTGTCGAGCCGGTCGCCGACCATCAGCGGACACTCGCCACCCACCCGTCGCACGGTCTCGTCCAGGAGCGGACGCTCCGGCTTGCCGGCCACCACGGGCTCCACCCCGGTGAACCGCCGCAGGGTCTCGACCAGCACCCCGTGGCCCGGGGCGACACCGTAGGGCGTCGGGATCGTGTAGTCGCTGTTGCTCGCCACCCACCACAGGCCCTCGCGCACGCGCACCGCCGCACGCATGATGTCGCGCCACAGCACGTCCGGTCCGTAGCCGGTCACCACCGCCTGCGCATCGTCGTCCACCACCCCCACTGCGACCAGGCCCTCGGCCGCCAGCGCCTCCGCGAGGCCGGCAGCCCCGAGCAGGATCACCTTCGATCCGGCACCGAGCCGCTCCACGAGCACCCGCGCTGCGGCCTGGGCCGACGTCACGACGTCCTCCGCCGCAGCGTCCACCCCCAGCGATCGCAGGTGCTCGGCGACGGCCTCAGGAGGGCGTGCGGCGTTGTTGGTGATGAAGGCCAGTCGCATCCCTTCATGCCGCACTGCCGCGAGGTGATCGGCGGCGCCCGGCACGGCGTCGGGGCCGATGTAGACCACCCCGTCGAGGTCGAGCATGGCCAGGTCGTGGTCGGAGCACAGGGCTCCGTGGGACTCGCCGAGCAAGCCGCCTCCTCGGTCGGTGGACTGGTCCGGGCACCCTACGATGCCCGGGTGGAGTCCAGCGCAGTCGTCACCCCGCCGTACGTCGGCGGCCCCCTGCGGCTGCTGCCCTTCCATGCCCTGATGCTGGCCCCGAGCCGGGTCGGTGACCCGTCCTCGGCCCGGGCCTTCGCGCGGCCCTACCGCGACGTCGCAGCCCGCCTGGAGCGCTGGCGCTCCCAGGGACACCTGAGCCGCGACCCCGAGCCGGCGCTCTACCTGCACGAGTACACCGCTCGCGGCATCACCATCCGAGGGCTCGTGGGGCTGCTCGACGTCTCCCGCCGCGCCGCCCTGCCCCAGGACCGCGCGATCCTGCCCCACGAGGGGATCTATCCCGGTCAGGCCGACGACCTCGCCGACCGGATGTGGGAGATGGAGCTCAACCCCGCTCCCATCCTGCTCGTGCACCGTGGGCCGGCCCGACTGCGGGCGGTGCTGGCCCGGGTGCAGGAGCGCACGCCCGAGCACGACTACACCGACCGGGTCGAGCAGCGGCACCGCATCTGGGCGGTCCGGGACCCAGCAGAGCTGGCCGAGATCGCGGACGAGCTGGCCGACGAGACGGCGCTCATCGCAGACGGTCACCACCGCTATGCCGCCTACCTCCGGCTGCAGAAGCGCAACCCCGGTGGCCCCTGCGACTACGGCCTGGCCATGCTCGTCGACCAGGAGGACACCCCGTTGTTCCTCGGGGCCATCCACCGCGTCCTCGTGGGCACCTCGATCGACGATGTCCGTGCCGCCGCCGGTGCCGTGGGGATGGGATTCAGCGAGACCACGAGCGAGGCCGCGGTCGCTGCCCTGGGACCGGACCGGCTCGTCGTGACCGACGCCGACCGCTGGGGCGTCGTCACCCTCACCGTCCCCCCGGACAGGACGGCGGTCCAGATGCTCCACGACCAGCTCATCCCTGCGCTGCCCTACGGCCCCCGCAGCCTGGCGTACCACCACACGGTCGAGGACGCGCTCCACCAGGTCACACCGGAGCTCGGGGTCGCGGTCCTGATGCCGGCTCCGCTGGTGGACCGGGTGCTCCGGATCGTGCGTGACGACCGCCTCCTGCCCGAGAAGGCGACGTCCTTCCAGCCGAAGCCGAGCCTCGGAGTGCTCATCCGCTCGTTGCGCGACGGATGACCCGACCGGCGCACACCTCCACCTCGACCCGGGACACCGGGGCGCCACCACCGCGGTAGAACCGCCGTCGCAGCTGCCCACTCACCTCGACCACGTCACCGGCGTGCCAGCCGCGCACCGAGCGCTTGAGGCGACCCGACCACACGACGCACTCGAGGGCGTCCACGCTCTGGTGCGGTCGCACGGCCGCTGGAGCGCGCGGCACCACCACCCGGAACGTCCAGATCGTGTCCCCGCTGGGCAGCTCCCGACTCTCGGGCTCCTGCGAGATCCGGCCGACGAGCCGCACCTCGTTGACGAGTTCCAGGTCGCCGGCCGTCGTCGTCTGCGTAGCCATACGCATCACCTCCACGTGCACTCTCCCAATGCCCGCCGACACCGGCACCGCATCATCGGAGGAGCTGCGGACAAGGCTGCACGGGGTACGCCTGTGGACACTAGGCGGCCGGTCAGCGCACGCATGGGACACAAATAGCAGCAGGGCCACCTCGTGTGAGGTGGCCCTGCGCAATATTTGTCCGGCGGCGTCCTACTCTCCCACAGCCTCTCGACTGCAGTACCATTGGCGCTGGCAGGCTTAACTTCCGGGTTCGGGATGGGACCGGGTGTTT
>NZ_JANNML010000200.1:0-25476 GCF_031397825.1 Nocardioides sp.
CACTCAACCAGACCTTCGCCTTCGTGCTCGGGCTCGTCGGGCTCATCTACATCGCCTCGGTGATGGCCATCCTCGGCGTCGAGGTCAACGTCGTCCTGGCGCGGCGGCTGTGGCCGCGTGCCCTGCTCACGCCCTTCACCGACGCGGTCGACCTCACCGAGGCCGACCGCCGCGCCTACGCGATGTACGCCCAGATGCAGCGCCACAAGGGCTTCGAGACCGTCACCGTGCGCTTCGAGGGCCGCGACGGCGGCACTCACGAGATCGTGCTCGACGCGGACGCCAAGGACTCCAAGCACGCTCGGACCACCGAGATCCCGGCGTTACTCGACCAGCCGGGTCCGCAGAGCAGCGAGGGTGTCGGCACCCAGTCCTAGCCCGTCGGTGAGATAACCCTCCAGCGAGCCGTACGACGAGCCCACGGCGTCGTAGGCCTGTTGCAGGTAGGCCTCGTCGGCGACCATGACGGTCTCGTAGACCTCCACCTTGTCGGGCCCGAGGTGCTCGCGGACCATGCCGAGGTACTTCACCCGGGTCGCCGTCGAGATCGTGTTGGTCGCCAGGTAGTCCTCGAGGATCGTCTCCGGCGCGACACCGGCGACGTGGAGCAGCAGCACCGAGGCCCAACCGGTGCGGTCCTTGCCGGCGGTGCAGTGGAACACCTGGGCGGCCCGACCCTCTGCGATCGCGTGCAGGAGCTCGCCGAAGGCGGCGCGTCCGCCCTCCTTCTCCACGAAGCCCCGGTAGACCTCACCCATGACCGAGAGACCCTGCTCGCGCGTCTGGAGCGAGGCGACCGCCTCCATCGGGATGCCCTTGACCTCCACGTGACGCCAGCTGGCGCCCGGCACCGGCGCGTCGGGGTGCGCCTCGATCTCGTGGGCGTCACGCAGGTCGAAGATCGTCTCCACCCCGAGCGCGGCCAGGGCCTGGGCGTCCTCGTGGGTCAAGGTCAGCTCGTTGGAGCGGAACAGCACGCCACGACGCACTCGACCACCGTCGGCCGTGGGGTAGCCGGGTCCGGCGAGGTCGCGGAAGTTGTCGGCCGAGGCGAGGCGGACGAGCTCTTCGCCGAGGTGTGCGTCGTCGGAGGTCACGATCGCAGGATACGAGCCCGCACCACCCCACCCCCGAACTAGTCATGTCCGACTAGTCAGTTCGAGTCATGACGTGGGGGTCCGTCCGGCCCTATCGTCGTGGGTCGGCGGCACTGGGGAGGGTCGCCACAGGGAGGGAGTCCCTGCTCGGCCGGATTTCATGGGCGGTCGTGCGGGCACCCCGACACAACCCCTGGTTCGCCTCGTGCGACACCTGGAGCGGCAAGCACGGAACGCGGCCGCCGGGTGACAGGGAGAGAAGCCGGCTCGGGCCGGCGAATCTCTCCCTGCCCGAGACCCCCCGCCCGCTGCCCCCAGGGGCACCCCAGGGGCACCCCAGGTCGTCAGGGGTCAGTGATGACCATGGTCACCCCCCTCCGTCCGACCTAGCGTCAGCGGGGGTTCGGCGTCGGGAGGGCGCCGGCACACGAGGGGGGACAGATCCATGCGCACCAAGCTCTTCGCGGCCATGGCCGTGCTGGCACTCGGGCTCGGACTGGGGGGCTGGCAGGCACAGGCCAGCCAGCCGACCGTCGCCCATGCATCCGCAGCGGCGCTGCCGCTGCACGCGGTGCTGCCCTACGAGGGGCACTACCTGGGGCACGACATGTACTTCCGCACCGTCCGCTTCGACTACTACGGCGGCCGGATCCACAACTTCCGCGTCAACGGCACCGGCTTCGGCGGGGCGAGCGTCGCGGGGCACCAGTGGCACCACACGTGCAACGACGGCAAGTGCACCCGAGGCGGGTGGACCGACGACGTCACCGTCGAGGGCGTGTGGAACATGCCGACCAACGGCACCGAGGCGCACTTCACGGCCACGCTCTTCGCGCACCGGAGCTCGGCGCCGACCAAGGGCGCCGCGGCCACGAGGGCTGCCAGCAAGAGCACGCTGCACGCTGTGCTCCCGTACGACGGCAGCTACCTGGGCCACGACATGCACGGCCGCACGGTCCGCTTCACCTTCACGGGCAACCAGATGAGCGGCTTCATGGTCAACCACACGTCGTTCGGCGGTGCGCACGTGGGCGGCTCGGCCTGGCACGAGACCTGCAGCGGCGGGCGGTGCACCACGGGGCGCTGGACCGACGACGTGACCGTCGAGGGCACGTGGCGCGACCCCAACGGGCACACGTCGCACTGGACCGCACGCCTCTTCGCCCACTGAGGAGCAGGAACTAGCCCTTCGGCGGCAGCGGGAAGAACATCGACGTGCGTGCGGCGTAGGCGGGGTAGCCCTCGCGCTGCATCATCGTCTTCTCGAGCAGGCGGGCGCCGGTGGCGAAGACCAGGAAGTAGGTCATCGCCACCGGCGCCAGCACGGTCGCGAGACCGGCGACCCAGCCGGAGCCGAGACCGGCCATCAGCCAGATGCCCCACCAGATGCAGGCGTCGCCGAAGTAGTTGGGGTGGCGGGTGTAGCGCCACAGCCCGCGGTCCATGACCAACGGTTTGTCCGGGTCGGCCTTGTAGGCCGCCAGCTGGGCGTCGCCGACGGTCTCGAAGACGAGGCCGACCGCCCAGAGCAGCATCCCGGCCACGACGACGGGCCACGCCCGGACGTCTGAGACCGCACCGACCTGCACCGGCAGCGAGATGAACCAGATGGCGAAGCCCTGCACCAGGAAGACCTTGCGGACCGCGAGGCCCAGGCCGACCTGGTCGAGCGGGCCACCGAGGAGCGCCTCGTAGCGAGGGTCCTCCCCGTGGCCGACAGCCCGACGGCGGATGTGCCAGGCGAGGCGCAGACCCCATGTACTGACCAGCGCCAGCACGATCCACCGCCGGACCGGATCACCGCCCGTCGTCAGCCCGACCACCGTGGCGGTGAGGGCGACGAGGACGAAACCGAGTCCCCACGCGACGTCGACGACCGCCACCCGGTTGAGGCGACGTGCGGCGAGGGCCGTGACCACCATCAGCAGGGCGGCAGCGGCGAGCGCGACCAGGGAGGCGAGCAGGACGTCGTTCACCAGTCGCGCACCCAGGGCAGCGTGTGCTGCCCGTCGGGTCGCACCATGAGGATCTGGTCGACGCCCATGCGGCCGTCGCGGAAGGCCATCGCGCCGCCGACGAGGTAGAGCCGCCAGACGCGCACGACCTCCTCGCCGACCAGCTCGGTGAGCCGCTCGAGGTTGGCGTCGAATCGCTCGAGCCAGCCGGCGACGGTCAGCACGTAGTGCTCGCGCAGGCCGTGCACGTCGCGGACCTCGAGCCCGCCCCTCTCGAGGAAGGCGACGGTCTCCCCGACGGGCCGCATGTACATGTCGGGAGCGATGAAGTTCTCGATGAAGGGTCCGCCGCCGGGCCACTTGCCGGTGCGCGACATCTGCTGGATCAGCACCCGTCCGCCGGGCTTGACCGAGCGGTGCAGCACCGAGGCGTAGGTCGGGTAGTTGCCCTGGCCGACGTGCTCGCCCATCTCGATGGAGGAGACCGCGTCGAAGTGGTCGCGCTCGGGGACGTCGCGGTAGTCCTGGAGGCGGATGGTCACCTTGTCCCCGAGACCGCGCTCGGCGATCCGGGCGTCGATGAACTTCTTCTGCTCCGCGGCGATCGTGACACCCACGACCTTCGCGCCGAAGTGCTCGGCGGCGTGCAGCGAGAGCGAGCCCCAGCCGCAGCCGACGTCGAGCAGGGTCATGCCCGGCTCGAGCCCGAGCTTGCGACAGACCAGCGAGAGCTTGTCGAACTGCGCCTCCTCGAGCGGTTGCTCGGGCGAGGAGTGGTAGCCCGAGGAGTAGGCCATCTGCGGCTCGAGGATCAACGAGTAGAACTCGTTGGAGAGGTCGTAGTGGAAGCTGATCGCGGAGCGGTCACGCAGCTGCGAGTGCAGGCGACCCCGCAGCTTGGCCTGCGAGGCGGGCGCAGCAGGTGGACGACCGAGGGCACCGATCCCCATGACAGTGCGCACAGCGCGGCTCATCGCCGCGATGCTCGGCCGTCCACCGCTCAGTCCCCGGTCGCGAGCGACCGAGAACGCATGGGTGAGGGCCTGGTCGAGGTCCCAGCCGTCGACCTCGTGGACCTCGAGCTCGCCGGTGACGTAGGCCTGCGCGGCGCCGAGCTCGCCCGGGTGCCAGAGCAGCCGACGTACGGCGTCGGGCGTGCGCAGCTCGACGAGCGGACCGTCGACGGGGCCGGCCTCGGACCCGTCCCAGGCGCGCAGCCGCACCGGCAGGTCACCGCCCACGAAGGGCTCGACCGCCGCGGCGAGCTGGGCCGCGATGCCGCCGGTCCGACCGGTCGTGGGCCGCTGGGTCGCCGTGGTGGTCATGCGGTCTCCTGCGGACGGGTGAAGGTGATCTGGTTGACGTCGATGTAGCCCGAGGCGAAGCCACCGCGGGAGTACTCGAGGTAGAAGTGCCACATCCGCAGGAAGCGCTCGTCGAAGCCGAGCTCGAGCACCTTCTCCGACGCGCCGAGGAAGGTCTCGTCCCACAGGCGCAGGGTCTCGGCGTAGTGGGCCCCCATCGAGAGGCGGTTGCTGACGCGGATCGTGGTGTGGTCGCGGGTGATCTGGTCGATCACGTCGACCGACGGCAGGAACCCGCCGGGGAAGATGTACTTGTTGATCCAGGTGTAGGTGCGCTTGGTCGCGAGCATCCGGTCGTGCGGCATCGTGATCGCCTGGATGGCCACCTTGCCGCCTGGTGCGAGGACGCGGTCGATGGTCTCGAAGTAGGTCTGCCAGTACTCCCAGCCGACGGCCTCGATCATCTCGACCGACAGCACGGCGTCGTAGGTGCCGGTGACCGCGCGGTAGTCGCACAGGTCGACCGAGACCTGCTCGGAGAAGCCGGCGGCCGCGATGCGCTGGTCGGCCAGCGCCTTCTGCTCGGTGGAGAGCGTGATCGTGCGGACCGTGGCGCCGCGGCGGGCGGCGCGGATCGCCAGCTCGCCCCAGCCGGAGCCGATCTCGAGGACGCGGGTGCCCTCACCGACGTGGGCCTCGTCGAGCAGGCGCTCGATCTTGGCGCCCTGGGCCTCGTGCAGCTCGTCGGCGGTGGGCGCGGTCGCGGGGGCGAGCGCCTGGAGGTGGTCGCCGCGGTCCACGACCTCGGAGGGGAACAGCGCCGAGGAGTAGCTCAGCGAGGCGTCCAGGAACTCCTCGAAGAGGTCGTTGGACAGGTCGTAGTGGTGGGCGATGTTGCTCTGCGTGTTGTCCTCGGAGTTGCGGTGGAAGCGCGGAGGACGGGACACGACCAGCGCGCGCAGCTTCTGCAGGCTCTGCGGCACCAGGTCGGAGACCTCGGCGGCCAGCACGGTGAGGAAGCCACCCAGGTCCTCGGCATCCCAGGCGCCGGTGAGGTAGGCCTCGCCGAAGCCGATCAGCTGGTGGCGACCGATCCGGGCGTAGAACTCCTCGGGCCGGTGGATGACCATGACGGGCCCCCCCTTGCCGAAGCTCTCGTCGCCGGAGACGACGGTGACGTCGAGGCGCTGCACGGCGGCGTGGAAGAGGCGCTTCGCGACGGCGGCGGAGACAGCGGCGCGGGGACCTGACGGGATGGTGTCGAGGCCGGGCCAGTAGTTCGCGGACTGGCGTGCGGGTGCAACGGTCATGGCGAGACTCCTTCCTGGTGGTGGTGCGGACGGGGGCGGATCGGCAGGCGTCGGAGCCAGAGCCAGATGCCGTGGGCTCGGATGAGCGCGGAGTGACGCAGGGCCGCGGGTGCGGCCCGCCAGGCGGGCCGCTCGCTGCGGCGACCCTTGAGGGCGGCGGAGAAGACCGCCCCGTCGTCGCTGTGCAACGTCACCGCGATGTCGAGGCTGCGGCCCGGCACGGGAACGGCCAGCTCGTAGTGGCCGTCGGTGCCGTGGAACGGGGAGACGTACATCGCCTTGTCGGTCGTGGCCCGGCCCTGGGCGTCGGGCTGGACGACGTAGGCGTGCCGGTCGCCGTAGGTGTTGTGCACCTCGACGACGGTGGCCACGCGGGCGCCGTGGGTGTCCCAGCACCAGAAGACGCTGATCGGGTTGAAGCAGTAGCCGAAGGCGCGGGCGTTGGCGGCCATGATGATCCGGCCGCTGCCCCCGGTGTCACCCAGGGTGATGTCGTGCTGGGCGAGCAGGGCCTCGACGTTGGCGCGGAGGCTGGCCTCGGGCGAGCCGAGGTGGTCACGCGCCTCGAAGCGGCCGAGGACACCGTGATCGGGCAGTGCGTCGAGGTCGACGAGCCAGGTGTGGGAGGCGTGCTCGAAGGAGCGCTTGAACGGCGCCCTCCGGGTGTGGGAGATCGTGGTCTCGTAGACCTGGCCGCCGGCCGGCAGGGCCGGGACCGGGGTGCGGTCGGCGTGCGCGCCCTGGTCGGGCCAGGTGAGCCCGAGGCGCTCGGCGGCCGCGAGTCCGGAGCGCGCGCCGTCCTCGTGGAAGCCCCAGCCGTGGTAGGCGCCGGCGAAGGCGACGCGGTCGGTGTCGATCTCGGGGAGGCGGGCCTGGGCGGCCACGGAGGTGGGGTTGTAGAGCGGGTGCTCGTACTCCATGCGGTCGATGACCGTGGTCGGGTCGATCAGGTGCTCGCCGCCGAGGGTCACGAGGTAGTGGACGTCGGTGTCGAGGCGCTGCAGCCGCGTCAGGTCGTAGGTCACGAGCACGCCGTCGCCGCCGCCCTCGCCCTGTCCGGGGGCCGGTCGACGAAAGTTCCACGAGGCCCAGGTGTTGGCGGTCGCGGGCAGCAGCGACGTGTCGGTGTGCAGGATCGCGGTGTTGGGCGCGTAGGGCATCGCCGACAGCAGCTCACGCTGGAGGTCGGTGGGCTCGGCCAGCATCGTGAGGGCCTGGCTGGGGTGCGCGGCGATCACCACGGCGTCGTACGACGACACCTCGCCGTTGCCGTCGGTGATCTCGACGCCGTCGGGCGTCTCGAGGACCGAGGTGACCTTGGCGCCCAGCCGGATGTCGGGCAGGGCGGCCGCCACGCGGTCGACGTAGGAGTGGGAGCCGCCGGTGACGGTGCGCCACTGCGGGGAGCCGAAGATCGTGAGCATCCCGTGGTGCTGGAGGAAGCTGAAGAGGTAGCGGGCGGGGTAGTCGAGCGAGACCTCGGGATCGCACGACCAGACGGCCGCGACGAGCGGCTCCATGAAGTGCCGCGTGAAGTAGGGCGTGAAGCCGCCCTCGTCGAGGAAGACGCGCAGCGTCGTGTCGGCACCACCACCGGCACCGGCGCCGCTGTCGGCGGCGGCGAGCACGGCCTTGGCGCGGCGGTGGAAGCGCGGGATCTCGGTGAGCATCCGCAGGTAGCGGGGGTTGGCGAGGTGGCCGGCCGTGGGGATGACGCCCTTGCGGCCGAGCGCCCCGGCCCACTCCAGGCCGGTCTCGTCGTCGCGGATCGACATCGACATCTCGGAGGGCTGCGTGGCCACGCCGAGCTCGGCGAACATCCGCAGCAGGGTCGGGTAGGTCCGCTCGTTGTGGACGATGAACCCGGTGTCGATGCGCAGCTCGCGCTCACCGTGCTCGGTCGTCTCGGGCACCCGGTGGGTGTCGGCGTGACCACCGAGGCGGTCGTCGGCCTCGAAGAGGGTGACGTGCGCGGTCTTGGCGGCGACGTAGGCAGCCGTGAGCCCGGCGACGCCGGAGCCCACCACCGCCACGCGGCGTGGGGCAGGGGTCATGGGTCAGACCTGCTCGAACTCGAAGGTGGCGATGGGGAACGTCGTCGGGTGGAGCGAGCCACTGGCCGGCTCGATGCTGACCGCGGTCGCCTCGGCGGAGCCGGGGTCGCCCTCGAGGACGACCGGCAGGGTTCCCTCACCGGACAGGAGACCGGCAGGGATCATCACACCGTCGTGCTGGAGCCACAGGGCGTAGGTCTTGCCGTCGGGCAGCGTGGCGAGACCCTTGGCCTCGACGACGGCCTGGTTGAGGCTGCGCGAGCGGGTGACCTTGATGGTCCCGCCCGTGACCGGGCTCTTCGTCCAGGTCTCGGCGTCGGGCGCCTGGAGCACGCGGTCGGCGGCGGACAGGGTGATCTGCGTGGTCTCGTCCTGCCAGGGCTGCGTCACCGCGACGCCCGCCCCGATCAGGGTGACCACCGCGGCAGCGGCGACCAGCGCGGGGAACCGGCGCTTGCGGCGCACAGTGTCCAGGGAGACGACGTTCGTCACCACGGGAGGCAGGGGGCGGACGGTCTCGATGCCGGCCAGGACGCGGTCGCGCAGGGCCGCCGGGGGTGCCAGGAAGACGGCCTCGGCGAGGACGCCGGACGCCTCGAGGAGGCTGTCGACCTCCGACCGGCAGGTGTCGCACTCGGCCAGGTGGCGCTCGAACTGGGCCCGCTCGATGTCGTCGAGGGCGTCGACGGCGTAGGCACCCGAGAGCGCGTGGATGTCGCTGCTCATGCTCCTACTCCCATCGTGTCGCGCAGACGGATGAGTCCGTCGCGTATGCGTGTCTTGGCCGTGCCGACCGGGAGGTCGAGCATCGTGGCCACTTCTGTGTGCGTGTAGCCGCCGAAGTAGGCGAGCTCGAGCGCTTCACGCTGCACCGCCGTGAGGCTGTGCAACGCAGCTCGGACCCGTCGCGCCTCGAGCGACGCGTGTGCTGCGTCGGCGGTCGAGTCGTGGTCGACGGCCTGGTTCTGCGAGTGGTACGTCGTGTCCCGCCTGGTGGCGGCCTCAGCGGATCGCACTCGGTCGACCGCCTTGCGGTGGACGATCGTGAGCATCCAGGCCGTCGCACTCCCTCGCTCCACATCGTAGCGAGAGGCCATGCGCCAGATCTCCAGGAATGCTTCCTGCGTGACCTCCTCGGCCTGGGCCGGGTCACGCACCACGCGGACCGCGAGTCCGTAGACCCGCGTCGCCATGGCGTCGTAGAGCTCTGCGAACGCCGCCTGGTCCCCGCGTGCGGAGAGCTTGAGGAGCTCGGAGAGGTCAGGCGCCACCGGCGCCCCCCCGGTGGAGGGGGCGCCAGCGGCTTCTGGCCTGAGGGGATCCATGCTCAGATCCTCTCGCTCAGATGACTGCGGAGGGAAGAGATTACTTCGCGCCGGCCATGACGGCGTCGATGATGTAGACCGTCGCGTTGGCGGTGGGGACGTTGCCGCAGATGACGTTGGCGGTCACGGCGCCGTCGGTGACGGTCATGCCGGTCTCGTCGCCCTCGACGGTCAGGGTGTCCTTGTTGAGGGTCTCCTGCTCGCCCACGACAGCGGCCGGGTCGAGCTGGCCGCCCACGACGTGGTGGGTGAGGATCTTGGTGAGGAGGGCCTTGTCGGCGAGGATCGAGTTGAGCTGGTCCTCGGGGATCGCGGCGAAGGCGTCGTTGACCGGCGCGAAGACGGTCAGGTCGGGGGCGTCGTTGAGCGTGCCCACCAGGTCGGCCTCGCCGACGGCGGTGACCAGGGTCGAGAGCAGCGGGTTGTTGCTCGCGGCGGTGGCGACGGGGTCCATGACCATGCCGTCGAAGGAGCCGGCACCGTCGGCGGGAACGGCGGCGCAACCCTCGCCGAAGGTCTGGTCAGCAGCGCTGGCCTCCTCGGTCTCGGCGGGCTCCTCGGAGGGGGTCTCCTCGGGAGCGGCCTCGGAGGTCTCGTCGGTGCCGGTGGCGGTCTCGGTGTCGTCCTCGGAGCCACAGGCGGCCAGGGAGACGGACAGGGCGATCGCGGCGGCGGCGATGCCACCGTTGCGGCGAAGGGTCTGGAGCTTCATGGGATTTCGTGCCTTCCGTTGGGGAACTTACAGGAGTTGTTCGGTGCTGACCGGCGGCCGGATTGGTGCCGGTTGGTCCTATTTGTGTGGCCTGGACCACTGGTCCGGGCGCGTGCTACTCGACGGTGACGAGGAACGACTGGATGCCGCTGGAGCCGCCCGGGAACGGGTTGGCCGCGGTGGCCGTCTGGGTCTCGCCGTCGCCTGAGATCACGCGTGCGGCGACCGTGCGGGAGCCGGGCTTGGCGTCCCACTTGTAGAACCACTGACGCCAGTAGTCGTCGCCACCGCTGGGGCCGAGCTCGGCCGGCTGCCAGGGCCCGCCGTCGATGCGGACCTCGATCTTGTCGACGCCACCCTTCTGCTGGGCCCAGGCGACACCACCGATGACGACCTCGCCCGCCTTGAGGCTGTCGAGGGCGTTGGGGGTGTCGATGCGTGCGGAGATCTTGATGGGTGCGTCGGTGTCCCAGTCACGCTCGGTCCAGTAGGCCTTCGCGTCGTCGTAGGTCGTGATCGTCAGGCGGGTGATCCACTTGGTGCCGCTGATGAAGCCGTAGAGCCCGGGGATGATCATGCGGGCCGGGAAGCCGTGCTCGCGGGGCAGCGCCTCGCCGTTCATGCCGATCGCGATCATCGCGTCGCGGCCGTCGGTGGCCAGGTCGAGGGGCGTGGAGATGGTCATGCCCTCGAAGTCGGTGGAGAGGATCTGGTCGGACTTCGAGCCGACGCCGGCCAGGTCGAGCAGGTCCTGGAGGCGTACGCCGAGCCAGCGTGCGGACCCGACGTAGGGACCGCCCACGGAGTTGGAGACGCAGGTCATCGTGATGTCACGCTCGATGAGGTCCATGCCGAGCAGGTCGTCGAAGGTGAACGTCATCTCGGTGTCGACGTCGCCGTCGATGGTCAGGGTCCAGTCGTCGGCGCTGATGATCGGGGTGTCCAGGCGGGTGTCCACGCGGTAGAAGTCGCTGTTGGACGTGACGAAGCTGGAGATGTCCTTGACCTGGCCGTCCAGGCCCTTCGGCAGCGGTGCGGCCGGGTCGGCCGCGGCGGGGAGAGTGATGTCCTCGGGGCGGCTGCGCAGGTTGCCGATCAGCTTGCCGGCTCCGCCCAGGACGGCGGCAGCGGCCGCCAGGACACCCATGGCGATGAGGACGCCACGACGCGTCGGGGTCGTGGGCTCGGGGGTCAGGACGTGCTGCGGGCCCTCGGAGGAGACCGTGTCGGGCCCGCCCTTGGCCGTGGCCATGGGGTGCGGCAGGCGCTTGGAGGTCGTGTCGGGGGCGCTGCCGACGGCGGGGGTCGCGCCGCTCATGAGGGTGGCGGCCTTGGCCGTGCGGTCGAGCCAGAACAGGGCGGCCACGCCGGCGACGGCGGTCAGGATGCTGGGGACCAGGTCCACGACCTCGGCGGCGGGACGGGTCATCGCGGCGGTGCCGGCGACGGCGACGAGCACGACCAGCAGCCCGGCGCCGAGCGCGAAGCGGCGGCGGGCCAGGATGCCCGCGATCGCGGCGAGGACGAGAACGCCGAGCAGCACCGAGCCGATCAGGATGGCCTTGTCGGCCGTGCCGAACTGCCGGATCGCCCACTCCTTCATCGGCGTGGGGGTCAGGTCGATGACAGTCGACCCCACGGCGAGGACGGGCGAGGCTGCGGGGTTGAGCAGCGAGGCCACCAGGTGCCCCGTCGCCATGCCGAAGAGGGTCGCCAGGAGTCCGAAGGAGGCGTAGAGCAGACGTTTTTGCATGCTAGGGGTTCGGAGCGGGGGCCCGTCCGGATGGCCCTGCGGCAGGATGAGCCGCATGACCCCCGTCACCGACGACGCTTCCGGCGCCCAGACCGACCCCCCCGTCGAGCTCGTCCACTGCGTCGTCGTCGACGCGGTCGCGACCGTCACGCTCGACTCACCGCACAACCGCAACGCGCTCTCGCGCCAGCTGGTGACCGAGCTCTTCGAGCACCTGCGCGCGACTGCCGAGGACGACGACGTGAGCGTCGTGGTGCTGCGCTCGTCGGGCCGGGTGTTCTGCTCCGGGGCCGACCTCTCCGAGGCCTCCGAGGGCGGCATGGAGGAGGGTGCTCGGGTCCTGGTGGAGATGCAGCGACTGATCGTGGCCCACCCCAAGCCGGTGGTGGCCGCGCTGCACGGCCCGGTGCGGGCCGGCGGGATCGGGATCATCGCGGCCGCCGACGTCGTGGTGGCGGCTGACGAGGCGACGTTCGCCCTCACCGAGGTCAAGCTCGGCCTGGCCCCGGCGGTCATCTCGCTCACGGTCCTGCCGCGCATGACGTCGCGGGCCGCGGCCCTGGCGTGCCTCACGGGCGAGACCTTCACCGCCGCCGAGGCGGTGTCGATGGGCCTGGTCACCCGGGCGGTGCCGGCCGCCGAGGTCGACGACGCCGTCGCCTCGGTCGTGGCCTCCCTGGCGACCGGAGCCCCGCAGGGCCTGCGCGAGACCAAGGCGCTGCTCGCCCGCGACCTCCTCGCCCGCATCGACGAGCAGGGCGAGGACATGGCCAGGCTCAGCGCCCGCCTCTTCGGCAGTGACGAGGCCCGCCAGGCGATGGTGGCCTTCCTCAACCGCACGAAGTGATCGGAGCAGCCGGGCGGGATAGTCCCCAACGTTCTCGCGGCGGAGTGATCGGTGGAGGGACGGAGACGTGAGGGACTACCCCGACCGGTCAGCCCGGCGGTCGGTCGGCCGGGAGAAGCCGTGCTGTTACCGACTCGTGGCAGCGTCGTGGGCCTGGTGTGGCGCGCACCTCCGTAGCGTTGTCGGTGTCGGGAGGCCCGGGGGGACCGCCTGGCATGGGGGGACACGGAAGCCCCGCACGAGGCGCATCGGGGGACGCGCCAGTGCGGGGCATCCGCCATTTCCTGGCCCCTCCCGACCTCTCCGGCCGCCGGTCCCCGCGGACTGTGACGAGAGGATCGTGGCCGTCGGCGCCAGGCGTTATAGGCTTGCGGACTTGCTCGGACGGCGGGTCCCCCAACGATGAGGGTCCACGGCGAGCGACGGGATCGTCGGGGTTGAGGGGAAGCACGCGTTGTCTGAGGAGCTGGTCGAGCGCGAGGTCGCTCGCGAGCAGGAGTTCGTGGACCGGGTCTACGTCCAGCTGAACGACTCGGCCTCCGCCGCCCGGCGGCTGGCCCTGGAGGGCCACGACCGCGGCAAGCTGGGCCACGAGGGTGGACTCGTGGAGCGTGACGCCATGGTCTTCCAGGCCGCCAAGCGCATCGCGCAGCTCGACGCCGCCCACGAGGGCCTGGTCTTCGGTCGCCTCGACCTCCAGGCCGAGGTCGACACCGCCCCGCGCTACATCGGCCGCATCGGCCTGCGCGACGCCGACCGCGACTCCCTGCTCATCGACTGGCGTGCCCCGGCCGCCGCGGTGTTCTACCAGGCGACGGCGGCCGAGCCGCACAGCGTCGTACGACGGCGCGTGCTGCGCGCGAGCGGCCCCCGGGTCGTCGGGGTCGAGGACGAGCTGCTCGACGCCGAGGCCCACGCCGACCTCGAGGCCCAGGGCGTCGAGCTCCCGATCGTCGGCGAGGGCGCGCTCATGGCCCAGCTGTCGCGGGCCCGCGACCGCTCCATGCACTCGATCGTGGCGACCATCCAGGCCGAGCAGGACAAGGCCATCCGCGCGCCCAGCAAGGGCGTCACCGCGATCTCCGGTGGCCCGGGCACGGGCAAGACGGTCGTGGCGCTGCACCGCGCGGCCTACCTGCTCTACAACGAGCGCCGACGCTACGAGGCCGGCGGCGTCCTGATCATCGGACCCAGCGGTGTCTTCATGCGCTACATCGAGCGGGTCCTGCCCAGCCTCGGCGAGACCGCGGTCGCGCTGCGCTCGCTCGGCGAGGTCGTCGACGGGGTCAAGGCCAGCCGCCACGACGAGCCGGCGGTGGCCGACGTCAAGGGCTCAGAGCGGATGGCCGAGGTCGTGCGCCGCACCTCGCGCCAGCAGGCGCCGGGCAGCCCCACGGAGTTCCGGGTGTTCTGGCGCGACGACACCATCGTGCTCGACCGCGGCACGCTGGGCCGGGTGCGCCGCAACCTGATGTCACAGGGTCGTCGCAACCGTCAGCTGCCGCGGGTCGCCCCGACGCTGCTCGACGCGATGTGGCGCCAGGTGCGCGGCGAGCGGGGTCGCGAGCGCGGCCGTGAGGCCTTCGACGACGACATGCTGTCCCACCGCGACTTCGTCGACTTCGCCGTCGCCTGGTGGCCGCCGCTCGCGGCCCTCGACGTGCTCGGCTGGCTGCGCGACCCCGAGCTCCTCTCCCGCGTCGGTGAGGGCGTCATCACCGCCGAGGAGCAGCGACTGCTCACCAAGTCGTGGAGCGGCGACGGCTCGCTGTCGGTCGAGGACGTGCCGCTGCTCGACGAGCTGCGCTACGCGCTCGGTGACGTGCCCGCCAAGGTCGAGGACGACCGCGACGACCCGATGGCGCTGATCGAGGGGGCGGTCGACCTCCAGGAGCTCACCACGGCCTCCGACCGGGAGTACGCGCCCTCCGGCCGCGCGTGGGCGCCCCCGACCTACCGCATCGAGGACGACCCCTTCGCCCACATCCTCATCGACGAGGCGCAGGACCTCACCCCGATGCAGTGGCGCATGGTGGGCCGCCGCGGCCGCACCGCGTCGTGGACGATCGTCGGCGACCCCGCCCAGTCCTCGTGGCCCGTGCCCGAGGAGTCGCGCACCGCGCGGGCGACGGCGCTCGAGGGCAAGGCGCTCCACGAGTTCCACCTCTCGACCAACTACCGCAACTCCTCCGAGATCTACGACTACGCCGCGGCCTACGCCGAGCGCGTCGGCCTCGACGCAGACCTGCCCACCGCGGTGCGCTCCACCGGCATCGAGCCGCAGGTCGTCACCGGGGTCGCCGACCTCGAGGCGGCCACCCGCGCGGCCGTGGTCGAGATCGCCGGCCAGGTGGGCGGGACCGTCGGGATCGTCGTCCCCGTCGCGCGACGCTCCGAGGTCAACGCCTGGCTGGCCTCCTGGCCCGAGCTCGCCGACGACGCCCCCCACGCCCGCGACGCCGTCGACTCCTCGGTCCCGCCCTCGGGCGTCGACCGCGTCGTCGTGCTCACCGGGCTCGACACCAAGGGCCTGGAGTTCGACGGGATCGTGGTGGTGCGACCGCAGGAGATCGAGGACGAGTCGGCCACCGGTCGCGCCACGCTCTACGTCGTGCTCACCCGCGCCACCCAGCTGCTGACCACCGTGAGCTGACCGGCCGCTGCGCAACTAGGCTTCGGCCATGTCTGAGACGACCTCTGCCGCCCGGGACGCCATCGCCGCGCTCCAGGGGCACGAGGCGTGGGCGATCATCCGCCGCTCGACGCGTGCCGGCGACCGCGACACCGTCGGCCTGGTGGGCGGTCGGCGCAGCGTGGTCGAGTCGCTCCTCGACGTCCCTCTCGAGGAGGGGCCGCCGCAGGAGGGCCACATTGCCGACCGGCTGGTCGCCGTGCCCTTCCGCCAGGTGGCGGAGCGCGGCTTCGAGGCCCACGACGACGGCACCCCGCTGGTGGTCGTCGACGTCGAGACCGAGCTGGAGTTCTCCGTCGCCGAGATCATCGACGCGATCGACGACGTGCCCGTCGACTTCAGCGACCGCGGTGGCTTCGAGACCGACGACGAGCAGTACGCCGTGCTGGTCAAGGCGATCATCGAGGACGAGATCGGCCAGGGCGAGGGTGCCAACCTGGTGATCGGGCGGCACTACCGCGCCCAGGTCGCCGACTGGAGCGCCGCCACCGCGCTGACCGTGCTCAAGCGGCTGCTCGAGAGCGAGCGCGGCGCCTACTGGACCTACCTGTTCTTCACCGGCGACCGCTACCTCGTCGGCGCGAGCCCCGAGCGGCACGTCACCATCCATGGTGGCGACGTGCGGATGAACCCGATCAGCGGCACCTTCCGCATCCCCCGCTCCGGCGACGCCGCCGGCACGGCCAAGGCGCAGCTGCTGGACTTCCTCGACGACGAGAAGGAGATCTACGAGCTCTTCATGGTCGTCGACGAGGAGCTGAAGATGATGTGCGACATCTGCCACGAGGGTGGTCAGGTGCTCGGACCGTTCCTCAAGCCGATGACGCACCTGGTCCACACCGAGTACCTCCTCGCCGGCCGCACCGACCGCGACGTGCGCGAGGTCCTGCGCGACACGATGTACGCCGCGACGGTGACGGGCAGCCCCGTGGAGAACGCGTGCCGGCTGATCAAGCAGTACGAGACCGAGGGCCGTGGCTACTACGGCGCCGCGCTGGCGATCCTGGGTCGCGACCCCGAGGGCGGGCCGGTGGTCGACAGTCCCATCGTCATCCGCTCCGCGGACGTGTCGCTCGACGGGCGCCTCAAGGTGACCGCCGGTGCCACGCTCGTGCGTGACTCCGACCCGGCGTACGAGGTGGCGGAGACCCACGCCAAGGCCGCCGGCATCCTGCGCGCCTTCGGCCTGGTGCCCGCGGCGCCGGTGCCCGACGTCAGGATCGCCGAGCTCGTCAACGACGAGGACGTGCTGCTCTCGCTCAACAAGCGCAACCGCCGGCTCAGCTCCTTCTGGCTGACCGATCAGGCCGGCTCGCCGCCGGACCGTCGCCTGGCGGGCAGGAGCGTCGTCATCCTCGACGGCGAGGACGACTTCGTGAACATGCTGCGCCACGTGCTCGGCGTGCTCGGGCTGACCAGCACCGTGGTGCGGCACGAGGACTACGTCGCCGGCTGTCTCGACGGGCACGACCTGGTGATCGTCGGCCCCGGCCCCGGTGACCCGCGCGACGGCGACGACCCCAAGATCGCGCGCATGCGTGCGGCTGTCGGCGAGCTGCTCGCCGCCGAGCAGCCGTTCCTCGCGGTGTGCCTGGGCCACCAGACGCTGTGCCACGTGCTCGGGCTCCCGCTGGCCTACAAGGACATCGTCTTCCAGGGCACGCAGTCGCCCGTGGTCGTCAACGGACGCACCGAGCGGGTCGGCTTCTACAACACCTTCGTCGGTCGCGTTGCTCCTGACGGGGGTGCTCTGCCCGACGGGGTCACCGTCGACGCCGACGACGGGACCGGCGACATCAACGTGCTCACGGGTCCGCACTACCGCGGCATCCAGTTCCACGCCGAGTCGATCCTCACCGAGCGCGGCTACGACGTGCTGCACGAGCTCGTCGTCGACCTGCTGCTCGGCGGTCCGGCGCCGGAGTAGTGGTCACGACCCCGGCTCCGGACGTCGTCGTGGTCGACCACCACGACTCCTACACCTACAACCTGGTGCACCTGGTCGCCAGCGTGACCGGCGTCCTGCCGCGGGTGGTGCAGCACGACGAGGTCTCGGCCGAGACCGTGCTCGAGCACTCCCACGTGGTGCTCTCGCCCGGGCCGGGTCGGCCCGACGTGGAGGCGGACTTCGCGGTGGGGCGCTCGGTCCTGCTCGCCGGCAGTCGCCCCGTGCTCGGGGTCTGCCTGGGGATGCAGGGCCTCGTGGCGTCGTACGGCGGGCGGGTGGAACGGGTGCCCCCCGGGCACGGCGTCGTGGCGCGGGTCGACCACGACGGCACCGGTGTCTTCGCGGGCGTGCCCGACGGCTTCCGGGCCGTGCGCTACCACTCGCTCGCCGCGGTCGAGCTGCCCGCGTGCCTGCGCGTGACGGCCGTGGACGGGCTGACCGGGCTGACGATGGGCGTCGAGCACCGTGAGCTGCCGCTCGTCGGCGTGCAGTTCCACCCCGAGTCGGTGCTCTCCGAGCACGGCGCCCTGCTCGTGGCCAACTTCCTGGGGCTGTCGTGACGAGCGCCGGTGACCCCGTGGCCTTCTTCCGCGAGGTGGCGGCCGCGCACCCGCGCTGCTTCTGGCTCGACGGCGGGGGTGCACGCGAGTGGTCCGGCCGCCGCTCGCTCATCGGGTGGCTCGAGCCCGACGACGTGTCGATCTCCTACCACGCCTCGTCACGGACCGTGACCCGTCACGAGGGTGGACGGTCGACCGTGGTCGGCGACGACGTCTTCGCGGTGCTGGCCGCCGAGCTGGCCGCGGGCGGTCCGCGGGACCAGTGGTTCGGCTACCTCGGCTACGCCTGCCGGCCCGACCTGCCTGCGGCGCTCGCTGCGTCCGGCCACCCGGGCGCGCTCCCCGACGGGGTGTGGATGCGGGCGCGGCACGTGCGGCTGTTCGAGCACCCGGCTGAGGCGGGTCCGGGGGCCGATGCGGGTCGTGTGCCGCAGGCAGCGCCGCAGCGCGGTCTCCGGCACACGACCGACACGACCCACACGACCGGCACGACCCACACGACCGGCACGACCGGCACGACCGGCCCACCACCCGCCACCTACGCCGCCGCGTTCGAGCGCGTCCAGGAGGAGCTCCACGCCGGCAACACCTACGAGGTCAACCTGACCTACCGGCTCGGCACCCGCAGCGACCTCGACCCCGTGACCGCCTACCTCCGTCTCCGCGAGCTCAACCCCGCGCCGTACGCCGGTTTCCTCCAGCACGACGTCGCCGACGCGCGGGCCTGGCTGCTGAGCTCGTCGCCGGAGCGCTATGCCCTGGTGACGGCCGACCGCACGCTCGAGACCAAGCCGATCAAGGGCACCACGTCGCGTGGCGCGTCGCCGGAGGACGACGAGCGCGAGCGGCACTCGCTCGCGACCGACCCGCGCTTCACGTCGGAGAACCTGATGATCGTCGACCTGCTGCGCAACGACCTCGCGATGGTGTGCGAGCCAGGCAGCGTGGAGGTGCCCGAGCTGATGGCGGTGGAGTCCTACGAGACCGTGCACCAGCTGGTCTCGACCGTGCGCGGACGGCTGGCCGACGGGGTGAGCACCATCGACGCGCTGCGCGCGCTCTTCCCGGCCGGGTCGATGACCGGCGCGCCCAAGCTCCGCACGATGCAGGTCATCGAGGCCGTCGAGGACACCGCGCGGGGCGTCTACTCCGGCGCCTTCGGCTGGGTCTGCGCCGACGGTCGCGCCGACCTCGGGGTGGTCATCCGGTCGCTGACGACCGCCGGTGACGGGCACTACGAGCTCGGCACCGGTGGCGGCATCACCGTGCAGTCCGAGGTCGGGCTCGAGCACGAGGAGTCACGGGTCAAGGCCGAACGGCTGCTCGCGGTCTTCGACTGAGCGCCGAGTCGGCGCAATGGTGTGCAACATTGAGCCGACTCGGCGTACGACGTGCAACATCGCGCCGACTCGGCGTACGGGTGTCAGCCGCCGAACGCCGAGTCCTCGGCGTGCGCCGACAGGTCGGTCATGACCTGGCGCACGGCGCGCAGGCCGACCGCCCGGTCGTAGGGCGCCGGGTCGACGAGGTTGACGACCTGGATCAGGTCGTCGTTCTGCACGAAGCCGGTGACCAGCAGCGAGCCGCCGTCGATGTTGACGACCATCCGCGCATCGTCGGCCTGGGCGATCGTCGGGTTGGTGACCGCGCCGTCGAGCTGACCCATGGTGTCCCAGGCCTCGTCGAGCCCGGCCGGGAAGAGCACGTAGTTGGCGTCGACCGCCGCCCCGCCCTCCTCGGCCGGCGTAAAGGCGCACCGCGGCGCCGCGGGCCGTCCGGCGTCCATGGTGACGTCGGCGCCGAGCACCTCGCCCACGCCCTCGGCGGTCAGGCCGTCGCAGGGGTTCCAGAGCGGCGTCGTGGGTACGGCGGCCGCGGGGTCGGTCGCCGGTGCCTCGCCGCCGCACGCCACGAGCGTCGCGGCAAGCCCGAGGCCGCCGAGCAGCGAGCCGAGGCGGCGCAGGGGCAGGTGGCGCTCAGCCATGGACGACCTCTCGGGTGGCGGGGCTGGTGGGGCCGGCAGAGCCATGAGGGCCGGCATGGCTGAAGGGGGACGCCTGGACGGGGCTGCCGGGCAGCCACAGCGACAGTCGAGCGCCTCCGGTCGGGGACTCGGCGGCGGACACGGTGCCGGAGTGGCGGTCGGCGACCTGGCGGACGATGGAGAGCCCGAGGCCCGAGCCGGGCATGGTGCGCGACTCGTCGGAGCGCCAGAAGCGGTCGAAGACGTGGGGGCGGTCGGCCTCGGCGATGCCGGGACCCTCGTCGTCGACGGTGAGCAGCCCGTCGTGCAGGCGCACCGTGACGGTGCCTCCCGGGGGGCTCCACTTGGCGGCGTTGTCGAGCAGGTTGGTCACGGCGCGCTCCAGCGCGTTGGCGTCGCCCTCGACCCACCAGGCCCCGACATCGACGTCGAAGGTGGCGGAGGGGGCGCGCAGCCGCACGCGGGTGACGGCGTGGTCGACGACCTCGATCAGGTCGACCGGCTCGACGACGGGCGCCAACGGCTCGTCGCGGGAGAGCTCCATCAGGTCGCCGATCAGGGTGGTCAGCTCCTCGATCTGGGCGCGGATGTCCTCGAGCAGCTCGGCGCGCGCCTCGGGGGGCAGATCGGGACCACCCGGTGCCGAGGCCTGTGTGAGCAGGTCGACGTTGGTCCGCAGCGAGGTCAGCGGCGTGCGCAGCTCGTGGCCGGCGTCGGCGACCAGCTGGCGCTGCCGGTCGCGCGAGGCTGACAGCGCGGTGAGCATCGCGTTGAACGCGGTGGCGAGGCGGGCGATCTCGTCGTCGCCCTCGACCGGCAGCGGGGTCAGGTCCTCGGTGCGGGCGATGTGCTCGACCGAGCTGGTCAGCCGCCGCACGGGGCGCAGCCCGTTGCGGGCCACCCCGAAGCCGGCCGCCCCGGCTGCCGCGACGCCGAGCAGGCCGAAGATCAGCATGACGATGCCGAGCTTGGTCAGCACCCGCTGCTGGGACTCGAGGGACTGGGCGATCACCAGCGCCTGGCCGTCGCCGTAGGGCACCGTCACCACGCGATAGGCGACCGGGCCGCCGAGCACGGTGCGGATGCTGGACTCGGTGTCGCCCTGGGCGACGTCGAGCTCGGGGTTGCCCAGCGTGGGCGGGTCGTCGAGCTGCTCGGGCCGGTAGACGGTGCCGTCCTCGTAGACCAGCGCGATGCGCAGGTCGGTCGCGACCAGCGCCCAGGCCGGCACCTGGTCACCCGTGCGTCGGTTGAGGATCGTGGGGGCCTCGGTGGTCTGGTAGGCCCGCTCGTAGAGGGTGTCGTCGAGCGTGGACTGGAGCTGCATGCGCACCGTCACGTAGGCGCCGGCCGCGAGGAACGCCACCGTCAGGCCCACGGCCATGGTCGTGAGCAGGGTGACCCGGCTGGCGAGCGAGCGGCGGTAGCGCCACCGCGAGTCGGCGGCGGGGGTCTCGACCGGCGAAGGGGCGGTGCTCATGACTCCTTCAGGACGTAGCCGACACCCCGCACGGTGTGGATCAGCCGCGTCTCGCCCTCGGCCTCGGTCTTGCGGCGCAGGTAGCCGACGTAGACCTCCAGCGAGTTGGCGGTCGTCGGGAAGTCGTAGCCCCAGACCTCCTCCAGGATGAAGGAGCGCTCGAGGACGCGCCGCGGGCGGCGCAGGAACATCTCGAGCAGGGTGAACTCGGTGCGCGTCAGCTCGATGCGGCGCTCGCCGCGGATGATCTCGCGGGTCGCGACGTTCATCGACAGGTCGGAGAAGGTCAGGGTCTCCTCGGGCGCGTCCTCGGCGGGCACGACGCGGCGCAGCAGCGCGCGCAGCCGGGCGAGGAGCTCCTGGAGCGCGAAGGGCTTGGTGAGGTAGTCGTCGGCGCCGGCGTCCAGCCCCTCGACCCGGTCGCCGACCGCGTCGCGGGCGGTGAGGACCAGGATCGGGACGTCGTTGCCGGCGGTGCGCAGCGCGCGGGTCGTCTCGATCCCGTCGAGGCGGGGCATCATCACGTCCATGACGACCACGTCGGGACCGAGCGTGCCGATGCCGGCGAGGGCCTCTGCGCCGTCGGCGGCGAGGTGCACGTCGTAGCCGTTGAACTCCAACGAGCGGCGCAGCGACTCACGCACCGCCTTGTCGTCGTCGACGACGAGGACGCGGGGCTTCACGGCACTGGTGGACACGAGCCCACTGTGCCAGGAACGCCTGAGCGCGTCCTGAGAGCTGGCGACTCACACCGTGGCGGCTCAGACGTAGCGCGCGGCGGTCTCCGCGGCGCGGGCGCCGTAGCCGCCACCGAAGAGGCAGGCGTGCACCAGCAGCGGGAAGACCTGGTGCAGCCCGACGCGATCCTCCCAGCCGTCGGCGAGCGGGGTCGCCTCGTCGTAGGCCTCGAGCACGCGGGGCAGGTGCGGCAGCCCGAACAGCGCGAGCATCGCCAGGTCGACCTCGCGGTGACCGGCGTACGGCGCCGGGTCGATGACCCACACGTGCCCGTCCTGGCCCCACAGCACGTTGCCGTTCCACAGGTCGCCGTGCAGCCGCGCCGGTGGTTCCTCGGGCAGCAGGTCGGTCAGCCGGCCCACCAGCGCCTCGACCACGGCCGCCTGGCCGTCGGTGATCGCGCCGCGGTCGCGGGCCAGCTTGAGGTAGGGCAGCACCCGGCGCACGGCATAGAACTCCGCCCACGTCGCCGCGGTGCGGTTGGGAAGCGGGAGGCGGCCGATGAAGCCGTCGGCCTCCGCGCCGTACGACGGGGCGCCGGCCGCGTGCGTCACCGCGAGGGCCCTGCCGAACGCCGCAGCCGTCTCGACGCCGTTCTTGCCGGACTCGACCCACCGCAGGATCAGGCACTCGGGGTCGGCGGCGAGCACCTCGGGGACACGCACGCCACCCGCCTCGGTGGTCTCGGCGAGCCACGCGAGCCCGGCGGCCTCGGTCTCGAAGAAGCTCTCGGGGGAGTGCGGCAGCGTCTTGACGATCGCCGTGGTGCCGTCGGAGAGCCGCAGCTTGGTGGCGGTCGAGACGTCGCCCCCGGCGACCGGTGCCGTGGCCACGACCGAGGACCCGAGGAGCTCCTCGGCGCGACGGGCGACCCACGGCTGGCGGGTCACGACCGGTCGCTCCCGCGATCATCGGCGTGACCCAGCTCGAGGGCCAGCTCGACGACCAGGGCGGCCACGATCGCGTCGGTGGTGCGCTCGACCATGGCCAGGACCTCCTCGAAGCCGGTGTCCCCACCGTAGTACGGATCCGGGACCTCACCCCCGGGGTCGACCGGGTCGAAGGCGCGGAAGAGCATCATCCGCTTGCCGGCGCCCCCGACGGCGGAGGTCGCCGACCGGATGCCCGCGAGGTTGCTCTCGTCCATCGCGAGCAGCACGTCGAAGCGGTCGGCCCAGGAGCCGTCGAGCTGCTGGGCCCGGTGGCGCGAGGCGTCGTAGCCCGCGGTGGTGAGGGTCGCGGCGGCGCGGTGGTCCATCCGTCCGCCGACGTGCCAGTCGCCGGTGCCGCAGCTCTCGACGCTCACACGGTCGTCGAGACCGGCCTCGGCGATCCGGGCGGAGAGCACCACGTCGGCCATCGGTGAGCGGCAGATGTTGCCCAGGCAGACCAGCGCGACGGCGTAGCGGCCCGGTGTCCGACCCGGGGGCAGACCCGTCATCGTCGCCGCTCGTCGGGGCCGATGACCGAGTCGACGATCCAGGTGGTGACGGTGATGACGACCGCGCCGCCGAGCGCCGGCCAGAAGCCGGTGACGTCGAAGCCGATGTCGAGCTTGTCGGCCAGCCAGCCGGTGAGCAGCAGCATCGCGGCATTGATCACCAGCAGGAAGAGCCCGAGCGTGAGGATCACGAAGGGGAAGCTGAGGATCGTCAGCACCGGCTTCACGAACGACGTGACGACGCCGAGGATCAGCGAGACGAGGATCAGCGGCAGCAGCTTCTCCTGCAGCTCCGCGCTGCCGCTGGAGGGTCCGCTGAAGCGGATGCCGTCGATGAGCCAGGCGGCGGTCGCGAGGGCGATCGCGGTGGTCAGGAGCCAGGTCAGGAAGCGCACGGGGTCAGTGTGGCAGTCAGGACAGGCCGAGCGCCTCGATGATCTCCGCGGCCGCGTCCTCGAGGTGCTTCTCCAGGAAGGCGGAGGCGCCGTCGATGTCGTCGTCCTCGAGCAGCTGGACGAGGGCGGCGTGGGTGTCGGCCTCGTCGTGGGCGTTGCGGCGCAGGCGCTCGACCTGCGCCAGCGCCAGCTTGAGCTCGACGACCATCTCGTCGGCCATCGCCACCAGCCGCGGGCTGCCGGTCAGGCCCACCAGGGACACGTGGAAGGCCAGGTGGCGCTCGTTGAGCTCCTGGTAGGAGCCGCCCTGGCGCACTGCCGAGGTGTAGGCCGTCAACGTCGTCCGGACGGCCTGCCGGTGGGTCTCGTCGGCCTCGCGCCATCGGCGCACGCCCGCACCCTCGAGCACCCACCGTGCCGCGCAGACGTCGCGCACGGAGCTCGCCTCGGGCGCGGACACGCTCACGCCGCGGTGCGGCTCGCGGGTGGCCAGGCCCTCGGCGACCAGGACGGTGAGCGCCTCGCGCACGGTGGGGCGGGAGACGCCCAGCGAGGAGGCCAGCGCGACCTCGCGCAACGGGGTGCCCGACTCGAGCTCGCCGTCGAAGATCGCGCGGCGCAGCTCCTCGGCCGCACGGTCGACCGTGGAGGAGTGCTCCAGGTGCAGGGTCGCGAACGGCTCGGACATGGGGCCCATTCTGACCCACCCGTGGCCCGTCGGCGCACCGTCTTGCGCGCGGGCCCGCCAGCCGCCACACTGACTCTTGTCAGATTGTCAGACAATCCATGCGGGGTGAACCACATGACCGAGCCGACTGCCGGGCCGCTGGCCTGGGGCCGCCACTACGTCGCCGTCGAGCCGACCCACTTCCGCGTGGACTACGCGATCAACCCGTTCATGGATCCCGCGGTCCAGCCCGACCCCGCGCTCGCGACGGAGCAGTGGCAGACGATGGTCGCCACGCTGCGTGACCTCGGCGCCCGCGTCGACGTCCTGCCGCAGCGCGAGGACGCCCCCGACATGGTCTACGCGATGAACCTCGGGCTCGGGCTCGTCCGCCCCACCGGCCCAGGAGGTGCGGATCGGCGCCACGTGGTGATGAGCCACATGCGCTACCCCCAGCGCCGCATGGAGACCGGCTCCGCGGCCGACTGGTTCACGGCACAGGGCTGCGCGACGTCGTACGTCGGCAGCGACGGCGTCGGCGCGCACCTCGAGGCGGGCGACGCGTTTGCCTTCGGGGACGCGCTGGTCGTGGGCTACGGCCCGCGCACCGAGGAGCTGGCGCTGAAGCACCTCGCCGGCGACCTGGGCGTCCGGGTCCGCGGCCTGCGGATCACGCACCCGGGGATGTATCACCTCGACCTGGCCTTCTGCCCGCTCGACGATCGCCGCGCGATCGTGTGCCCCGCAGCCCTCGACGCCGCCTCGGCTCGGGCGCTGATGGAGCTCGTGCCCGAGCCGCTGGTGCTGACCGAGGAGGAGGCGCTGACGACCTTCGCCGCCAACTCGGTCGTCGTCGGCCGCACCGTCGTGATGCCGGCCTGCCCCGACCGCGTGCGCTCCAAGCTCGAGGGCTGGGGCTTCGACGTGGTGGTCGTGGACGTGTCGGAGTTCCACAAGGGCGGCGGGTCGATCCGCTGCCTGACCAACCCCGTCGACATCACGATCGGGCGCGACCTGCCGGCGCTCGAGCGCGGTGAGGTGGTCCTCCCGCCGGTCTGACTCTCAGAGCCTTCCGGCTGGAGGGCCTGGCCCCCGGGCACGTGCAGCTCCATGCGTGGGCCGAGGGCACGAACAGCGCTTCGCAGCTGCTCGATGTGCTGCCGCCGGGCACGGTGCGAAGCGATGTCGAGCTGCGCCTGGTGCGCAGCACCGAG
>NZ_JANNML010000208.1:0-8872 GCF_031397825.1 Nocardioides sp.
AAGGGCCTCAAGCTCTTCCACCGCAAGCCCATGCCGACCTGGGGCTCCGACCTCGACGGCATCGACTTCGACAACATCAAGTACTTCGTGCGCTCCAGCGAGAAGCAGGCCGCGACGTGGGACGACCTCCCCGAGGAGATCAAGAACACCTACGACAAGCTCGGCATCCCCGAGGCGGAGAAGCAGCGCCTCGTCTCCGGTGTCGCGGCGCAGTACGAGTCGGAGGTCGTCTACCACTCGATCCGCGAGGACCTCGAGGAGCAGGGCGTGCTCTTCCTCGACACCGACACCGCCCTCAAGGAGCAGCCGGAGCTCTTCCAGGAGTACTTCGGCACCGTCATCCCCGTCGGTGACAACAAGTTCGCCGCGCTCAACACCTCGGTGTGGTCCGGCGGCTCGTTCATCTACGTGCCCAAGGGCGTCCACGTGGACATCCCGCTCCAGGCCTACTTCCGGATCAACACCGAGAACATGGGTCAGTTCGAGCGCACGTTGATCATCGTCGACGAGGGTGCCTACGTGCACTACGTCGAGGGTTGCACCGCGCCGATCTACTCCTCCGACTCGCTGCACTCCGCGGTCGTGGAGATCATCGTGAAGAAGGGTGGTCGCTGTCGTTACACGACCATCCAGAACTGGTCCAACAACGTCTACAACCTCGTCACCAAGCGTGCGGTGTGCGAGGAGGGCGCGACCATGGAGTGGGTCGACGGCAACATCGGCTCCAAGGTGACGATGAAGTACCCCGCCGTCTACCTGATGGGCGAGCACGCCAAGGGCGAGACGCTCTCGATCGCGTTCGCGGGCGAGGGCCAGCACCAGGACGCCGGCGCCAAGATGGTGCACGCGGCGCCCAACACGTCCTCCTCGATCCTGTCGAAGTCGGTGGCGCGCGGCGGTGGCCGCACCTCCTACCGCGGCCTGATCCAGGTCAACGAGGGCGCCCACGGCTCCAAGTCCAACGTGCTCTGCGACGCGCTGCTGGTCGACCAGATCAGCCGCAGCGACACCTACCCCTACGTCGACATCCGCGAGGACGACGTCTCGATGGGTCACGAGGCGAGCGTGTCCAAGGTGTCCGACGACCAGCTCTTCTACCTCATGTCGCGAGGCATGGAGCAGGACGAGGCGATGGCGATGATCGTGCGCGGCTTCATCGAGCCGATCGCGAAGGAGCTCCCCATGGAGTACGCCCTCGAGCTCAACCGGCTCATCGAGCTGCAGATGGAGGGCGCGGTCGGCTGACCGCCGGCGCCCCCGCTCACACCCGAACAGCTAGGAAGAACTTTCAGTGACTGTGACCGACACCGCACGCGAGAGCGTGGAGTCGATGCTCGAGACCAAGCGGATCGAGAGCCACCTCAACCCGCCGCCGTCCTACGACCTGGCGGACCACCCGGCCCCCACGGGCCGGGAGGAGATCTGGCGCTTCACCCCGCTCAAGCGACTGCGCGGCATCCTCGACGGCGAGGCCTCCGCGGCCACGCTCACCTGGGAGTCTTCGCTGCCCGAGGGCGTGACCCTCACCGAGATCTCGGCCGCCCAGGCGGCCGAGCTCGGTGAGCTGGCGCCCAACGACCGGCCCTCGGCGCTCGCCGTGGCCAACGCGAGCAGCGCGCTGCTCCTCGACGTGCCGGCCGACCTGGAGCTCGACGGGCCGGTCTGGCTCAAGCTCCACGGTGAGTCGGTCGACGACCTCGTGTGGGGCCACCTGGTGATCCGCGTCGGTCGCTTCTCCAAGGCCACCATCGTGCTCGAGCACACCGGTTCGGCGCGCTACTCCGCGACCACGTCGGTGCTCGTCGGCGACGGTGCAGGAGCCAACGTGCTCACGCTGCAGGACTGGGACGACGACGCGGTGCACCTGGGTCGCGACGCGATCCTCGTGGGCCGTGACGCCTCCGTGCGCCACACGGCCATCTCCTTCGGGGGCAACCTGGTCCGCATGCACGCCAACGTCGAGTACGCCGGTCCCGGCGGCCAGGCCGAGCTCCTCGGGCTCTACTTCGCCGACGCGGGCCAGCACATCGAGCACCGCCTCTTCGCCGACCACAACGAGCCCCGCACCAAGAGCAACGTCATCTACAAGGGCGCGCTCCAGGGGCAGGGTGCCCACACGGTCTGGATCGGCAACGTGCTGATCCGCAAGGAGGCCGAGGGCATCGAGACCTACGAGGAGAACCGCAACCTGGTCCTCACCGAGGGCTGCCACGCCGACTCCGTGCCCAACCTGGAGATCGAGACCGGCGAGATCGAGGGAGCAGGTCACGCCTCCGCGACGGCCCGTTTCGACGACGAGCAGCTCTTCTACCTCCAGGCCCGCGGCATCTCCGAGGCCGAGTCGCGCCGGCTGGTCGTGCACGGCTTCTTCAACGACCTGATCCGCCGCGTCGGCGTGCCCGAGCTCGAGGAGAAGCTGCTCGCCACCGTCGAGGAGGAGCTCTCCAAGAACGTCCTGCGGGTGACCGAGGACGCTTCCTGATGGGCTTCGAGCTCGCCTGCGCGCTGACCGACGTCCCCACCGACGAGGCGCTCGGCGTCACCGTCGGCGCCATCGACGTGGCCGTCGCCCGTGACGGCGACGAGGTCTTCGCGCTGCAGGACCTCTGCTCGCACGCAGCCGTCGCGCTGAGTGAGGGCGAGGTCGAGGACTGCACGGTCGAGTGCTGGCTGCACGGCTCGCGCTTCGACCTGCGCACCGGCAAGCCCAGCGGCTTTCCCGCGACCGAGCCGGTCGCGACCTTCCCCGTCGAGGTCCGCGACGACGGCGTCTACATCGACACCACCACCACGCTCAACGGCGTGCGCCCCACCTGAGGTCCCGCACCTCACCCACCGTTTTCCTGAGAGGAACTGAAGATATGAGCACGCTGGAGATCAAGGACCTGCACGTCTCGGTCGAGACCGAGGACGGTCCCAAGGAGATCCTCAAGGGCGTCACGCTGACGATCGACGACGGCGAGACCCACGCGATCATGGGCCCCAACGGCTCGGGCAAGTCGACGCTGGCCTACAGCATCGCCGGCCACCCGAAGTACACCGTCACCGGCGGCAGCGTCACCCTCGACGGTGACGACGTCCTCGCGATGTCGGTCGACGAGCGCGCCCGCGCCGGCCTCTTCCTGGCCATGCAGTACCCCGTCGAGGTCCCCGGTGTCTCGGTGTCCAACTTCCTGCGCACCGCCAAGACCGCCATCGACGGGGAGGCGCCCAAGCTGCGCCACTGGGTCAAGGACGTCAACAAGGCGCTCCAGGACCTCAACCTCGACCCGTCCTTCGGCCAGCGCTCGGTCAACGAGGGCTTCTCCGGCGGCGAGAAGAAGCGTCACGAGATCGCCCAGCTCGAGCTGCTGAACCCCAAGATCGCAGTGCTCGACGAGACCGACTCCGGCCTCGACATCGACGCGCTCAAGATCGTCTCCGAGGGGGTCAACCGCTTCCGCGCCCAGGAGGGCAAGGGCGTCCTGCTGATCACGCACTACACGCGGATCCTGCGCTACATCACGCCCGACCAGGTGCACGTCTTCGTCGACGGCAAGATCGCCGACCAGGGTGGTCCCGAGCTGGCTGACGCGCTCGAGGCCGAGGGCTACGACAAGTACCTGACGAAGGTCTGAGCCCCACCCGCCGCCCCACCGCCGAGGAAGGAACAACCACCATGGAAGGCCTGCTCCCCGAGCTGGACGTGATCCGCAAGGACTTCCCGATCCTCGAGCGCGTGCTCGACAACGGGCAGCCGCTGGTCTACCTCGACAGCGCCAACACCTCGCAGAAGCCGCAGGTGGTGATCGACACGATGGTCGATCACCTCGAGCGGCACAACGCCAACATCTCCCGCGCCATGCACCAGCTCGGCGCGGAGTCGACGGAGGCGTTCGAGGCCGCGCGCGACAAGGTCACGGCCTTCATCGGCGCACCCTCGCGCGACGAGGTCATCTTCACCAAGAACGCCACGGAGTCGCTCAACCTGGTCGCCAACACGCTCGCCTGGGCGACCGGCGACCTGGCGATCGGTGAGGGCGACGAGGTCGTCATCACCGAGATGGAGCACCACTCCAACATCGTGCCGTGGCAGCTGCTCACGCAGCGCAAGGGCGCGACGCTGCGGTGGTTCGGCCTGACCGACGACGGTCGTCTCGACCTGTCGGACATCGACGAGCTGATCAACGAGCGCACCAAGGTCGTCTCGCTGACCTGGGTCTCCAACATGCTCGGCACCATCAACCCCGTCGCAGAGATCGCTCGCCGTGCCCACGAGGTCGGCGCGATCGTCGTGCTCGACGCGTCGCAGGCCGTGCCTCAGCTGCCGGTCGACGTGACCGCGTCGGGTGCCGACCTGCTGGTCTTCACCGGGCACAAGGTCGTCGGCCCGACCGGCATCGGCGTGCTCTGGGGCAAGCGTGCGGTGCTCGAGGCCCTGCCGCCCTTCCACGGCGGTGGCGAGATGATCGAGACCGTCCGCATGGACATCTCCACCTACGCCGGGATCCCGCACAAGTTCGAGGCCGGCACCCCGCCGATCGTGGAGGCCATCGGCCTCGGGGCGGCGGTCGACTACCTCGGCCACATCGGCATGGAGGCGATCCACGACCACGAGAAGGCGATCACCGCCTACGCGCTCGAAGGACTGGCCACGCTGCCGGGCCTGAAGGTCCTGGGTCCCCTGGACGCCGACCAGCGCGGTGGGGCGATCTCCTTCGAGCTCGAGGGCGTCCACCCCCACGACATCGCGCAGGTCCTCGACTCGCGCGGGGTCGCCGTACGCGCCGGTCATCACTGCGCCAAGCCCGCCCACGCCCGCTTCGGGGTGCAGAGCTCGACCCGGATGTCGTCCTACCTCTACACGACGCCCGCCGAGATCGACGCCCTCGTCGAGGGGCTGGAATACACCCGCTCCTACTTCAAGTTGAGTTGAGAGATGAGCCAAGACCTCGACGCCCTCTACCAGGAGATCATCCTGGACCACTACAAGCACCCCCACCACGCAGGGCTGCGTGAACCCTTCGAGGCGGAGGTGCACCACGTCAACCCGACCTGCGGCGACGAGGTGACGCTGCGCGTCCACGTCACCGACGGCGTGGTGTCCGACGTGTCCTACGACGCCATGGGCTGCTCGATCTCGCAGGCCTCGACCTCGGTCATGGCCGACCTGGTGATCGGCAAGCCGGTCGACGAGGCGATGAGCATCCACCAGGAGTTCCTCACCCTGATGCAGGGCAAGGGCGCCGTCGTGCCCGACGAGGACGTCCTGGAGGACGGCATCGCCTTCGCCGGCGTCGCGAAGTTCCCGGCGCGCGTCAAGTGCGCACTACTGTCATGGATGGCCTGGAAAGACGCCACCACCCAGGCGGGCTCGGTCGAGCCCGCATCGAAGGAGATCTGATGGCTGACCACAGCGACCTGCCCGACGTGCCCGAGGCTGCTCCCACGGGTGGCGGTGTGTCGACGGTGTCCGTCGACGACGTCACCGAGGCGATGAAGGACGTCGTCGACCCCGAGCTCGGGATCAACGTGGTCGACCTCGGCCTCGTCTACGACGTCCATCTCGACGAGGCCACCAACTGCGTCCTCGACATGACCCTGACCTCCGCGGCCTGCCCGCTGACCGACGTGATCATGGACCAGACCAACGCCGCGCTCGAGGGTCTGGTCAACGACGTCGCCATCAACTGGGTCTGGATGCCGCCCTGGGGCCCCGACAAGATCACCCCCGACGGCCGCGAGCAGCTGCGAGCCCTCGGCTTCAACGTCTGAGGCGCAAGCCTGGAGCGAAGCGACAGGCGTGCGACCCGAGGAGGTCGAGCGAGCCCCGCGGGCGAGCGTGCGAGCCCACGACGGGCGGGTCGAGACCCACGGTCCGAGTCGTGCAACATCGCGCCGACTCGGCGTACGCGGTGCAACATCGCGCCGACTCGGCGTACGCGGTGCAACATCGCGCCGACTCGGCAGTGGTGCGGCGCGCGGGCTAGGTTCGCCCCCGTGCCGATCATCGTCCCTGCAGCCCGGATCGAGCGGTGGCTCGCCAACTTCGCCGAGCGGCACGGCCCGACGAGCCGCACCGTGACGGACGGTGCGCTGACCGGCGTCGCCGAGGACGGGTCGGACTTCGTGGCGCACCTCCCCTTCGACCAGTCGTACGACGGACCGCCGGACGACGTCGGCGCATTCGTCGCCGCCGTCGAGGGGTCGGTCCCGGACGACTGGGGCGTGCTGCTCGTGCGCAAGGGCGGCTTCGCCGTGGCCCGTCTCTCCGGCACGACGACGGGGGAGTCGAAGGTCGGCCAGCGTCACGTGCAGGGCCGCACCAAGGCGGGCGGTCAGTCCCAGCAGCGCTTCGCTCGGCGGCGGGACAACCAGGCCCGGCAGGCCTACGAGGCAGCGGCCGAGCACGCGGCGCGCATCCTGGGGCAGCGGCACCCGGTCGTGACCGGGGGCGACCGCAGCGCGGTCGAGGAGGTCCTCGCCGATCCCCGGCTCACCGGCCTGACGGTGGTGGAGCCCTGGCTCGACGTCCCCGACCCGAAGCGCGGGATCCTCGAGCAGGCCGTTCGGGACGCCTGCAGCGCGCGGATCGACGTGCGCAACGCGTGAGAGGCTGCGCCCGGCGCGTCCACGTCTGTGAGGCTTCACGTCCGCTAGCGTCCCGAGCATGTGGCAGCCCGAGCCCGGGTGGCACCCGCTCCCCGGCGGCACCGGTACGTCCACGGTGGGGGTCTGGCGCACCAGTCTGAGCGGGCGACCGATGGTCGTGAAGCGCCTCGCACGTCCCCGCCAGGACGACCCCTCCGAGCTCTCCGACCCCCGACACTTCGCCTACTGGCGGCGTGAGGCCGACGTGCTCGACTGTGCCCTCACCGCCACGACGTCCGGGTTGCGATCGGCTCCGGCGGGAGTCGAGGAGGACGCCGACGGCATCACGATCACGCGTGAGTGGGTCGAGGACGCCTCCTGCAGCGGGCTCTTCCTCGCGATGGGGCTGGGACGCTTCGCCGGCTGCGAGCTGCCGCGGCCCGCGTGGCTGGCCGAGCACCAGCTCCGGGCGCGGCTCCTCCGGGTCGAGTCGCGAGGTGGCTGGCCCACGCTCGCACGCACGACGGTGGCCGACGTCGCGGATCACCTGTGGACCCGTCGTACGACGCTGCTCGCGGTGAGCGAGTCGCTCCCGCACGTCCCGCAGCACGGTGACCCGACGCTGGCCAACCTGCCGGGACGCGTCGACGACGAGGTGCTCGCCATCGACTGGTCGATGCTCGGCACCGGACCGGTCGGGGCAGACCTGGGACTGCTCTCGCTGGCGTCCCGCGAGGAGTTCGAGCCGTTGCTCGATGCCTATCTGCTCGGTCTCCCCGACGGCCTCGCCTCACGTGAGGACGCCCTGCTCGGGGCTCGGATCTCCGGTGTCTACACCGCCCTGTCGCTCGCCGAGTGGGCGCTGGCGCGGGTCGCCGGGGGAGAGGGGGCGCTGGCCGGCAAGTACCGCCACCCCGCGGTCGCGCCGCACCTGCGCGCGCTGCAGCGTCAGTTCCCCGCGATCGAGGCGCTCGTCGAGTGGTGAGGCATGACTCTCGGTGAAGGTCTGGGTGGCAGGTCAGCTGGGTGACCTCGCAGCCGTGCGGCGGTGATGGACGTCGTCCTGGGAGCGGTCGAGCATGACAGCGTCTTCTACGCCTACCCGCACGTCCGCCGGGTGGATCGTGTGGAGGAGTGGCTCGCCGGGCTGTGATCAGTCACGTCGGGCGAGCAGCACCATCTCGAGGCCGGGGCGGTCGGGTGCCTCGCGCACGTCGGTGAGCACGAGGTCGTGGTCCGCGAGGTCGCGCTCGATCTCGTCGAGGCTCCTGAAGCGCAGGGTCGACGTCGACGGCACGGTGTCGCCACCCACCGTCGTGGCCGTCTCGAAGGTCACCAGGGGCAGCGCCACCTCGGTCACCGCCCGGCTCACGACGACGCGTCGTCCGTCGGGAAGGTCGACGGGCGCGGGTGGGACGTCCCAGGACTCCCACGCGCGCGCGTCGGTGCGCCGCGTCTCGAGGACGAACCAGCCGCCGGGGCGCAGACAGCTGCGCACCGCCGCGAGGGTCGCGGTCCAGTCGTCGTCGGACACGAAGACCTGGGCCACGTTGCCGGTCATGACGACGAGGTCGGCTGCTCCCGCGGCTCCCTCGCCGTCGAGGAGCGATGTCGCGTCGCCGTGGAGCCAGGTCACCCGGTCGGCGTACGGCTTGGTCCGCGCGACGTCGAGCGAGGCGCCCGCGGGGTCGACGCCGACGACCGTGAGGCCGCGCTCGGCCAGTAGCACCGCCAGCGACCCCGTCCCGCAGCCGACGTCGACCACGGTCGTCGCCTGAAGCTCCGCGGCGATGGCGACGTAGGCGTCGAGGTCGCTCCGGTCGTCGTCCAGGGCGTCGTAGAGCACGGCCAGACGGGGATCGGCGAAGACGGGGTCGGGTGGGCGCACGGGTCGACGGTACGGCGTGCAGGATGGCGGCATGACGAGTCCGGGTGAGCCGTGGGTGGTCAGCGAGGCGACGGAGCAGGACCGGGGGGCGTGGGGGCGCCTCTACACGGCGTACGCCGCCAGTGCCGGCTTCCGGCTCTCGGAGGCGCACCTGGCGACGGTGTGGTCGTGGATCCTCGACGACTCCGCCCAGACCAGTGGCCTCCTGCTGCGGCACGGCGACGAGCCCGTGGGGCTGGCCCACTGGCGGCGCTTCGAGCGGCCGCTCGCCGGCTCGGTCGGCTGCTACCTCGACGACCTGTTCGTCGACGATCGGCTCCGGGGGCGCGGCGGTGCACGCGAGCTGCTCCGCCACCTCGCAGCGTTGACGGCGGCTCGCGGGTGGACCACCGTGCGGTGGACGACGGGGGAGGG
>NZ_JANNML010000164.1:0-30270 GCF_031397825.1 Nocardioides sp.
CGGCGACTACGTCGTCGTCCCGCGGGCCACCACCCACCGCTGGGTGCCGGCGGAGCCGAGCCGGCTCTACGCGATCGAGGCCAACAGCCATGTCGCCCCGCCCAAGCGCTACCTCTCCAAGCACGGCCAGCTGCTCGAGCACGCGCCCTACTGCGAGCGCGACCTGCACGGTCCGACCCGTGTCCACCTGGCCGACGGCCCCGACGCCACCGACGTGGAGGTGCTGGTGAAGCACCGCACCAGCGCGGGGATCCTGGGCACCCGGATGACCTACGCGACGCATCCCTTCGACGTGGTCGGGTGGGACGGCTGCCTCTATCCCTACACGTTCAACATCGACGACTACATGCCGATCACCGGCAAGATCCACCAGCCACCGCCGGTCCACCAGGTCTTCGAGGGGTGGAACTTCGTGATCTGCAACTTCCTGCCCCGCAAGGTCGACTACCACCCGCTCGCGGTGCCGGTGCCCTACTACCACTCCAACGTCGACAGCGACGAGGTCATGCTCTACGTCGGCGGCGACTACGAGGCGCGCAAGGGGTCGGGCATCGGGATCGGCTCGATCTCGCTGCACCCGGGCGGGCACGCCCACGGGCCGCAGCCCTCGGCCATCGAGGCGTCGCTCGGGGCGGAGGCCTTCGAGGAGTCGGCCGTCATGGTCGACACGTTCGCCCCTCTCGACCTCGGCGAGGCCGGGCGGGCGGTCGAGGACCCGGGGTACCCGTGGAGCTGGGCTGGCCGGTCGCTGGGTGAGCGCCCGGCCGGGGACGCCGGTGGGGACGACCCGGCTGTCTTCTCCAACTCCTAGCCGGCAGCCGGTCCCTGGCCGCCTGCCGGCGCCGAGGTGCACGATGAGGGGATGGACCAGGACGCGTTCGAGCTCGAGGCTGAGCTGTGGCTCGCTGACGCCGCCGACGCCTGGGTCTTCCTGACGCTGCCCGCCGATGTCGGGGAGATGGTGCGCGAGCTGGCCGGGCCGCCGCGCGGGTTCGGCTCGGTGCGCGTCGAGGTCACGGTGGGCTCGACCACGTGGCGTACCTCGGTCTTCCCCGACCAGGCGCGCGGCTACGTGCTCCCGGTCAAGAAGGCAGTGCGCCGCGCCGAGTCCCTCGAAATCGGGGACTCGACGCGGCTGCGACTGGTCGTGCTGGGCTGAGCGGGCGCTCAGCCGACCTTCATCACGGTGGTGCCGCCGGCGAACTTGTCGAACCAGTGCTGACGCCTGGCGGTGTCGGCGTTGATGCCGACCACGATCAGGACGATCGCCGCGATCTGCGCCAGGCCGCCGATGAGCTGGCCGATAACTGGGATCACGCCGAGGATGCCGAAGGCCATCCAGATGTTGCGACGGATGGCCTGCTCCATCGTGGGGTTGCTCGCTCCGTCGGGGCCGAAGACCTTGAGCTTGACGACCTGCTTGCCGATCGTCTGACCACGCGAGGACTCGAGGAAGGCGTAGTAGCCCAGGTAGATCAGGCTGGTGAGCGCCGACAGGACGATGTAGAAGAGAACCGTGCTCCCGTTGTCGAAGCTGCCGTCCTCGAAGTCGTAGGTCGCCTCCTGGATCAGGATCGCCCCGAGGATGGCGAACAGGATCCCGAAGATCACGCCGAGGATGACGCCGTCGATCAGCCGGGCGAGGAATCGGTCGAGGAGCTCCCCGGGCCGCGGGACGCCCGCTTGGTGTGGCGGCGGAGCGCCGTAGCCGCCGGGCTGCGGAGGAGGCGTGCCGTAGGCGGGTTGCTGGGGTGGGTTGCCGTAGCCGCCCGCGGGCGGCGGCGGGGGAGGAGGCGGAGTGCCGTCCCCGCCCGTAGGGGGCTCGGGCGGGATGCCGCCCGGAGGTCCGTAGTTCGACATGGGGACTCCTTCGTGACGCCGCAGGACCGGGGTGGCGCGGGCTCGGCTCGAAACTAGCGCTTGCGGGGCCCCTCGGACAGTGGTGTTACGTACTGTTGTTCGACCGGGCCAGGATGGGTACATGGCATTCATGGGAAGAAGAGCACCGCGCCAGGACATCGACGAGTCGGACCTCGAGGTCGGGGGGAGCGCCCACGCAGCGGCCGGCACCACCGCCGTGGCCGTGTCGATGAAACGCTCGATCGAGCAGATGGGCGTACGCCGGACGGCCCAGACGCTGCTCAAGCTCAACCAGGCCGACGGGTTCGACTGCCAGGGCTGTGCGTGGCCCGACCCCGACCCCTCGCACCGGCACACCGCCGAGTTCTGCGAGAACGGCGCGAAGGCGGTCACCGAGGAGGCGACGCTGCGCCGCGTCACGCCAGCCTTCTTCTCCGAGCACTCCCTCGACGAGCTGGGCTCCAAGACCGACTACTGGCTCGGCCAGCAGGGCCGGATCACCGAGCCGATGGTGCTGCGCGAGGGCGCGACCCACTACGAGGCCATCTCCTGGGACAGCGCGTTCGAGCTGATCGGACGCCAGCTCAACGACCTCGCCTCCCCGGACGAGGCGATCTTCTACACCTCGGGAAAGACCTCCAACGAGGCAGCGTTCGCCTACCAGCTGTTCGCCCGCGCCTACGGCACCAACAACCTGCCCGACTGCTCCAACATGTGCCACGAGTCGACCTCGGTCGGTCTCGCCGAGGTCATCGGGATCGGCAAGGCCTCGGTGACCTTCGAGGACGTGCACCACGCCGACCTGATCGTGATCGCGGGCCAGAACCCCGGCACCAACCACCCCCGCATGCTGACCGCGCTCGAGGAGGCCAAGGCCAACGGTGCCAAGGTCATCGCCATCAACCCGCTCAAGGAGGCGGGCCTGGTGCGCTTCAAGAACCCCCAGAACGTGCGTGGCGTCATCGGCAACGGCACCGGCATGGCCGACCTGCACCTGGCCGTGCGGATCAACGGCGACCTGGCGCTGCTCCAGGCGATCAGCTCGTTGCTGCTGGAGTGGGGCGCGCTGGACGGCGAGTTCATCGAGCGTCACACCTACGGCTTCGAGGACTACGCCGCGCACCTGCGCGAGCTCGACTGGGACGTCGTGCTGGCCTCGACCGGCCTGACCCGGACCGAGATCGAGCAGGCGGCGCGCATGATCGCCGACTCCGAGAAGACCATCTACTGCTGGGCGATGGGCATCACCCAGCACAAGAACGGTGTGGCCACGGTCAAGGAGATCGCCAACCTGTCCTTCCTGCGCGGCGACATCGGCAAGCCGGGAGCCGGGCTCTTCCCCGTGCGTGGCCACTCCAACGTGCAGGGCGACCGGACCATGGGCATCTGGGAGCGCGCCCCCGAGCACTTCCTGGACTCCGTGCGCGACGAGTTCGGCTTCGAGCCGCCGCGCGAGCACGGCTACGACGCCGTCGCCGCCATCAAGGCGCTGCGCGACGGCAAGGCGAGGTTCTTCTTCGGCATGGGTGGCAACTTCGTCTCCGCCGCACCGGACACGGCCGTGACCGAGGCCGCCTTCCGCAACGCCGACCTGACGGTGCACGTGTCGACCAAGCTCAACCGGTCCCACGTGGTGACGGGCAAGCAGGCGCTGATCCTGCCAGCGCTGGGCCGCAGCGAGAAGGACCTCACGGGCGGGGGCGCGCCGCAGCGGGTCACGGTCGAGGACTCGCTCTGCTCGGTGCACTCCTCGGTCGGGCCGCTCAAGCCGGCGTCGGCGCACCTCAAGTCCGAGGTCGACATCATCTGCTCGATGGCCCAGGCCACGATCGGCGACCGCCACGGCATCCCGTGGTCGTCCTTCCGTGCCGACTACAGCGAGATCCGCCACCGCATCGCCCGCGTCGTGCCCGGCTGCGCGGCCTACGACGAGAAGGTCTCGCAGCCCGGCGGCTTCGTGCTGCCGCACCCGCCGCGCGACAGTCGCACGTTCCCGACGACCAAGGACCGGGCGATCTTCACCTGCACGCCCACCTCCGTGCTGCACGTGCCGGAGGGACGCCTGCTGCTGCAGACCATGCGCTCGCACGACCAGTTCAACACCACGATCTACGGCCTCGACGACCGTTACCGCGGCATCAAGAACGGTCGGCGCGTGGTCTTCGTCAACCCCGACGACATCGTCTCCCTCGGCCTCGAGGAGGGCCAGCTGGTCGACATCGTCAGCGAGTGGGAGGACGGGGTCGAGCGGCAGGCTCCGGCGTTCCGGGTGGTCTCCTACGACACCCCGCGCGGCTGCACCGGCGCCTACTACCCCGAGACCAACTCCCTGGTCCCGCTGGACTCCAAGGCCGACGGCAGCAACCAGCCGGCCTACAAGTCCGTGGTCGTCCGGCTGGTGCCCAGTGACGGCGGTCCCGAGGGTCCGACCGGCTCCTCCGGCGCCACCGCAGGATCCGGCGGCCGCGGCGACGAGGCCAAGCGCAGCCCGCAGCCCACGCACCTCGCCTGACCGGGCCTCCTCCTCGGGCAGGATGGGGGCGTGAGCAACCCCGAGCGCGACCCCGACGAGGTGACCTGCGAGGCGGCCGTCGCGGCTGGCGTCGAGATCATGGCGCCCCGCGACGTGCCGCTCGGCGGCCCACGTGCCATGACCGTACGACGCACGCTGCCGCAACGTCACCGCTCGCTGATCGGCGCCTGGTGCTTCGTCGACCACTATGGCCCCGACGACGTCGGGGACACCGGTGGGATGGCCGTGACGCCCCACCCCCACACGGGGCTGCAGACGGTCAGCTGGCTCTTCACCGGCGAGATCGAGCACCGCGACAGCGCCGGCCACCACGCGATGGTGCGTCCGGGGGAGGTCAACCTGATGACGGCCGGCCACGGCATCAGCCACTCCGAGATGTCGACGCCCGCGACGACCACCCTGCACGGGGCCCAGCTGTGGGTGGCGCTGCCCGACGCGGCTCGCGACACCGCCCCCGCGTTCGCCCACCACGCGCCGACGCCGGTCACGGGCGACGGCTGGGAGGCCCGCGTCTTCCTGGGGTCCCTGCTCGGCGACACCTCGCCGGTCGAGACCGCGACCCCGTTGCTGGGCGCGGAGCTGCTGCTCGAGGCCCGCACGTCGCTCGACCTCGCCGTCGACTCGTCGTACGAGCTGGGGCTGCTGGTCGACCGCGGCGCCGTCGACCTGGAGGGCACGCAGGCGCAGGCGCACGACCTGGTCTACGTCCCGCCCGGTCGCGACACCGTCCGCCTGGTCGTCGGAGACGAGCCGGTCCGTGCTCTCCTGCTGGGCGGACCACCGTTCGGCGAGTCGATCGTCATGTGGTGGAACTTCGTGGGCCGCACCCACGAGGAGATCGTGGGCTTCCGCGAGGAGTGGCAGGCGCAGGTCACCGACGCCGGCCTCGTCGACGGCCGCTTCGGGGTCCCGGTCGGCGACGCCAACCCGCCCATCCCGGCTCCCGCGATGCCGCACGTGCGACTCAAGGAGCGGCACTGATGGGTCCGGTGCCGGGCGAGGACGGGGTGCCGCGCTGCCCGTGGGCGGGCGCTCCCGGTGTCATGCGCGACTACCACGACACGGAGTGGGGCCGGACCGTCAGCGGCGAGGCGGCCTACCTCGAGCGGCTGACCCTGGAGGCCTTCCAGTCGGGCCTGTCCTGGTCGACCATCCTCCACAAGCGCGAGGCGTTCCGCGAGGTCTTCCTCGGCTTCGACGCCGAGGCCGTCGCCGACTTCGACGAGGGCGACGTGGAGCGGCTCATGACCGAGGTCCGGATCGTGCGCAACCGCCGCAAGATCGAGGCCGCGATCACCAACGCCCGCGCGACGCTCGCGCTGCGCGACGATGTCGGGCTCGAGGCGTTCGTGCTCGGCTTCGCCCCGGAGGTGCCCCCGGCGCCGGCCGACACCGACCAGCAGGCCACGACGTCGGCCGAGTCGCTGGCGCTGTCCAAGGCCCTGAAGAAGCACGGCTTCGCGTTCGTCGGCCCGACGACGATGTATGCGCTGTGCGAGGCGATCGGGGTCTTCGACCCCCACCTGGTCGGCTGCCACCGCCGAGGCCTCGCTTGATCACCGGTCTGACCTTGCTGCTGGCCTGTCAGCTCGTCGGTGAGGTCCTGGTCCGGCTGCTCGACGTGCCGGTCCCCGGACCGGTCGTCGGGATGCTGCTCCTCCTCGTGGTCCTCCGGGCCAGGAAGGTCGGCGACGACGCGGCCGTCGTACGAGCCGGGACGGCGCTGCTGCGCCACCTGCAGCTGCTCTTCATCCCGGCCGGGGTCGGGGTCGTCGCCTATGCCGCGGTCATCCGCGACGACCTGCTGCCGCTCGCCGTCGCACTGGTGGGCTCCTGGTTGCTGGGCCTCGCCGCCGTCGGGTGGACCACGACCCTCCTGGAGCGCTGGCTCCCGGGGGAGCGCGCCCGGTGAGCGAGACCTGGGAGTGGCTGCGCACCTCGCCCGTCGCCATGCTGCTGCTGACCCTCCTGGCCTACCGGGTCGGCCGTCAGGTGCAGACCTGGACGGGAGGGCACGCGCTCGCGCAGCCCGTCCTCGTCGCGATCCTGCTGGTGGCGCCGGTCATCACGCTCCTCGACGTCGACTACGCCGACTACCGCAGGGGCGCCGAGCTCATCGCCTTCATGCTGGGGCCGGCCACCGTCGCCCTCGCGATCCCGCTCCACCGCCAGGCCCACCGCCTGCGCGGCTTCGTGGTCCCGATGCTCGTCGCCGTGCTGTTGGGAGCCGCGGTGTCGATCACGAGTGCGGTACTGCTGGTGCAGGCCCTCGGCGGCAGCGAGCTGCTCGCCCGTACGACGGCACCCAAGGCGGCCACCGCCCCCGTGGCCATCGCGCTGGCAGATGCCGGCGGGGGCATCCCTGCCCTCGCAGCGGTGCTGGCGATCCTCGCCGGGATCCTCGGCGCCGTGGCAGGTCCGGCCGTGCTCACGCTGCTCCGGGTGCGCGACCACCGGGCGCGGGGCCTCGCCCAGGGGGCGGTCTCCCACGGGATCGGCGCCTCCCGGATGCTCGCCGACCACGAGACCGAGGGCGCCTTCGCCGGGCTCTCCATGGGGCTGACCGCCCTGGCGATGAGCCTCCTGCTCCCGCTGCTGCTGGCTGTCCTGCTCTGAGGATCCGCCGGTCCGGACAACCCTCGCGGCGCGTGCTCCCGCCGGTACCTTGAGGCCCATGAACCGCGTCCACGCCTTCTCCGACGACGCCCTGGGGGAGCACGACGCCGTCGGGCTCGTCGAGGCCCTCCACGCGGGCGAGGTGTCCGTCCCCCAGGTCGTCGAGGCGGCCATCTCCCGGGTCGAGCGGGTCGACCCCGACCTCAACGCCATCGCCTACCGCGCCTTCGAGCGGGCGCGGCTGGAGGCCAAGGACCCCCGCGCCGGCTTCTTCTCCGGGGTGCCGACGCTGATCAAGGACAACGTGGCCGTCGAGGGGATGCCGACCCAGGAGGGCACCGACTCCTACGTCGGGCGGCCCCAGCCGCGTGACGGCGACTTCGCCCGGATGTACCGCGCGACCGGCCTGGTCCTCCTGGGCAAGACGCAGCTGTCCGAGTACGGCTTCTCCGGCGCGGCCGAGCACCCCCGCCTCGGCAGCGTGCGCTCGCCGTGGTCGACCGACCACGTCGCAGGCGCCTCGTCGGCGGGGTCGGCCGCTCTCGTCGCGGCCGGTGCCGTGCCGATCGCGCACGCCAACGACGGCGGGGGCTCCATCCGCATCCCGGCGGCCGTCAACGGGCTGGTCGGTCTCAAGCCCACGAGGAACCGGACCGCCCAGGACAAGATGATGAGGGACATGCCGATCCGGATCGTCTCCGACGGCGTCGTCACCCGCTCGGTGCGAGACACCGCCGCGTTCTTCCGCGAGTCCGAGAAGGTCTACCGGGCCCTGGAGATGCCGCCGATCGGCGACATCCGCCGACCGGGCAGGCGACGACTGCGCGTCGCCCTCAACACCGCCGGCATGGGGGTCGCCGCGAGCCCCGAGGTGGCCGCGCTGACCGAGCAGGTGGCGGCCTCCCTGGAGGCCCTGGGGCACCGCGTCGAGCCGGTCGAGGCGCTGATGGTCCCGGACTCCTTCCGCGAGGACTTCCTGCTCTACTGGTCGATGCTGGCGATGTTCCTCGTCCGCACCGGGCGCCGCCGTCACGGGCGCAGCTGGGCGCCGCAGAACCTCGACAACCTGACCCTCGGGCTCGACCGGCACTGTCGTCGCAACCTGCACCGGCTGCCCGGCACCATCCGCCGGCTCAAGGCCACCCAGCAGCTCTCGGCGGCGTTCCACCAGCACCACGACGTCGTCCTCACGCCCACGCTGGCGACCCGGACGCCCGAGGTCGGGCATCTCGACCCCACCCGGGACTACGACACGATCATGGACCGGCTGATGGCCTGGGTGGCCTTCACGCCGCTGCAGAACGTCACGGGCGACCCGGCGATCTCACTGCCCCTGGCGACCACCGCGGAGGGTCTCCCCCAGGGGATGATGTTCGGCGCCGGAGCGGGCCGCGAGGCGACGCTGCTCGAGCTCGCCTACGAGCTGGAGGAGGCCTTCCCCTGGGCCCGGATCCAGGGCTGACCGGGTCCCTGAAGACTGCCCCGAAGACCGCCCAGGGGGCCGATTTCTCCCTTGGCAGGACCTCTTGTACAGTTCTCCGTCGTTGCCCCTTTAGCTCAGTCGGCAGAGCGTCTCCATGGTAAGGAGAAGGTCTACGGTTCGATTCCGTAAAGGGGCTCTGGGTCCAGGGCTCCACCAGAGCTCGCCCCACCCCATGGCGGGGTAGCTCAGGTGGTTAGAGCACACGACTCATAATCGTGGTGTCGCGGGTTCGAGTCCCGCCCTCGCTACGCACAACATCTGCACTTCGACGAAGGACTTCCCGTGGCCAGCAAGAGCTCCGATGTTCGCCCCAAGATCACGCTCGCGTGCGTGGACTGCAAGGAGCGCAACTACATCACCAAGAAGAACCGTCGCAACGACCCCGACCGCCTCGAGCTGGCGAAGTTCTGCCCGCGCTGCCGCACCCACAAGGCGCACCGCGAGACTCGCTGACGTCGCTGCACCCACCGGCTCAGGTCGCTGAGCCGGTGTGACCCGACCCGCCACACCCCGTGTGGCGGGTTCGTGCGTTCTCCGGGCGACTGTGGTCCCGCGGCCGACCCGCACTAGGTTGGAGCCATGCCAGTCGACCCCTCACTCGTCGGGCGCACCTTCCCCCCGACGCCGCCGCGCGCGGTGACGCGGGAGCAGGTCCGCGACTTCGTCCTCGCCACCGGCGGCGCCTCCTACGACGGCGGGCCCGCCCCTGCGACGTACCCCATCGTCCTGGCCTTCGACGCGATGAACGCGTTCCTCGAGGCCGAGCGGGTCGACCTCTTCCGCATCGTCCACGGCGAGCAGAAGTTCGTCTACGAGCGCCCGGTCGTCCCAGGGGACGTCCTGTCCGCCACCCTGACGGTCGCGAGCCTGCGCCAGATCGCCGGCAACGACATCATCGGCACCACCAGCGTCGTGACCGACGAGGCCGGCGACGTCGTCTGCTCGACCAGCGCCACCCTCGTGCACCGGGGGGCGGCGTCGTGAGCCTCCCGACCCGCACCTTCACCATCACCCGCGCCGACCTGGTCCGCTACGCGGCGGCCAGCGGCGACCACAACCCCATCCACCAGGACGAGGCTGTCGCCACCAGCGTCGGGCTGCCCGGGGTCATCGCCCACGGGATGTACACGATGGCGCTCGCCGCGCGTGCCGTCGACGAGTGGTTCCCCGGGGCCGAGGTCGTCACCCTGGGCTGCAAGTTCACCAACCCGGTCGTCGTCCCCGCCGAGGGCGGGGTCGACATCGACGTCGCCGGCGAGGTCAAGGGCTCCGACGACGGGCTGACGACGGTCGCGCTGACCGTCACCTGCGAGGGCCAGAAGGTGCTCGGCATGCCCAAGGCCGTCGTCCGTGCCTGACCGCACCCTGCTCGCCGACCACACCACGCTCCACCTCGGCGGCCCCGCACGGCGCTTCGTCGTCGCGGGCACCGAGGCCGAGCTGGTCGACGCCGTACGACGGGCCGACGAGGCCGGCGAGCCCCTCCTGGTCCTCGGGGGCGGCAGCAACCTGGTCGTGGCAGACGCCGGCTTCGACGGCACGGTCGTGCAGGTCGCCACGACGGGCGTGGTCCCGGACGTGGAGGGCGACGACGCCTCGTGCGGCGGGGTGCTCGTGACCGTGGCCGCGGGGGAGTCCTGGGACGACCTCGTGGCGACCGCCGTCGAGCGCGGCTGGGTCGGCATCGAGGCGCTGTCGGGCATCCCCGGGTCGGTCGGCGCCACCCCGATCCAGAACGTCGGCGCCTACGGCCAGGAGGTCGCCCAGACCGTCGCCTCCGTGCGCGTCTGGGACCGCACGGAGCGGGCGGTGCGCACCTTCGCCAACGCCGACTGCGACTTCGCCTACCGCCACTCACGCTTCAAGTCCGACCCCGGGCGCCACGTCGTCCTCAGCGTGACGTTCCAGCTCGCCCAGGGCTCGCTGGGTGCTCCGGTGGGCTACGTCGAGCTCGCCCGCACGCTCGGCGTCGAGCCCGGCCAGCGGGCTCCGCTGGTCGCCGTACGCGACGCGGTCCTGGGCCTGCGCCGCGGCAAGGGCATGGTGCTCGACGAGGCCGACCACGACACCTGGAGCGCCGGGTCGTTCTTCACCAACCCGGTCGTCGCGGCCGAGGCCGTGCCCGACGGGGCCCCTGCGTGGCCCGTGGACGGCGGGGTCAAGACGAGCGCTGCCTGGCTGATCGAGCGGGCCGGCTTCGCCAAGGGCCACGCCCGGGGCGCCGCCGCAGTCTCCGGCAAGCACACCCTGGCCCTGACCAACCGTGGCGGCGCCACGACCGAGGACCTGCTGGCCCTGGCCCGTGAGGTCCGCGACGGGGTCGAGGAGCGCTTCGGCATCCGGCTGGTCAACGAGCCGGTGCTGCTCGGTTGCGTGCTCTGAGTCCGCCGCTCAGTACATCCCCTGGTCGTAGGTCCCGTCCCAGTCGGTGGTGACGACGAAGACCACGACCACGATGACCAGGAGCACGGCCAGCACGGTCGCGACGATGCCGGTCGCGAGACCGGCGACGGCCTGGCCGCGGTTGCCGAAGCGGCCCGGCTCCCGGTCGATCTCGCGTTTCGCCTTGACCCCGGTCCAGATCGCGAAGGGCCCGGTGAGCATGCCCGGGAGGGTGATGCAGCAGAAAGGCGTCGCGAGGATCGATGCCACCGCGATGATGCCCAGGATCATCGAGGTCGTCGCCGTGCTGTTCTTCTGGGCGAAGCCGTAGCCCGGCACGCCGTAGCCGGGCGTCCCATAGGGCTGTTGGCCGTAGGGCACCTGCCCGTAGGTCGGCGGGGGGCCGTAGGGGTTCGGCGGCGGCGGCGGTGTCGCCGCGCCGGCCGGGCCGTACGTCGGCCACTGGGGCGCCGGGTCGCCCGCCCCCTCGCCGTAGGGCTGGTGGGTGAACGGCTGCGTCTCGTCGGGCTCGGGCGGCCCCTGGGTGGTCACGGGGAGGATCTTCCCAGGTGGCCTCCGGGGCAAACGGAAGCGCTAGGCCGGGTCCGTCGCCAGCCAGGCGTCGATGTCGGCCAGCGCGGAGGAGAGCACGTCCGACGGCGCACAGGAGGCCCGCAGCGACATCCTGCCGAGCTCGGCCAGGTCGGCGTCGTCGAGCTCGTGGGCCGCGCGCATCGTGGCGTACTGCGCGGCCAGCTGGGACCCGAAGAGCAAGGGGTCGTCGGCGCCGAGCGCGACGGTGGCCCCCGCCGTCATCAGCGTGGGCAGCGGCACCGAGGTGAGGTCGGAGTAGACGCCGAGCGCGACGTTGGAGACCGGGCAGACCTCCAGCGCGACACCGGCCTCGACGATCCGGTCCAGCAGCGCCGGGTCCTCGGCCGCCCGGACCCCGTGACCCAGGCGCCCCGCGTGCAGGGCGTCCATGCAGGTGCGGATGCTGTCGGGGCCGAGCAGCTCACCGCCATGGGGTGCCAGCAGGAGCCCGGCCCGCTCGGCGATCGCGAAGGCACCGGCGAAGTCGGCCGTCGAGCCGCGCCGCTCGTCGTTGGAGAGCCCGAAGCCGACCACCCCGCGGCCGGCGTACTGCGCCGCGAGCCGCGCCAACGTGCGCGCGTCCAGCGGGTGCCGCGTGCGGTTGGCCGCGATCACGACCGCCATCCCCAGCCCGGTGCGCCCGGAGGCGTCGCGGACCGCGTCGAGCACCAGGTCGGTGAAGGCCGTGATGCCACCGAAGCGCGCTGCGTAGCCGCTCGGGTCGACCTGGATCTCCAACCACCGACCGCCGTCGCGGACGTCGTCCTCGGCTGCCTCCAGCACCAGTCGTCGTACGTCGGACTCCGTGCGCAGCACGGAGCGCGCGACGTCGTAGAGCCGCTGGAAGCGGAACCAGCCCTTCTCGTCGGTGGCCCGCAGCTGGGGCGGCCACTCCGAGACCAGCGAGTCAGGCAGGACGATGCCGTCGCGCTCCGCCAGCTCGAGCAGCGTCTGGTGCCGCATGGAGCCGGTGAAGTGCAGGTGCAGGTGGGCCTTCGGCAGGGTCCGGAGGTCCCGTGGCTCGCTCAGGAGAAGAGCTTCTGGAGGCGCGTGATGCCCTCGACGATGTCGTCGTCGCCCAGTGCGTAGGAGAGTCTCAGGTAGCCGGGAGACCCGAAGGCCTCGCCGGGCACGACCGCCACCTCGCTGGCGTCGAGGATGTAGTCGGCCAGGTCGGCGGACGTCTCGATCAGCCGACCGCCGTGCTCCTTGCCGAGCAGGCCCTTGACCGACGGGTAGGCGTAGAACGCACCGCCGGGCATCGGGCACAGCACGCCGTCGATCTGGTTGAGCATCGACACGATCATCTTGCGACGACGGTCGAAGGCGACCTTCATCTCGTCCACGGCCGAGAGGTCCCCCTCCAGGGCGGCGATCGCCGCGCGCTGGGAGACGTTGGCGACGTTGGACGTCGCGTGCGACTGCAGGTTGGTGGCGGCCTTGACCAGGTCGACCGGACCGACCATCCACCCGACGCGCCAGCCGGTCATCGCGTAGGTCTTGGCGACGCCGTTGACGATGACGCAGTTGTCCACCAGGTCGGGGCAGAGCACCGGCATCGAGCCGGTGTCGGCGTCGTCGTAGACCAGGTGCTCGTAGATCTCGTCGGTCAGCACCCAGAGGTCGTGGTCCTCGACCCACCGCCCGATCGCGCGGATCTCGTCGGCGGAGTAGATCGCCCCGGTGGGGTTGGACGGCGACACGAAGAGCAGCACCTTGGTGCGGTCGGTGCGCGCGGCCTCGAGCTGCTCGACGGTGACCTTGTAGTCCTGGGTCTCGTCGGCGAGGACCTCGACGGCGGCGCCGCCGGCGAGCTGGATGGCCTCGGGGTAGGTGGTCCAGTACGGCGCCGGGACGATGACCTCGTCGCCCGGGTCGATCATCGCGGCGAAGGCGGCATAGATCGCCTGCTTGCCGCCGTTGGTGACCAGGACCTGGTTGGCGGCGATCTCGAGGCCGCTGTCGCGCCTGGTCTTCTCGACGATGGCCTTCTTGAGCTCGGGCAGGCCGCCGGCGGGGGTGTAGCGGTGGTTCCTGGGCTCGCGGCAGGCTTCGACGGCCGCCTCGACGATGTAGTCGGGGGTGGCGAAGTCCGGCTCGCCGGCACCGAAGCCGATCACGGGCCGTCCCTCGGCCTTGAGCGCCTTGGCCTTCGCGTCGACCTTCAGCGTCGCCGACTCGGCGATCGCGCCGATGCGGCGGGAGACCCGGCGATCGCGCGGGTTGCCCGTGGCGTTGGCGGTGGAGCTGCCGGTGGGGGTGGTGGGGGCTGAGGAGGCGTCAGACATGGGTGTCATCGTAGAGGCGTTTGGACGCAGGCTTCGACTTGCCCGTAGACTCCACGTTTGGTGGTTTCCCCAAGGCTTTGGCGCGCCCGGACCCCGGGTGCGCACAGGCGGGGCTGACCGCGGAGGGCACTAGCTCAACTGGCAGAGCATCGGTCTCCAAAACCGAAGGTTGGGGGTTCAAGTCCCTCGTGCCCTGCGAACAGCGTGGACGCAGGATCAGCAGGACCTCCGGGCCGCACGGCCCGGTCGGACGAAGGAAGAGGTGAGGGTGTGTCGGACAGCAAGGCAGTCGGGGGTCCCCGCGACAGCAAGGCCGAGAAGCGCACCAGCATCCCGACGTTCTACCGCCAGGTCGTGGCCGAGCTGCGCAAGGTCGTCTACCCGACCCAGGAGCAGCTGGTCACGTACTTCTTCGTGGTCATGGTGTTCGTGATCTTCATGATGGCGCTCGTCTCGGCCCTCGACCTCGGACTCGGCAAGCTCGCCTTCGCCGTGTTCACGGGCGGGTCCGACCTCTGAGCAGGTCCGGCGCGCATCCGCGCCGGGACCACGCACTACGGGCCCCCGGGCCAACCAACGCAAGGTGATGGAGCAACACGTGTCGGAGCAGTACGAGTCGGTCGAGACCGAGGGCACCCCGGAGGAGGACCTCCTGGACGCCGTCCCCGAGGACGCGCCTGAGGGCACCGCCCCCGAGGACGTCGCCACGGACGACGACGTCGTCGACGCCGAGCTGTCCGACGAGCCCGTGGCCGACGAGGTCGCTGCCGCCGAGGAGGTCCTCGACGACGCCGTCGCCGAGACCGTCGAGGCCGGTCTCGACATAGAGGACGCTGTCGTGGAGTCCGACGACGAGGACGCCGTCGAGGCTGCCGAGGACGCCGAGGCCGACGCGGCCGAGGTGGTGGACCGCGACCCGCTCGAGGTCTTCCGCGACGAGCTGTGGGCCAAGCCCGGTGACTGGTACGTCGTGCACACCTACTCCGGCATGGAGAACAGGGTGAAGTCCAACCTCGAGAACCGGATCATCTCCTTGAACATGGAGGAGTACATCCACGAGATCGTCGTCCCCATCGAGGACGTCGTCGAGATCAAGAACGGCCAGCGCCGCACCCGCACCAAGCCGGCCCTCCCGGGATACGTCCTGGTCCGCATGGACCTCACCGACGAGTCCTGGTCGACCGTGCGGCACACGCCGTCGGTCACCGGCTTCGTGGGCCACAGCCACCAGCCCGTGCCCCTGAGCATGGCCGAGGTCGAGAACATGCTGGCCCCGTCCGTGATCGCCAAGGCCGAGGCCGAGGCCGTGGCCGCCGGCACGCCCGTCAAGGGCGGTGCCACCACCGCCAAGAAGGCGATCGAGGTCGCTGACTTCGACATCTCCGACTCGGTGATGGTCGTCGACGGTCCGTTCGCCACGCTGCACGCGACGATCACCGAGATCAACGCCGAGGCACAGAGGGTCAAGGCCCTCGTCGAGATCTTCGGCCGGGAGACCCCGGTCGAGCTGAGCTTCAGCCAGATCCAGAAGGTCTGAGCTCACCCGCACGACCCGCAACACCCAGGTGGCAGATGTCTGCCCGGCGCGCCGGGCACGGCCTCGAGATGACCACGAAGACGCAAGCACAAAGGATCCATTGAAATGCCTCCCAAGAAGAAGATCGCCGCACTGGTCAAGGTGCAGCTCCAGGCCGGCGCCGCGACCCCGGCCCCGCCCGTCGGTACGGCCCTCGGCCCCCACGGCGTCAACATCATGGACTTCTGCAAGGCCTACAACGCCCAGACCGAGTCCATGCGCGGCAACGTCATCCCCGTCGAGATCACCATCTACGAGGACCGTTCCTTCACCTTCATCACCAAGACCCCGCCGGCTGCCGAGCTCATCAAGAAGGCTGCCGGTCTCCAGAAGGGCTCCGGTGTCCCGCACAAGGAGAAGGTCGGCAAGCTGACCAAGGACCAGATCCGCGAGATCGCCGCGACCAAGCTGCCGGACCTCAACGCCAACGACATCGATGCCGCGATGAAGATCGTCGAGGGCACCGCTCGTTCCATGGGCGTCACGACCGACTGACGTCACTGTGGTCGCACTCGCGACCGCATCCCAGCACCACAGCACCTGTGGCAGGGCCGCGCTGGCCCACGTAGACCACACCTGGACACAGAGAAGAGAACCAGACATGCAGCGCAGCAAGACCTACCGTGCGGCGGCCGAGACGTTCGACAAGGACGAGCTCTACGCCCCGCTGGCCGCGATCAAGATCGCGAAGTCCTCGAGCAAGAAGAAGTTCGACGAGACCGTCGACGTCGTCATGCGTCTCGGCGTCGACCCCCGCAAGGCCGACCAGATGGTCCGCGGCACCGTCAACCTGCCCCACGGCACCGGCAAGACCGCCCGCGTCCTCGTGTTCGCCAACGGTGACAAGGCCGACGCCGCCCGCGAGGCCGGCGCCGACGTCGTCGGTGGCGACGAGCTCATCGAGAAGGTCAACGGTGGCTGGCTCGACTTCGACGCCGTCGTCGCGACCCCCGACATGATGGGCAAGGTCGGTCGCCTCGGCCGCGTGCTCGGCCCCCGTGGCCTCATGCCCAACCCCAAGACCGGCACCGTGACGCCCGACGTCGCCAAGGCCGTGTCGGACATCAAGGGCGGCAAGATCGAGTTCCGCGTGGACCGTCACGCCAACCTGCACTTCATCATCGGCAAGGCGTCCTTCGCCGAGGCACAGCTCGCGGAGAACTACGCCGCCGCCCTCGAGGAGGTGCTGCGTCTCAAGCCGGCCAGCTCCAAGGGTCGCTACCTCAAGAAGGTCACCGTCTCCACGACCATGGGCCCCGGCGTCCAGGTCGACCCCAACCGCACGCGCAACGTCGCGGCGGAGGACGAGGGCCAGGCCTGATCCCAGGCCGCCTGACAACCAGCTCCATCAGCTCCACCCGCCGACCCGTCCGGATCTCCGGGCGGGTCGGTGTCGTGTGGCACAGGTGACCCGTGCGTCGACCTCAGCGCTCGATTTGGTGCTGGGCCCCGCGCCGCCGTAGAGTTCGCATCTGAATCCAGAGACCGCCGGTTGTCCGGCTGCATCAGCAGTCAGACCGAAGGTTCCGCAGCGATGTGGACGGCCAGCGCAGGTGAGAAGAGCAAGACCCGCAGCCTCGCTGCGCAGTCCACGCCCTGAGCTCCTGCGCTCAGGGCGTCCGTCATTTCAGACGGACCCAGCGCGGTGGTCTCCCAGTCCGGAAGGAGACCCATGGCGCGGGCAGACAGGGAAGCCGCCGTCGCGGAGATCGTTGACTCGTTCAACGACTCCGCTGGCGCCGTGCTGACCGAGTACCGCGGTCTCACCGTCAAGGAGCTGCAGAACCTGCGGCGCTCCCTCGGTGAGAACGCCAACTACGCCGTGGTCAAGAACACGCTGGCCAAGATCGCCGCCAATGAGGTGGGCATCTCCGGCTTCGACGACCTGCTGACCGGCCCGACCGCGATCGCCTTCATCAAGGGCGACGTCGTCGAGGCGGCCAAGGGTCTGCGTGACTTTGCCAAGGCCAACCCCACCCTTGTCATCAAGGGCGGAGTCCTGGACGGCAACATCCTCGACGCGAAGGAGATCGGCAAGCTCGCCGACCTCGAGTCGCGCGAGGTGCTCCTGGGCAAGATGGCGGGCGCCATGCTCGCTTCTCTCAGCCAGGCCGTCTACCTGCTCAACGCCCCCCTCGCCCAGGCTGCCCGGCTCGCCGGTGCACTCCAGGCGAAGGCAGAGCAGGACCCCTCGATCCTCGCAGGTGGTGCCGGCACGCCGGCCGCCGCCGAGGAGGCCCCGGAGGCAGCTGCTGCCGACGAGGCCCCCACCGACGAGGCTGACGCCTCCGACGAGGGCGAAGCCACCGAGTCCTGATCCAGGACCTCGGCACCCACCACCTGAAACCCGGTCCACCGCGCTGCGGTGGGCCACCGAATGGAAGGAAACGCCACCATGGCGAAGCTCAGCACTGACGAGCTGCTCGACGCGTTCAAGGAAATGACCCTCATCGAGCTCTCCGAGTTCGTGAAGCAGTTCGAGGAGACCTTCGGCGTGACCGCCGCTGCTCCCGTCGCTGTTGCCGCTGCCCCTGCTGCCGGCGGCGCCGCCGGTGGCGAGGAGGCCGCTGCGCAGGACGAGTTCGACGTCATCCTCGAGGCTGCCGGCGAGAAGAAGATCAACGTCATCAAGGAGGTGCGCGCCCTCACGTCCCTCGGTCTCAAGGAGGCCAAGGAGCTGGTCGAGGCCGCACCCAAGGCTGTCGTCGAGAAGGTCGACAAGGCCGCTGCGGAGAAGGCGAAGGAGGCCCTCGAGGCCGCCGGCGCCACCGTCACCCTCAAGTGACCCGCGGGCTGGTGCGCGGCTGATCCCTGCGTATCGACACCGTCGCTCGGCCCAGCACCACCGCATCAGGCGGTCACCCCTCGCGGGGTGGCCGCCTGGTGTGCGTTCTCAGGTGACGTCGGTTACGTTGACGCAGGTCATACCTCGGGTCACAGGTACATCTCGCCACCCGGCCAGACGGTGACGCGGCGCACAATGCCGCGTAACCTCGCCGCGGTAACACCGTTGTTACTGGCGAGTGGGGTTGCGCAGCAGCAGGGCGCCGCCATGACCCGTGCACTGGTTCGGGGTCGAGGGAGAGAGACGACATGGGCGTAGAGATCAAGGTCAACGACCTCACGAAGTCCTTTGGCAAGCAGCTGATCTGGGGCGACGTGTCGCTGACGATCCCTGCTGGCGAGATCTGCGTGATGCTGGGCCCCTCGGGAACGGGCAAGTCGGTCTTCCTGAAGACCCTGATCGGGCTGCTCAAGCCCGACAAGGGCTCGATCATCATCGAGGGCACCGACATCGCGAGCTGCTCCGAGAAGGAGCTCTACGAGATCCGCAAGCTCTTCGGCGTGCTGTTCCAGGACGGCGCGATGTTCGGCTCGATGAACCTCTACGACAACGTGGCCTTCCCGCTGCGCGAGCACACCAAGAAGTCCGAGTCCGAGGTCCGTGACATCGTCATGGAGAAGATGGACCTGGTGGGTCTGCTCGGCGCCGAGGACAAGCTGCCCGGCGAGATCTCCGGCGGCATGCGCAAGCGCGCGGGCCTGGCCCGTGCCCTGGTGCTGGACCCCGAGATCGTCCTCTTCGACGAGCCCGACTCCGGTCTCGACCCGGTGCGCACGTCGTTCCTCAACCAGCTGATCATCGACCTCAACGCGCAGATCGACGCGACGTTCTTGATCGTGACCCACGACGTCAACACGGCCCGCACGGTGCCCGACAACATCGGTCTGCTCTACCACAAGCACCTCGCGATGTTCGGTCCCCGCGAGATGCTGCTGAGCTCGGAGGAGCCGGTGGTGCGTCAGTTCCTCAACGCGCAGGTCATCGGTCCGATCGGCATGTCCGAGGAGAAGGACGCCGACGAGCTCGCCGCCGAGTCCGGCCAGGAGCTGCCGCCGCTGCCGCCGATCCCGTTCCAGCAGGAGCCCTCCAACGGCATCCCGCGACGCAGCCAGCGCGAGCCCGGGGCATGGTGCCGCGACAACGGCGTCACGCCTCCTCCGGGCTCGTTCGAGGAAAACATGTCCATGACCATCGGAAAGTGACGGGGGGGACGACGACCTCGTGGCATCCACTGCGACCAGGGTCCTCGCCCCGGTCGGCACCGCAGGCAAGCTCTTCGCCTTCGGTCTCGACGTCGGGCGGGCCCTCTTCAAACGCCCCTTCCAGCTGCGGGAGTTCCTGCAGCAGGCCTGGTTCATCGCCTCCGTCACCATCATCCCCACCGCGCTCGTCGCCATCCCCTTCGGCGCGGTCATCGCGCTGCAGGTCGGTGGCCTCATCAAGCAGTTCGGCGCACAGTCGTTCACCGGCTCCGCATCGGTGCTCGCGGTGGTGCAGCAGGCCGGGCCGATCGCGACCGCCCTGCTGATCGCGGGCGCGGGTGGCTCCGCCATCGCCGCAGACCTCGGCGCGCGCAAGATCCGAGAGGAGCTCGACGCGATGATGGTGCTCGGCATCGACCCGATCCAGCGCCTCGTCGTGCCCCGCGTGCTCGCCTGCATGCTCGTCGCGTTCTTCCTCAACGGCATGGTGACCGTCGTCGGTGTCGCAGGTGGCTACGTCTTCAACGTCGTGCTCCAGGACGGCACCCCGGGCGCCTACCTGGCCAGCTTCACCGCGCTTGCGCAGCTGCCCGACCTGTGGGTCGGACTCCTCAAGGCCCTGGTCTTCGGGTTCATCGCCGCGATCGTCGCCTCCTACAAGGGCATGAACGCCGGCGGCGGGCCCAAGGGCGTGGGTGACGCGGTCAACGAGTCGGTCGTCATCACGTTCCTGCTCCTGTTCGTCGTCAACTTCGTGATGAGCACGATCTACCTCCAAGTCATCCCACCGAAGACGGGTTGACGACCATGGCCAACATCAAGTCCGTCTACGAGAAGCCCCTGGGATCGCTCAACGATCTCGGCGGTCAGCTCGCGTTCTACCTCGGCGTCCTGCGCGCCATTCCGCGCTCGATCAAGCGCTACCCCAAGGAGATCTTGCGGATCCTGGCGGAGGTCACCCTGGGCTCCGGCTCCCTGGCCGTCATCGGTGGCACGGTCGGCGTCATCGCCGGCATGACCTTCTTCACCGGTGCCCAGGTCGGTCTCTCGGGCTATGCCGCGCTCAACCAGCTCGGCACGGCCGCGTTCTCCGGCTTCGTCTCCGCCTACTTCAACACCCGGGAGATCGCTCCGCTGGTCGCGGGCATCGCTCTCGCGGCCACGGTCGGCTGCGGGTTCACCGCTCAGCTCGGCGCCATGCGGATCTCCGAGGAGGTCGACGCGCTCGAGACGATGGCGATCCCGTCGATGCCGTTCCTCGTCGCCACCCGTGTCGTCGGTGGCCTGATCGCGATCGTCCCGCTCTACGTCGTCGGCCTGCTGTCGTCGTACTTCGCGAGCCGGTTGATCGTCACCCAGTTCTACGGCCAGAGCGCCGGCACCTACGACTACTACTTCAACGCGTTCCTGCCACCCGGGGACGTCCTCTGGTCGTTCGGCAAGGTCCTGGTCTTCGCGGTCGTCGTGATCCTGATCCACTGCTACCACGGCTACAACGCCTCCGGCGGCCCTGCCGGCGTGGGCGTGGCCGTGGGGCGTGCCGTGCGCACGAGCATCGTCGCCATCAACGTCATCGACCTCTTCCTGTCGATGGCCATCTGGGGCACCACCACGACCGTCAGACTGGCGGGATGAGCGGATGAAGATCCTGAAGAACTACAAGCTCCTCGGCGTCGCGTTCCTCGCGCTGCTGGTCCTGGGCGTCTACGCGACGTTCGCCATCTTCACCAAGAAGTACGTCGACTACGACGAGGTGACCTTGCAGACCTCCTCGATCGGGCTCCAGCTGCCCTCGCGTGCCGACGTCAAGATCCGCGGTGTCATCGTGGGCGAGGTCCTCGAGTTCGACACGATCGAGGAGGGTGCGGAGCTCACCCTCGGCATCTTCCCCGAGGAGATGGACACGATCCCGGCCAACGTGACCGGGGCGATCGTGCCCAAGACGCTCTTCGGCGAGAAGTACGTCAGCCTCGAGATCCCCGAGAGCGGTCCCGAGGGGCAGCTCGCTGAGAACGCCGTGATCAGCCGGACCGCCGTCAGCACCGAGGTCGAGCAGGTGCTCTCCGACCTCTACCCCCTGCTGCGTGCCGTCCAGCCCGCTGACATCAACATGACGCTCAACGCCCTGGCCACGGCCCTGGAGGGTCGTGGCAACGCGATCGGCGAGAACCTCGAGACCGTCGACGCCTACCTCAAGCAGCTCAACCCGCAGATCCCCGGCCTCGTCGAGGACCTGCGGCTGACGGCCGAGGTCTCCGACATCTACAGCGACGTGCTGCCCGAGGTGGCCCAGATCCTCGAGAACACGATCACCACGACCGGGACGCTCGAGGACCGCTCCACCCAGCTGAACGCACTGTTCACCGACGTCGCGTCCTTCTCCGACACCGCCCGCACCTTCCTCGACGACAACGGCGACAACCTGGTGCGGCTCGGTGAGGTCAGCGCCCCGCAGCTGCGGGTCCTGTCCCGCTACGCCCCGGAGTTCCCCTGCCTGACCGAGGGCATCGTGCGCGCCGGCAAGCTGCAGGCGGAGGCCTTCCGCGGCTTCACCCTCCACATCGTCCTCGAGACGCTGCCGCGCCAGCCGCGCGCCTACGGCCCGCAGGACCAGCCGCGCACCCAGGTCGACCGCGGGCCGACCTGCCTCAACCTGCCCAACCCGCCGTGGAGCCAGGAGAACCCGCTCAAGCGGCAGCCTGACTTCGACGACGGCGTCGACGAGCCGACCGGCAAGGGGACCTCTCGCGTGTCACCGGGTTACTACTACTTCGACGGCGCCGGCGAGCCCGGAAGCTCCGAGGAGTCCGCCCTGCTCAAGGAGCTGATGGGCCCCGGCTTCGGTCTGCCCGCCGCCGAGGTCTCCGACCTCAGCGTCCTGCTCGTGGGCCCCCTGGCCCGTGGCGCGGAAGTGAGTCTCCGCTGATGGCCGTCCTCGACAAGCGCACGTTCAACGACCTCGTCAAGCTCGTGGTCTTCATCGTGATCACGACCCTGGCCACCGGGGTGCTGGTGATCACGATCGGCAACCTGTCCTTCCAGGGCTCCCGCGACTACCAGGCCGAGTTCGTCGACGCCACCGGCGTGGTCAAGGGCGACGACATCCGCATCGCAGGCGTCAAGGTCGGCACGGTCAACGACGTGGAGATCTTCGACCGCAACCGGGCGATGGTCTCCTTCAGCGTCGAGGAGACCACCATGCTCAACCAGGCCACCACGGCGACCATCCGCTACCGCAACCTCGTCGGCCAGCGCTACATCTCGCTCGACCAGCAGGTCGGTGACGCCGCGGTGCTGCAGGAGGGCGACACGATCCCGGTCGACCAGACCGCCCCGGCCCTCGACCTCACGGTCCTCTTCAACGGCTTCAAGCCACTGTTCGAGGCGCTCTCGCCTGACGACATCAACAAGCTCTCCTTCGAGATCGTGCAGGTCTTCCAGGGCGAGGGCGGCACGCTCGAGAGCCTGCTCAGCAACACCGCGTCCATCACCTCGACCCTCGCGGCGCGAGACCAGGTCATCGGCGACCTCATCACCAACCTCAACACGGTGCTCGACGACCTCGCCGACCGCGACGACCAGCTCACCGACCTGATCAAGACCTTCCGCACCTTCGTGTCGGGGCTCAACGAGGACCGCGAGGCGATCTTGAGCTCGCTCGACCAGATCTCCTCGTTGTCGGTGGAAACCGCCGGACTCGTCGAGGGGATCCGCCCGCCGTTCGTCGAGGACATCAAGCAGCTGCGCCGCTTCGCGACCAACGTCGCGCGTGGCAAGGGCGAGCTCGACCGTGCCCTCCAGGTGCTTCCCATCAAGCTCGAGAAGGTCGGACGCACCGCGATCTACGGCTCCTGGTTCAACTTCTACCTGTGCAACTTCCAGGGCAAGGTGCGCCTGCCCGGCAACCTCACCGTCCCGGTCAACTACGACACTGCCTCTGCAAGGTGTGATCTCGGATGAAGCCCTTCCGCGAGCGCAACCCGGTGATCATCGGAGCCGCGAGCATCACCGTGCTTCTGCTCCTGCTCGTCGCCGCCTTTCGCGCCCAGGACCTGCCACTGATCGGTGGAGGCGACACCTACTACGCCGCCTTCACCGAGTCGGGCGGGCTCAAGGCCAACGACGAGGTCCGGATCGCCGGTGTCCGCGTCGGCAAGGTCGAGGCTGTCGAGCTCGAGGACGGCCACGTGCGTGTGACCTTCCGGGTCAGGACCGACTCGGAGTTCGGCGAGCTCACCCAGGCCGCGATCAAGATCAAGACGCTGCTCGGCGCGATGTTCCTCTCCCTGGAGCCCGCGGGCGAGGGTCAGCTCGAGGACGGCTCCGAGATCCCCGTCGAGCGCACCAGCTCGCCGTTCGACGTCGTCGCGGCCTTCTCCGGTCTGGCCGAGACCTCCGCCGACATCGACACCGACCAGCTCGCCGCCTCGCTGACGACACTGGCCGACCTGACCCGCAACACGCCCGAGGAGTTCCGCCTGGCGCTCGACGGGGTCTCGGCGCTCTCGCGGACGATCGCCTCGCGTGACGACGAGATCAACTCGCTGCTGACCAACCTCGACCGGGTGTCCACGGTGCTCGACGCGCGCGACCAGGACATCATCGGGCTCATGGAGGACTCCGACGTCCTGTTCCGCGCTCTCGTGGCGCGCCGAGAGTCGGTGCACAACCTGCTGGTCTCGACGTCGACCTTGTCCAAGGAGCTCACCTTGCTGGTCCAGCAGACCCGCGAGGACCTGAAGCCGGCTCTGCTCAAGCTGGAGGAGGTCGTCGACGTGCTCAACAAGAACGAGGACAACCTCGACAACAGCCTGCGGCTGATGGCCCCCTTCTACCGGGTCTTCGCCAGCACGCTCGGCAACGGCCCGTGGTTCGACACCTACATCCAGAACCTGCCTCCCGTGGGGACACCGCGACTGTGAACACCGTGAAGAAGTTCATCGGCCCCCTGCTCGTCGTCGCCCTGGTGGTGGTCGCCGCGCTGACCCTCATGGGGGGCGAGGAGCGCAAGACGCTCACCGCCCACTTCCCGCGGGCCATCTCGATCTACGAAGGCAGCGAGGTCCGAGTGCTCGGCGTCCCCGTGGGGACCGTCGAGACCGTGAAGCCGTCCGGCACCGACGTCGTGGTGACCGTGAGCTACGACGCGGACGTCAAGATCCCCTCCGATGCTCAGGCGGTCATCATCGCCCCGTCGATCGTCGGCGACCGTTACATCCAGCTGACGCCGGTCTACACCAAGGGCGACGTGCTGGGCGACAACACCGAGCTCGACGGTGGGCGCACCGCCGTGCCGCTGGAGCTCGACGACATCTACTCCAGCCTCGACCGCCTCAACCTGGCGCTCGGTCCCAACGGCGCCAACGAGAACGGTGCCTTGACCGACCTGCTCGAGGTGACCGCCAAGAACTTCGGCGGCGAGGGCGCTCAGTTCAACCAGACCATCAAGGACTTCGCCACCTTGTCGGCCACCTTGGACAACAACAAGGAGGAGCTCTTCGGCTCCGCCGAGCAGCTCGGTCGGTTCATCGAGACCCTCGCAGACAACGACGCGACGGTGCGGCGCTTCAACACCTCGCTCAGCTCGGTCTCGACGTTGCTGTCGGGCGAGCGCGAGGAGCTCGCGGCCTCGCTGCGCAACCTCTCGGTGGCGCTCGGCGAGGTCGGCACCTTCGTGCGCGACAACCGCGAGGTCCTGGGTCGCAACATCACCAAGATCAACCGGGTCGCCAAGGTGCTCGTGAAGCAGCGCGGCGCCCTCGATGAGGTCCTGACCGCCGGCCCGCTGGCGCTCAACAACCTGGCGCTGACCTACAACCCTGACGCCGGCACGCTCGACACCAACGCCAACATCGGAGAGCTCATCAACCAGATCGAGTCCGACCCGGCCACCCTGCTGTGCGGCTTCGTCAACAATGCCGACCCGAGCGGTGAGCTGTGCGACCTGATCGAGACGCTCCCGTTGCCGCGCACCGGCCCCTTCGGTGCAGGCACCGGCTCGTCTTCCGGCGCCAAGTACGACCTGACCCTCGGTGGTCTCGTGGAGGTGACCGAGTGAAGGTCAAGATGCGGCTCCTGGTCGCCCTGCTCTTCGGCACGCTCTCCCTGAGCGCCTGTGACTTCGACGTCTACAGCCTGCCGCTCCCGGGCGGCACCGACGTCGGTGACAACGCGATCACCGTCGACGTGATGTTCCGCGACGTGCTCGACCTGGTGCCTCAGTCGACGGTCAAGGTCAACGACGTCAGCGTCGGCCAGGTCAAGGAGGTCAAGCTCGACGGTCAGGTGGCCCGCGTGACGATCGAGCTGCGCGGCGACACCCAGCTCCCCGACGACACCGTGGCCGAGATCCGTCAGACCAGCCTGCTGGGCGAGAAGTTCGTCTCGCTCAAGGCTCCCGAGGATGGGGGCTCCGGCGATCTCGCCGACGGCGACGTCATCCCGCTGGAGCGGAGCGGTCGAAACCCCGAGATCGAGGAGGTGCTGGGCGCGTTGAGCCTGCTCCTCAACGGCGGCGGCATCGCTCAGCTCAAGACGATCACGAGCGAGCTCAACCTCGCCCTCGAGGGTCGCGAGGACAGCGTCAAGTCGGTGCTCGACCAGGTCGACCTCTTCGTCGGCCAGCTCGACGACAACAAGGACGACATCGTCGACGCCATCGAGAGCCTGAACCGCCTGGCCCTCTCGGTGCGTCGTCAGCAGGGCACCATCAACTCCGCTCTCGAGGAGCTGCCCAGCGCCCTCACCTCCCTCGACGCCCAGCGCACCGACCTGGTCAAGATGCTGCAGGCGCTCAACCGCCTCGGCGACGTCGGCGTCGACGTGATCAGGCGCTCCAAGGACGTCACGATCGCCTCGATCCGTCAGCTCCAGCCGGTGCTGACCGAGCTGGCCAACTCCGGCGACAGCTTCGTCAACGCCTTCAACGTCTTCCTGACCTACCCCTTCGTCGACGAGGTCGTCGGTCGGGACCCCCAGGTGGCGCGCAACCTGCACCTCGGCGACTACACCAACCTCTCAGCCACCCTCGACATCGACCTGACAGGCGAGAACGGGCTGCCCGACGTCCCCGGCATACCGTGCTTCCCGCTCAGTGAGATCCCCGACGACATCCCGCTCGACGAGCTCCTGGACCTGCCCAACCTCTGCGAGGGCGCGTCCAACGCCATCACCGCCTGCCTCAACAACCCGTCTGCAGCAACCTGCGAGGGTCTGCCTGCCGCGCTCATCGACGCGGTCTGCGACGCGAGCGGCGTCCCGCTCCCGGGCCTGTGTGGCGCCGGAGGCACGGGTGGAGGCGACGGCGGACCGATCGAGCTGCCGGAGCTGCCCGGACTGCCCGGCCTCGGAGGTGGCCTCGGTGGCCTGCTCGGAGCAGGGCGCACGGGCTTCGGTGCCCAGGACGACAGCGCCAAGGCTGGAGGAGCCACGATGGGACAGCTCATGGAGGTCTACGACCCCGCCCTGGTGTCGCTGCTCGTGCCGGGGATGGTGGTCCGATGATCACCCGCCGCACCAAGGTCCAGCTGCTGATCTTCGTCCTGATCACCCTGCTCGGGGTGACCTACGTGGGTGCCCGCTACGCCAAGCTCGACCGGTTGTTCATCGACGACACCTACACCGTCGTCGCGCACTTCCCCGAGTCCGGCGGCATCTTCTCCGGTGCCGAGGTCAACTGGCGTGGCGTCAAGATCGGCCGCGTGGGCGAGCTGGTGCTGACCGACGACGGCGTCGACGTACACCTGGACATCGAGAAGTCCTTCGACACCATCCCGGCCGACACGGTCGCCATCGTGGGCAACCGGTCGGCGGTGGGTGAGCAGTTCGTCGAGCTCCAGCCCAACGTCGACTCCGCGCCGTTCCTCCGGGAGTCCTCCGAGATCGACAAGGCCGACACCCGCACCCCGGTCTCGACCAACCAGCTCCTGACCAACCTCTCCAACACCGTCTCCTCGGTCGACCAGGAGGCGCTGCGCACCACGGTCAGCGAGTTCGGCGACGCCTTCGGCGGCGCGGGGCAGGACCTGCAGACGATCATCGACTCCGGCAACTCCTTCATCGAGGTCGCCAACCAGAACTTCGACGTCACCACCCGCCTGATCGAGGACGGCAACGTCGTCCTGACGGGGCAGATCGCCTCGGAGAGCGCGCTGCGCAACTTCGCCACGGAGCTGGCGAAGTTCAGCGAGACCCTCGCCGGCGCCGACGGGGACCTGCGCACGGTGATCGACAACGGCTCGGCGACGGCCAACCAGCTGCGCACGTTCCTGGAGCAGAACCGCGTCGAGCTGGGGTCGCTGATCAACAACCTGGTCACCACCGGCGAGGTCGTCGTCAAGCGACTCCCGGGCATCTCGCAGATCCTGAGCATCTACCCCTACATCGTGGAAGGCGGTTTCACGGTCGTCTCCAAGTCGCCGGACACCGGCCTCTTCGACGCGCACTTCGGGATGATCATCACCGACAACCCGGTCTGCCACCGCGGCTACGAGAGCACCGACACCCGCCCGCCGCAGGACACCGGCGACCGACCGATGAACGAGCAGGCCGGGTGCACCGAGCCGCCCGCGATGAGCAATGCGCGTGGCCCGCAGAACCTGCCGGGCAGGGTCGCTCCCGTCATCGCGTCCTACGACGAGGAGACCGGCAAGCTGACCTGGGGCAACCGGGCCGCCCGGGCGAAGACCTCGACCGGTAGCGTGGCGCCTTCAACGTTGGGACAGGAGTCGTGGAAGTGGCTGTACCTCCAGCCCCTGATGGCGCCCCAGGGGTGACGTCACGCATCGCTTCCACACGCCTGCTCCGCCTGCTCGTACCGGCGCTCGTGCTGGTCATCGTCGGCTGCGTCGGCTCCCTGGTCTTCCTGGCCGGCTCGCGCTCGGCCGAGGGCGCGTCCTTCAGCGACCGGGTCAGCTCAGTCTTCGAGGGGGACACCTCGCAAGCACGTGAGCGCGAGGTGGCGATGTCGCAGGCCAAGCAGTTCGTGCTGCGGCTCAACACCTACGGTCCGCAGCTCCTCGACGAGAACAACGCGATGCCGGACTACCGCGAGCTGGTCACCGAGGTCATCACGCCCAAGTTCGCCACCGACTTCGAGGAGAACGCCGCGCTGGCCGAGCAGACCGTGGCGCAGGCCGGCGTCGGTCGCACCGGCGAGGTCTTCTCGACCGGCACCTCGGCGATCGACGGCGACTCAGCCACGGTGCTGGTCGCCGGCTCCTTCACCAACTCCTACCCCAACCCGCAGGCTCCCGAGGAGCGCATCGACACCGACTCGCTGCCCTTCCGCTTCGAGGTGTCGCTGAAGAAGATCGACGGTGAGTGGCTCGTCGACGACTTCGTGCCGCTGACCGGCGAGGCAGAGGAGCCCGTGCAGTGAGTCCCCACTGGTACGACCTGCTCGACGTCGACCGCAACGCGACCTCCGAGGAGATCCGCGCCGCCTGGAAGTCCTCGATCGCCGACCTCGACCCGAGCGACCGCCGCTTCCGCGTCCTCAACGAGGCCGCTGAGATCCTGCTCGACCCGCAGCGCCGCGCGGCCTACGACGCCACCCTGGTGGAGCAGGAGGAGGCCGAGGCGGAGGCGGAGCAGCAGCGCGAGGACGACGTCGCGCCTGTCGTCGTGACACCGACCTCCGCGGAGGGGACGAGCAGCGCGGCTGCGACCTTCCCGACGCGACGACGAGGGACCAGGCTCGCGCTGCTCGCCCTCCTGGTGCTGATCACGCTGGCCGTCGTCGTCGCGACGATCTTCGCCTGGACCCGTCCGGGGCCGGTCGACGAGGGCCCGGCCCAGGCTGCGGCCGAGGTCGCCGTGGTGCCCGTCCTCTCCTACGACTACCGCACGCTGGATGCGGACGCCGAGGCCGCGAAGTCCTACATGACCGCCTCCTTCCGCGACAGCTACGACGAGACCTTCACGCTGCTGCAGGAGAACGCTGGACGCACCAAGACCGTCGTGAGCGTCGATGCCGTGGTCGCGTCCGGCATCGTGCGCTCGGGCGAGGGCCGCGTCGACGTGCTGCTGTTCGTCAACCGCTCCCGCACCAACGTGCAGCAGGAGGACACCTTCCGCGACCAGGTGACGATGCAGATGCTTCTGGTCGACGGCGAGTGGCTGGTCGACGGGCTCGTCACCACCCCCGCCGCGGCCTGACCCGGCCCGTCGTACGACCCGGTCGGGCCCGCCCGCCCGCAGCTCGTCCACAGCCGCGCGGACGCGGTGCTTGACCTGGGCGGCTGCGGAGCGCATGATTCCGGCAACGCTCGTCGGTACGGCGCATGCAGGTCTTGTTGTGCGCCCAGATTTGTTGTATGGTGGCGCATTGCGCCTGCCCTCAAATACTCGTCAGCCTGCCCGGTGGCTGTGCCTGTGGGGGGTGACGGCGCCACTCAGAGCGACACGTCGAAGGACAACTCTTGGCCGCGCGCAGCACCTCCGGTAACTCCCGCCGCATCTCTTTCGCAAAGATCAAGGAGCCTCTCGAGGTTCCCCAGCTCCTCTCTCTCCAGACCGACGCCTTCGACTGGCTGATCGGCAACGAGAAGTGGGACGCCGTCGTCGAGCGTCGACGCTCCGAGGGCGAGGACGTCTCCAGCAAGTCCGGTCTGACCGAGATCTTCGAGGAGATCTCCCCGATCGAGGACTTCTCCGAGACGATGTCCCTCGCCTTCGAGAACCCGGTCTTCTACGACCCCAAGTACACCGTCGACGAGTGCAAGGAGAAGGACTTCACCTACTCCGCTCCGCTCTACGTCTCGGCGGAGTTCACCAACAACGACACCGGTGAGATCAAGGGCCAGACGGTCTTCATGGGCGACTTCCCGCTCATGACCGACCGGGGCACCTTCATCATCAACGGCACCGAGCGCGTCGTCGTCTCGCAGCT
>NZ_JANNML010000043.1:0-25789 GCF_031397825.1 Nocardioides sp.
GGTCGAGCGGGCGGATCAGGCCTTGGCGTCGTCCTCGGAAGCGGCCTCGGCCGGCTCCTCGGTGTCGGCCGGGGTCTCCTCCACGGCGCCACCCTCGGTCTCGAGGGTGTCGGTGGCCTCGGCCTCGGTGACCTCGTCGGAGGCGGTCTCCTCGGCGGGAGCCTCCTCGACGGGGGCGGCGGCAGCGGCCGGGGCGGCCGTCTTCTTCGAGGACGGGGCCTTCGGCGCGTAGGCCTCGGTCACGAGCTCGATGACGGCCATGGGGGCGTTGTCGCCCTTGCGGGGACCGATCTTGGTGATGCGGGTGTAGCCGCCGGGACGCTCCGCGAAGGTGGGGGCGATCTCGGTGAAGAGCACATGCACGACGCCCTTGTCACGGATGGTCTTGAGGACCATGCGACGGTTGTGCAGGTCGCCCTTCTTGGCCTTGGTGATGAGCTTCTCGGCGTGGGGGCGCAGGGCGCGGGCCTTGGCCTCGGTCGTGGTGATGCGACCGTGCTCGAAGAGCTGGGTGGCCAGGTTGGCCAGGATCAGGCGCTGGTGTGCCGGGCTGCCGCCGAGGCGGGGACCCTTCGTGGGCTTGGGCATGTCTTCTCTCGATTCTCCCCGGCCGTGTCAGGTACCGGGATAGATGGATGTGGTGCGGGACCGCCGACCCGCCGCAGCAGCGACGGGTCAGCGGGAGGTGCTCAGTACTGCTCGTCCTCGACGTAGGCGTCGTCGTCCTCTTCGCCGTAGGCGGCGAGCGCCGTGGCGGGGTCGAAGCCGGGAGCGCTGTCCTTGAGGGACAGGCCCATCTCGACGAGCTTGGCCTTGACCTCGTCGATCGACTTCGCACCGAAGTTGCGGATGTCGAGCAGGTCCTGCTCCGAGCGCGAGATGAGCTCACCCACGGTGTGGATGCCCTCGCGCTTGAGGCAGTTGTAGGAACGGACCGTCAGCTGCAGGTCCTCGACCGGGAGGGCGAGGTCGGCGGCCAGCTGCTCGTCGACGGGCGACGGGCCGATGTCGATGCCCTCGGCCTCGACGTTGAGCTCGCGGGCGAGGCCGAAGAGCTCGACCAGCGTCTTGCCGGCCGACGCGATGGCGTCGCGGGGCAGGATGGACGGCTTGGTCTCGACGTCGATGACGAGCTTGTCGAAGTCGGTGCGCTGCTCGACACGGGTGGCCTCGACCTTGTAGGTCACCTTCAGCACGGGGCTGTAGATCGAGTCGACCGGCATGCGACCGATCTCGTTGTCGGCGCCCTTGTTCTGGACGGCGGAGACGTAGCCGCGGCCACGCTCCACGACGAGCTCCATCTCCAGCTTGCCCTTGTCGGACAGCGTGGCGATCTGGAGCTCGGGGTTGTGCACCTCGACACCGGCCGGGGGCGCGATGTCGGCAGCGGTCACGGCGCCGGCACCGGACTTGCGGAGGTACATGGTGACGGGCTCGTCGTGCTCCGAGGAGACGACCAGACCCTTCAGGTTGAGGATGATCTCGGTGACGTCCTCCTTCACGCCCTCGATGGTCGAGAACTCGTGGAGGACGGTGTCCACCTTGATGCTCGTGACCGAGGCGCCCGGGATCGACGACAGGAGGGTGCGGCGGAGCGAGTTGCCGAGCGTGTAGCCGAAGCCGGGCTCGAGGGGCTCGATGACGAACCGCGAGCGGAACTCGTCAACGGTCTCTTCCGACAGTGAGGGACGCTGTGCGATGAGCACTGATTCTTTCCTTTCCGGATCCACCCGCTATTTGACGGATCCGAACTACGACGGTGAAAAGGAAGGTCCACCGGGGGCCGAGGGCCCCCGGTGGGGGGTGGTCGGGGGACGGAGCCCCCCGACCGGTTACTTCTTGGAGTAGAACTCGACGATCAGCTGCTCCTGGATCGGCATGTCGATCTGCCCACGCACGGGCACCTGGTGGACCAGGACACGCATGCGGTTGGGCAGGGCCTCGAGCCACGCCGGGACGATCCGCTCGCCGAAGGTCTCGCGCGCCACGATGAACGGGGTCATCTCGAGGGACTTCTCGCGCACGTCGATCACGTCGTAGGCCGAGACCTGGAAGGACGGGATGTCGACCTTCTTGCCGTTGACCAGGAAGTGACCGTGGTTGACGAGCTGACGGGCGTGGCGACGCGTGCGGGCGAAGCCGGCGCGGTAGACCACGTTGTCGAGACGGCACTCGAGCAGCTGCAGGAGGTTGTCACCGGTCTTGCCGGTGCGACGCGAGGCCTCCTTGTAGTAGTTGAGGAACTGCTTCTCCATCACGCCGTAGGTGAAGCGGGCCTTCTGCTTCTCCTGCAGCTGGGAGCGGTACTCCCCCTCCTTGATGCGTGCACGGCCGTGCTGGCCGGGAGGGTAGGGACGCTTCTCGAACGCTGCGTCTCCGCCGACGAGGTCGACACCGAGACGGCGCGACTTCCGGGTCATGGGTCCGGTGTAACGAGCCATGGGTCAGTCTCCTGTTCTGTCTCGGGTCAGACGCGCCGGCGCTTGGGCGGGCGGCATCCGTTGTGGGGGGTGGGGGTGACGTCCTGGATGGTGCCGACCTCGAGGCCGATCGCACCGAGCGAACGGATCGCGGTCTCGCGGCCGGAGCCGGGGCCCTTGACGAAGACGTCGATCTTCTTCATGCCGTGGTCCATGGCGCGACGGCCGGCGGCCTCCGCAGCCATCTGCGCGGCGTACGGCGTGGACTTGCGCGAGCCCTTGAAGCCGACGGTGCCGGCGGAGGCCCACGAGATGACCGCCCCGGTGGGGTCGGTGATGGTGACGATGGTGTTGTTGAACGTGCTCTTGATGTGGGCTTCGCCCTGAGCGATGTTCTTCTTCTCCTTGCGGCGGACCTTCTTGGCGCCGGCCGCGCGTGCCTTGGGAGGCATACGGTTCTCCTGTGTTAGCTGGTCTGTGAGTTAGGAAGGCAGTGCGTCGCGCGAGCGCGAACGGTCACTTGGCCTTCTTCTTGCCGGCAACCGTGCGCTTGGGACCCTTGCGGGTGCGAGCGTTGGTCTTGGTGCGCTGACCGCGGACCGGGAGGCCCTGGCGGTGGCGGCGACCCTGGTAGCTGCCGATCTCGATCTTGCGGCGGATGTCTGCCTGGACCTCGCGACGGAGGTCACCCTCGATCTTGAAGTTGGCTTCGATCTCGTCGCGGAGCTTGACCAGCTCTTCGTCGCCCAGCTGGTGGACGCGCATGTCGGGGTTGACCCCGGTGGCGGCCAGCAGCTGCTGCGAGCGGGTACGGCCGATGCCGTAGATGTAGGTGAGTGCGATCTCGATGCGCTTGTCGCGCGGGAGGTCCACACCAACGAGGCGTGCCATGTCATGGCCCTTTCTTGAAGAGCGGTGCTCTTCGGTGGTTCACAGAGGTTTCGTGCGTGACGCGTCCTGGTGGTGACCAGGCTCCGGCCTTCTGCTCCGGAGGTGGTTTCAGCCTGTGCTCGTGAGAGACCCAGACCTAGCGATCACGTTGAGTGGTGTTCAGTTGTGTGGTGCGTCGCAGGCAGGGACTCAGCCCTGGCGCTGCTTGTGACGCGGGTTCTCGCAGATGACCATGACCACGCCGTGACGACGGATCGTCTTGCACTTGTCACAGATCTTCTTGACGCTCGGGTTGACCTTCATGAGTCGACCCTTTCTGGCTAGTCGGCTGCTTACTTGTAGCGGTAGACGATGCGACCTCGCGTGAGGTCGTAGGGAGACAGCTCCACCACCACGCGGTCCTCGGGGAGGATCCGGATGTAGTGCTGGCGCATCTTGCCGCTGATGTGGGCGAGAACCTTGTGTCCGTTGCTCAGCTCCACACGGAACATCGCATTGGGCAGGGCTTCCGTGATGGTGCCCTCGAGCTCGATCACGCCTTCTTTCTTCGGCATGTCCTCCACAATCTGTTGGAACGGGTGTGTCTACCGGTGGCCCGGGAACCTCCGGCCAGGTGACCGGTGGACCTCGTAAAGCCGCTCAGGAGCGCCTCTTTCCGGACACACCTGACCTGCTCCGAGGAGACGGTCAGAGGCGATCCGGGCAGCCGTGAGGCACCACGGAACAGACCCACGTTGGGCCGACACGCCAGTTTACGAGGAAACGGCTGCGAAACACGAATCGGGCAGGGTATCGGCCCTCCCCCGGACGCTCAAGCAGCGAGCAGGCGCAGCGTGTCGACGCGAGCGGGCGACGCGTCCGTCGCGGTGCCCGCCGTCGCGCCGGCCACCGGGTTGACCATCACCTCGTCGACGGCGTACGACGCCGCGAGGTCGGCGAGCTGGGCGCGCCCCTGCTCGGCGTCGCCGATCACCCACCGGGTGCGCATCGCGTCGATCAGTCCCCGGTGCGCGTCGGGCACCTCGGCGGCGAGCGCCTCCTCCACGGTGAGCTGGGCGGTCAGCGGCTGGCCGGTGCGCAGCGCGACCATCTGCAGCAGCTGGGGCAGTGCGAGCCGCTCGGCCTCCTCGGTCGTCTCGGCCACGGCAACGTTGACGGTCAGGAAGGTCCGGGGCTCGGCCAGCTCGGGTGAGGGGCGGAACTGCGAGCGGTAGAGGTCGAGCGCCTCGCGGGTGCCCTGGCCGGAGAAGTGGTGCGCGAAGACGTAGGGCATCCCCTTCTCGGCGGCGAGGCGCGCTGAGTAGTCCGAGGAGCCGAGCAGCCAGATCCGTGGCACCGAGCGCGCCTCGGGGGTCGCCTTAAGCAGGTGCTGGCGACCCTGGAGCGCCAGACCGACCCCGGCCGGCTCCATCATGGCCAGCACGTTGTCGACGTATTCCGGGAAGCGACTGACGGCATCGTCGCTGACACCTCCGGCACCGTGGCGCAGCGCCCAGCTGGTCACCGGGTCGGTGCCGGGAGCGCGACCGATGCCCAGGTCGATGCGGTCGGGATAGGCCGCCTCGAGCAGCGCGAACTGCTCGGCGACCACGAGCGGGGCGTGGTTGGGCAGCATGACGCCGCCGGAGCCGACCCGGAGCCGCTGGGTCGCGGCGGCGATCATCGCGATCAGCACCGGTGGGTTGGTCGACGCGATCGCCGCCATGTTGTGGTGCTCGGCGACCCAGAAGCGGCGGTAGCCGAGCTCGTCGGCGGCCCGCGCCAGGTCCAGCATCGCGCCAAGCGCGTCGCTGGTCGACTGGTCGCTGCGCACCGGGACGAGGTCGAGGACGGACAGGGCGGGCGCGGCGGGAGCGGTGGAGGACATCACCGACCCAACGCCCGGGCGGCGTGCGGCATTCCGGGTCTCAGCGACGGAAGGTCCGCAAGCTCAGTGCGGCGCGGACGCGTCGGCGACGGGTGACGCCCCGGGACATCCGTCGGCGCTCGGCGTCGACCTCCTGCCAGTACGACGAGGCGACGGCCTCGGGCGGCTGGCTGGGGCCGAACACGTGGCGGTCGGCGAGCGCGGCGAGACCGGGCGCCTGCGCGGACGAGACGCGGGAGGACTGCTCCCGTCGCGTCCAGCCCGCCCCGACAGGCACCGGCTGCCCCAGGTCGCGGGCGTGGTCGACCAGCTCGCGCCAGCCGCCGACGATGCGCGCCGTGACCCGCTCGGCGCAGCGACGCCGGCGTCGGCGCAGCGCCTTGACCAGCACGACCGACGAGAGGACCAGGACGACCACCAGCAACGGGAGCGCGACGTAGAGCAGGACGATGCGCAACCACGCGGGGAGACCGCCGCCGACCTCCTCGTCGCGGTCGCCCTTGCGCGCGTTGAGCTCCGCGTCGTTCTGCTCGGCGAGCGTGGACGGCGGCGGGATCGGGGCGGGCGGCGGCACGACGGTGCCGCTCATCTCCTGCTCGGCGATGGGGGGCTGCTCGGCCGGGCGGTCGGTGTCCATGAACGCCTCGGTCGGCAGCACGCGCCAGGAGCCGTCGGCGACGCGCAGCTCGACCCAGGCGTGGACGTCCTTGCCCTCGACGACCCCGTCGCCGGGGACGACCGCACCGAGCACGACCCGCGCGGGGACGCCGATCTTGTTGGCGACCAGCGCCATCACGGCGGCGTACTGCTCGTCGTTGCCGACCATGATCGGAGCGTTGACGAACTCCTCCGACAGCCGCCGCACGTGGTGCCCGGCGTGGTAGATCTTCTCGCTCTCCAGGACGCCGTCGGAGTACTTGCCCTCGCTCCTGAGGTGCTCGGCGGCCGCGAAGACCCGCTCCATCGGCTCCGAGGCCCCGGCGGTCCACTGCACGGCCTGCGTGTCGAGGAAGCCGGCGGCGAGGGCTGCGTCGGTGAGGTCGCCGCTGGGGGCCGAGGTCTCGGTGACCTCCTCGACGGGGCGGACGGCGGTGAAGTGGTAGACGTCGCCGGGCGCCAGGCCGGCCGGCACGACACCGGTCGAGGTGGCGAGGTTGTAGCGGAAGGACTCCGCCTGCTCCTCCACGGCGTCCTCGGAGGAGCCCTCGTCGAAGTGCATCGACTGCAGCGACCCGACGGTGGGCAGCCACACCCCGGAGTAGCCCTCCCCCAGGGTCACCGTGACGTCCACGCGCTCGCCGTCGACGGGGTTGTCGATCGTGGAGGAGACCCGCTGGAAGGTGTCGAGGGTGCTGCCGGGGACGGTGTCCTCGGCGGCGCCCCACACGACGCCGTCGTAGTCGTCGAGCGTGGCGATCCGGACCCTGGCCCCCTCGGGCGCCCCGTCGACGGTCATCAGCGTGACGTCGTGCAGGTTGACCGCGTCGGGCTCGGGCATCGCGACGTAGCGACGGAAGGAGGAGAGCGGCGAGGGGTACTGACCGACGTCGAAAGGAGGCTCGACGTAGGTGCGAAGGACCACCCGCTCGTCGTCGGCGCCCGCGACCCAGGTCGTGACCGGCAGGGCCGCGGCGCAGGCCACGCCGAGCATCGCCGCGCCGACGAGCACCCGACGGGTGCGACCGGCACCGCCACGCACCGGACCCGTGCTGCGCTGCATGCGTACGACGAGCCAGCCCAGGGCGAGCACCGCGAGCACGACGCCTTGGAGCCACAGCGACGACGGACGTCGTACGCCGAGCAGGATGACCGCGACCAGCAGTGCGGTGGGTGCCAGGAGAGGCAGCAGCGAGCGCAGCCAGGCCGGTCCCGACCGGAGCCGGGCTGTCAGGGTGCCGAGCAGTCCGGCGACCAGGCCGAGCAGCCAGGGCAGCACCAGCAGCGGGCCGTCGCCGTCGACGGGCGGCAGCGTGGTGAGCAGGTCCTTCCACCCGAAGAGCACCTGGTCCCCGAGCTCGGCGACCGTGCCCGGTCCGGGGGGCGAGCGCAGCGCCAGCGGTCCGCCGACGAGGACGAAGACGACGATGCCCAGCACCACCGCCGACACGGCCGGCCAGCCCAGGCCGGAGGTGACGTGGGCGATGGTGATGCCGAGGAGGACGCCGAGGAGGCCGACCACGAGGAAGCCGATCCCGGTGAAGGTGGTGGTGAGCCCGGCCAGCGCGGCGGCGCAGGTGGCCGTCAGGAGCACGGCGTCGAGGGCCTGCGTACGGGTAGGCACCAGAGGCGTGGCTGGGCGGCTCATCGGGCGCTCCAGTGGAGCAGGCCGGGCAGGTCCGCCAAGGCCCCGAGGCGCAGCACCGTGAGGCCGCCGGTCTCGGTGACCGTGGCGGTGGCGGAGCCGTCGACGACGATCGCGATGCGGCGGACCTCGGGCGGGAAGGCGGCAGAGGCGCGCAGGACGTGCTCGAAGGGCGCCGCACCACCCGTCACCAGGAAGAGCAGGCTGGTGTCGTGGGCGATGTCGGCGGCCTTGCGGGCGGCGGGGATCAGCCCGACACGGCCCGTGACCGCGCGGCAGACGGCGTCGAGGGCGAGGTGGCCGTCGACGCCCGAGGAGGCGTGGTGACCGCAGACGAAGGACGCCTCGAAGTCGTCGAGCACCGCGCGCACGATGATCGAGGCGGTCGCCGACATCGCGGTCTCGAACTCGTCGACGCCGCGCTCCCCGCCCGCATAGCTGGCGGGCTGGTCGTCGACCACGATCGTGGCGTGGCTGCGACGGGTGTCGAGGTATTGCCGCACGAGGAGCTGGCTCGCGCCGCCCGAGGCCATCGCCTTGGCCGAGGAGCGCCAGTGGACGTGGCGCAGGTCGTCGCCGGCGACGTACTCGCGCAGGGTGTGGAAGGCCAGGTCGCTCTGTGAGATCGACTCGGTCTCGACGCCCTCGAGGTCGCGCAGGAGGCCGGCGCCCAGGGCGTCGAGCGGGACCATCGCCGGCCGGACCAGGATCTCCTGGAGGTCGGTCCACTCGGTGTCGCGCGAGACCAGGCCGAGCGGGTCGCCGCGGCGGGTAGTCGCCGGGCCGACCCCGATGACACCGCGGCGCTCGGTGCGGACCGTGAAGGTCTCCTGGTGGGTCGCACCGGCGGCCAGGGCCGGGATGCCGTAGCGGTGGACGGCGTCGCCGACCGGCAGGTCGAAGACCGTGGGCAGCATCCGCCCGGTCGCGAGGTTGGTGACGTCGATCCCGGCCGCCACCGTCATCCCGGCCGCGACCCGCGAGGGCTCGAGCACCAGGTCGACCCGCACGCGGGTGCGCCCGACCAGGAACGGCAGGGACACCGTGAGCAGCAGCAGGCACGCGACGCCGAGGACGGTGAGCTCACGCCACCCGGCGGTCGCCGCCGCAGCGAGGGCGAGCACCCCGAGGGCGAGGACCAGCCACCCGAGGGGCTTGACCACCCCCCGGACCGCGTCCCACCGCTGCATCACCCTCATCCGACGCTCATCCGATGCTCACGCCACCCGGTCGGTCGGCGGCGCGACGGAGTCGAGCAGTCGGGAGATGACGGTGTCGATCGAGACCCCGCTGAACTGCGCCTCGGCGTCGAGCAGCAGCCGGTGGCAGAGCACCGGGACCGCGAGGTCCTTGATGTCGTCGGGCACGACGTGGTCGCGCCCGTCGGCGGCCGCCCAGGTCTTGGCCACCCGGATGAAGGCCAGGCAGCCGCGCGCGGAGAGGCCCAGCTTGACGTGCGCCTGGCGCCGGGACTCCTCGGCGATCTCGGCGACGTAGCCGATGACGGCGGGGTCGACGTAGACCTCGTCGGCCAGACCGCTCATCTGGGCGATCGTGGCCGACGTGATGACGGGGGTCACGAGCGCCGCCCGGTCGCGCACCTTGGCGTTGACGAGGAGCTCGATGGTCGCGGCCTTGTCGGGGTAGCCGACCGAGCTCTTCATCAGGAACCGGTCGAGCTGGGCCTCGGGCAGGCGGTAGGTGCCGGCCTGCTCGATGGGGTTCTGGGTGGCGATGACCATGAACGGCCGCCCGACCTCGTGGGGCCGGCCGTCGACGGTGACCCTGCCCTCCTCCATGACCTCGAGCAGCGCCGACTGCGTCTTGGGCGAGGCGCGGTTGATCTCGTCGGCCAGCACGATCGTGTGGAAGATCGGTCCGGGATGGAACTCGAAGGTGCCCTTGTGCTGGTCGTAGACCGTCACCCCGGTGACGTCGGAGGGCAGCAGGTCGGGGGTGAACTGGATGCGGGCGTGGCTGCCCTGCACGGTGTTGGCCAGCGCGCGGGCGAGCATCGTCTTGCCGGTGCCGGGGAAGTCCTCGAGCAGCAGGTGGCCCTCGGAGAGCAGGCAGGTCAGCGCCAGGCGCACCACGTGGCGCTTGCCGAGGACGGCCTTCTCCATGTTGTCGGTGAGCTGGTCGAAGGTCTGCTTGAACCAGGCGGCCTGGTCGTGGGAGATCGTCACAGGGGTCCTCAGGAGTTGGGCCAGTTGTAGTGGTTGGACTCGACGCCGTCGCAGACGACCCAGACGCTGCGGTCGGGGTAGCCGTAGTAGGGGCCGGGCTGCACCGTGCGGTTGGTCGCGATCGGGCGCGTGGCGTAGGCGCCGAAGTCGTCGTAGAAGGTGCAGTTGGTCGGGTTGTAGTCCCAGTTCTCGCTGACGAACAGGATCCTCCCGCAGGACGGGTGCAGACAGTCGGTGCCCGTGCCACTGGGGTTGCACGACGGGTCGTCGGTGCCGTCGTGGCACCGGTCGCCGCGGCTGATCGTCATCGTGGGCTTGGGGGCGTCCTCGGTCGTGGGGCTCCGCGCCTGTCGCTCCCCCGGCCCGCGCTTGGGGCTGGAGTCGAAGAGCGTGACGACGAGCTGCTCGTTGGTCTTGAAGCCGATGTCGACCGAGCTGGTGCGGAAGGTGTGGACGTCGACCCCGCTGAGCGTGAACGTCTCCTTGCCGCGCTTGTCGCTGTCGACGGTCATCGTTGCGGGGTCGCCGTCGGCGTCCACGGTGATCTCCCACGAGACCGTCTTGCCCTTGACGATCGGCTCCATCCTGAGGATGTCCTCACGGCTCAGCGGGCCGTAGGCCTGCAGCGGCTTGCCGATCGAGCGCTCGCACGCGCCCGACTCGTTGCAGACCTCGAGCTCGATCGTGTAGGGCTTGTCGTTGGAGCCGACCTGGATCGCGACGTCCTGGGGGCCGGTGCCGCTGAACTGGCTGATCACCCCGCCGTCGGAGTAGATCGTGACGTTGGACTGGGCCCCGCGCGAGGCCGGCACGGTGAACTGCGCCTGACCGCCGTTGTCACGCCCGGTCGGACGCACCGTGAAGTCGCCCCACGCGGCCGGCTGGCCGACAGCGCTCCACGGCGCGGCCGGACCGGTCGCGGTGAGGCCCTTGCCGTTCTTGTTGGTCGCGCGCACGGAGTACTGGTAGGTCCGGCCGTCGTAGGCCATGCCGGCGTTGTCGCAGCGCGTCGCCAGGATGTCGGTGCAGTTGGGCAGCCGCGTGCCGTCGCGCAGGACGGTGTAGCGCACGGGGTCGGGACCGTTGGGGTCGACGTCCGGCCAGGTGAGCGTCACCGCTCCGCTGTCACCGGGCGTGCGCTGGTCGGTGATCGTGGGCGCCGCGGGCGTGCCCGGCGTGCCGACCGACTGGTAGGCGGCCGAGCGGCGGGCGGGCCCGATGTCGAGCGCGTTCTCCGCGGCCACGGAGAACGCGTACTCCACGTTGTTGTCGAGGCCGGTGATGGTGATGTTGGGACGCGTCGAGCTCTTGGACCCGCCGGGCCAGGACACGAGGTAGCGCCGGATGTCGGAGGTCTGCGTCGTCGGCGGGGTCCACGCGATCACCAGGACCCGGTCGCCCTCGCGCACCAGCTTGATCGGACCGACCAGGCCGGGCTTGCGGTCCGGGGTCGCCTGCGCCGAGCCGGTGCTCCACTCCGACCAGCCGACGCGGTTGTGCGCGCGCACCTGGAAGGAGTAGGCCGTGCCGTTGGTGAGGCCTCGGATCTCGCAGGTCGTGCCGCCGCACTGTTGTGTGGCCCCGCCGCGGAGGCTGCGGACCTCGTAGCGGTCGACCGGGGCTCCGTTGGCATCGGGCGCGCGCCAGGACAGCGCGACCTCCTGGTCACGCACCGTGCGTCCGGGCACGGGCGCCGTCGGGGTGTCGGGCACGTCGAGCACGGCCAGCGAGATGCGGCCCTCGACCAGTCGCTCCGGTCCGGGGTCGCCGGCGGACACGTCGCTCATGACGACGCGGAACTGCGCCTGTCCGTCGACGCGCTCCCCCGTGGTCAGCGTGACGCTCGAGCCCTCGGAGGTGATGTCGACATCGAGCCCGGTGATCTGGGTGGCCTGCACGACCGTCGGGTCGGGGTTGTTCACGCCCGCGCGCAGGTAGCGCGCGAGGTCGATGGTGCGGGTCTCCCCGGCGCGCATGTCGTCGACCCGGATCGGGGAGAGCGAGGGCGGCGGCGACTTGACCACGAGCAGCTGGAGTCGGCCGGGCTCGCTGTCGCCGGTGGTCACGAGCAGGGTGCCGCGGCTGCCGGGGTCGGCGGTCGATGCGGCAGCGACCTCGATGGCCGGGCCGCTCGGGGTGATGATCGCCAGCCCGTCGCTGGAGGTCTCCCAGTCGGCGTCGAAGTCGAGCCCGTCGACGTCGTCGGGGTCGGGGGTCCAGACGTGGCACAGCGAGGCGATGTCGAGGTCGAGGGACTGGCCCTGGGCGATCCGCACCGGCTCGTCGGGGCAGCGCAGGATCGGGCTCTCGCCGCCGACCTGGACCGGCACCGACAGCACCGCGCGGACGCCCTCGGGGTCGTCGACCGAGGTGCCCGTGGTGACCTCGAAGACCACGGCGCCGGGACCGACGTAGGACTCGGCTGCGGTGAGCTCGAAGGCGCGGTCGCCGGTGATGCCGGGGAGCAGGTTGGCGCTGGGCGAGGACCAGATGCGGTTCTTGAGGGTCAGCTGCACCGGGCCGCCGGCGGGGTTGACGACGTAGTCGTTGGGGTCGAAGGACTCGGTGTCGCCCGAGGCCAGCTCGATCAGGGCACCCGCCTCGACGTAGGGCGCGGCGGCACGCAGCGCGGGGACGAAGAGGGAGCCGGTGGCGACGCCGCCGTCGCTGTCGCGGACCCGGAAGGGCACGACGATCGGCTGCTCGGCGCGGTCGACGGTGATCGTGCCGCCGTCGGCCGACGCCTCGATCCCCGAGGGCGCGACGACCTCGGTGACCCGCAGGGCCGAGGCGGGTCCGTCGGGGTCGTAGGCGGTCTCGAGCACGTCGACGGTCACGCTGTCGCCGGCACCCCCGCTGTCGCCGTCGTCGCCGAACGCGTCGAAGACGACGGGCGGGTTGTTGTAGGGCTCGCTGGTGCGCAGCGTGACGGTGCCCTGCGAGGCGGCGAGACCGTTGCTGAGCCGGTAGACGACCTCGACGTCGCGACCGGAGCCGTCGGTGGGCGACTCGACCACGACCGGACCCTGGGGGCTCTCCAGCTCGACCCCGTCGGGGGCGTCGAGCAGCTCGACGGTGACGCGGTCGCCGTCGGCGACGAGGTCGTTGGCGAGCACGTCGACGGTGGCGACGCGGCCGGGCTCGACGGTGATGGCGTCCGCGACCGCCAGCGGGGGCTGCGGGGTCGCCGGCTGCACGACCGCGATCCGCGCGGTGCCGGTCGCCTCGGCGCCCTGGGGGTCGGTGACGGTGTAGGTGAACTCGTCGGTGCCCACGCTGCCGGGGAAGGCCTGGTAGCGCAGCGAGTTGGCGCCGTAGGAGACCAGCCGGCCCAGCGCCGGCGCGCTGGAGATCCCGGTCAGGGTGACGGGGTCACCGTCGGGGTCGACGCCCGCGCCGGGGACCTTCAGCGTGATGGCGTCGCCCGACACGGCCCGTCCCTCGAGTGCGGGAGGCTCGGGGGGCTGGTTGGCGCGGCTCGCGGGCACCACGGTGATCTCGGCCTTGCCCGGCGAGGTCTCCCCCGCGGTGTTGGTCGCGAGGTAGCGCACGGTGAAGGTCTGCGCGTCGTCGATCCCCCGCGGTGCGACGTAGCGCAGGAAGCGCCCGGCGACGTACGCCGAGCCCGTCGGCACGTCGTCGTCACCGGGAGGCAGCACCGTGAGCGAGCCGGCGGTCTCGCCGGCCACGTCACCCACCAGGCCGAGCTCGTCGCCGGAGGGGCTGAAGTCGTTGTCGAGGACCGGGACCGACGCGCCGGCGCCCTCGCGCACGACCACCCGGTCGACCTCGGTCACCGGGGAGTTGTCCTCGGGAGCGGGCCGCTGGGTGACGACGACCTCGCCCTCGATGCCGGAGCGGGTGCCGTTGCTGATGCGGTAGCGCACCAGCTGGGTGCGGGGGGCCAGCGTGCCCTGGCGGGCGGAGAGCCGCAGCCACCGACCCTCGACGACGGCGACGTCGAGCTGGTTGTCGGTCTCGGCCTCGCCGGACTGGACGACGAGGAGCCCGCCGGTCGGGTCGACGTCGTTGGCGAGCACGTCGACCAGCGTCGCGGCCTGGCCGTAGACGGTGATGCTGTCGGGCATCGCGACCGGCGCCTGGGGCGGCTTCTCGCTGGCCCGCACGTCGACGCGGATGCGACCGCGGGCGAAGGGGGCGTTGCCGTACTTGGCGTCGTAGTCGAGGAAGTAGGTCTTGGGCTGCGCGGAGCGGAAGGTGATGGTGCCGCCGACGAGGTCGGTGCGGACGTCGGCTCCGCTGGTCGCGGCCACCTTGCCGGCGAGCTCGAGCACGGCGTCGGGCGTCACCGGGTCGGAGCCCGGGAGGTCGTTGCCGAGCGGGCGGATGGTGATCGGCCTGCCGACCTCGCCGGCGATCACGTCGGGCTCCGCGATCGCGGGATAGGCCTGTCGGTCCTTGATGCCCTGGACCTGGAACTTCAGCTCGTCGGTGACCGGGTCGCCGATGTCGTCGGTGACCTCGTAGGCGACGGTGACCACCCCGGCCTTGACCGGCGCGGTGAAGCGGATCCGACCGCCCGACGTCACCCGCGCGGTGGCGCCGCTGCGCTCGCCGCCCTGGGCCTTGGCCGCGGACACCGACAGCGGGTCGCCGTCGGACTTGTCGCGCCAGTCAGGCAGCACCGGCACGTCGAGGGTGCCGCCGGCGGGCACGTTCCACACCCGCGGCTCGAAGCCCTCGCGGAGCTGGGGAGCACCGTCGACCTGCGGTCCGCGAGGACGCACGGTGACGGTGGCGTGCGCGGCGACGTCCTGGCGACCGTCGTCGACGTAGTACTCGAAGGTCGTCACGCCCGCCTGGTCCGGCAGCGTGATCTGCACCGTCTGCCCGTCGGGGCTGATCGTCACGTCCGAGTCGGAGCCGGTGATGTCCTGCACCGAGCGGATCGAGAGCAGCCGCCCCTCGGGGGCGGTGTCGTTGTCGAGCGGGTGGAGGACGGTCGTGCGGCCCAGCCGGGCCCCGAGGTCGTCGGGCTTGGCCTCGGGCGGACGCCGGTCCCCCTCGGCCTCCTCCTCGTTCTCCTCGTTCTCGTCGTCGTCCTTCACCTTGTTCTTGAAGGCGTCCCAGTTGTCGAGGCGTGTCGGCTCGGCGGAGTCGATGTTCCACACCGCGCCCGACGACCGGTCGTTGAGCAGGATCTCCCCACGGTTGACGCGGAAGACCAGGTCGCTGGCGTCGGTGCCGAGCGGGTTGACCACCGGCTCCTCGTCACCGCAGACGGTCGCGACCGCGCCGACGCCGCCGGACCACGCGCCGTAGTGGCAGGCGCCGAGGCGCACCGGGGCGGTCGGGCGGCCACCGACACCGTCGGCGAGCGTGGTCTCCTCGCCCGACTCCAGGTCGATCGCGAGCAGCCGGTCGGAGGTCGCCACCAGCACCGAGGAGGCGCCGGGCCCGGGCTGCTGCAGCACCGACCCGACGGGTACGTCGGTCGCGGCACCGCCGACGACGGTCAGGGAGCCGGACCCGGTGTCGAGCACCACCGGGGTGTCGCCCACGGCGGTGATGCTCACGGACGCCTCGACCGCGCGGGGCAGGTCGGTGGTGCGGGGCTTGCCGAAGCCGGCGTCGGTCTGCGCGACGCGGGTGAGGGTGTCGTCCTCGGCCGAGACGGTGAGGACCTCGCCGTCCTCGGTGACCGCGAGCGCGCCGTCGACGCCGGTCGTCGCGAGCGGGGGTGCCTGGGAGTCGAGGTTGCCGACGACGGGCACGCCGAGGTCGGGGTCCGCGAGCTCGGCCCACAGCGAGCCGGTGGCCGGGTCGAGGACGGCGATCGTGCCGCCGGCCAGCTGCACCTGGGCGCCGCCCGGGATCGTGGCGCCGTCGCCGTCGGGGTGCTCCACGCTCGCGGGGTCGATCGCCGCGAGGGCGCCCGACGAGATGTTGACCGCCACCACGGAGGCGCCGTCCTGGACGATGTCGAGCTGCGCGTCGAGCTCGGCGAAGAGCGCCCCGTCGATCTGCCCGATCGGCTTGTTGACGCGGCCGTAGAAGCCGTCGCGGGAGTTGGTGACCCAGATGCCGCCGTCGTTGAGCTGGGCCTCGTGCGTGCGGTAGCCGTCGGCCTGCACGGCAGCCGCCACCACCCCCGCGACCACCATGAGCAGTGCGAGGTTGGATGCGATGGCGATCCGGTGTCGCCGGATCGTCCCCGAGAGCGGCACGATCGTTTTCTCCCCGTGAAGAGTCCCCAAGAGCGTTCAGCCTAAAGGGTGCCCCACCGAGGCACTATTTGGCGCCTGCTTGACCGAACCCATTCCCTGGTCGCGACAATGGGGCCCGTCAGCGCCGGCGGACTCGGCGCATCTCGGGAAGGGGACCACGGTGGAGGTGCGGTACGCCCCCGGGGCCGGTGTGCTCCTCGCGGCCGCGCAGCGCTGGCTGCTGGTCGACGCGCCGCTCACACCCGAGCACGTCGCCCGGCTGTGGGGCCTGCTCAGCGGGACCGGCCCCGTCCTCGAGCCCCTCACCGACCTGCTGGTCGAGCTGCTCGGCGCCGACGTCGCCTTCGCCATCCTCGACACCAGCCCCGAGCACCCCGGCTCCGTCAGTCGCGGCACGGCGCGGCTGAGTGTCGTCGACGACGCCCCGCGCGCGACCCCCGGTGAGCCGCCTGCGCCGGCGGTCCCCGGCGTCGGGCTCATCGACGGCATCCCGCCCGAGATCCTCGCCGGCCGAGCGCCCGACCCGGCCCCCGCTCCGGAGGTTGTCACCGCGCCCCCGCCGGAGGAGCACACCGTACGACGCTCGCCGGAGCCGGTCCCGGAGCGCCGGCCCGAGCCCGATCCGGATCACGACGGCCACACCACCTTCGTCACCCCGCCGATGCCCCCGGCCACGCCGCCGCTCGGCCCGCCCCAGCGGGCCTCGGCCGGAGCGCCCACCCCGCCGCCGCTCGCACCACCCACCGCGCCACCCACGGACCCGGCCGGACTGCACCTGCAGCAGCACACCCACGAGACGGTGCTCGCGGTGCGCTGTCCGGTCGGCCACGTGACCGCCGCCTTCACCCCGAACTGTCGGGTGTGCGGCGCACCGGTCCCGCCCCAGGAGCCGCAGCGGCTCCCCCGGCCCCAGCTCGGCCTGGTCCGGCTGCCCGACGGCGACACCGTCCCCCTCGACCGTGGCGTGGTGTTCGGGCGCCAGCCCGTCGCCGCCCCGGAGAGCACCGACTGGCCGCACCTGGTGCGCCTGCCGCAGGGTTCGTCGTACGTCTCGAGGACGCACCTCAGGCTCGAGCTCGACGGCTGGCTGGTGCTCGCGACCGACCTCGGATCGCGTGGCGGCACCACGCTGCGGGTGCCGGGTCGGGCTCCGGAGCGGATCCGGGCGCACGAGACCTACGTGTGGGAGCCGGGCCAGGTGCTCGACCTCGCCGACAGCTACGAGATCGTCCTCGAGACGACCACCGACCCCGGAGGCAACGCGTGAGCGGTCCCCAGATCCCCGGCTACACCTACCTCGAGCACCTCGGTCGGGGCGGGTTCGCCGACGTCTACCTCTACGAGCAGGAGTGGCCGCGCCAGCGCGTGGCGGTCAAGGTCGTGCGACCAGACGTGCCGCTGACCGACCGCGAGAAGTCCCTGTTCACCGCCGAGGCCAACGCGATGGCGCAGCTGTCCGACCACCCCTACATCGTCAGCGTGATCACCGCCGGGGTCACCGACGCGGCCTCGGGTGGACGGCCCTACCTCGTGATGCGCTACTGCCCGCCGCCCGACCTCGGGGTGCGGGTGCGCACCGCGCCGATGCAGGTCGCCGACACGATCGCCACCGGGGTCAAGCTGGCGAGCGCCGTCGAGACCGCCCACCGCGCGGGGATCATCCATCGCGACATCAAGCCCAGCAACGTGCTCGTCACGACCTACTCCGAGCCGGCGCTCAGCGACTTCGGCATCGCCGGTCACGTCACCGACATCGCCACTGAGAGCGAGGTCCGGATCTCCTACCCGTGGTCCCCGCCCGAGCTGCTCGACGGCCGCTCCAACGGCTCGGTCGCCTCCGACGTCTACTCCCTCGGCGCCACGATCTGGAACCTCCTGACCGGCCGGTCGCCCTTCGCGATCCCCGGCGGTGACAACTCGCCGCGTGGCCTGACCGCCCGCATCCTGCACGCGCCGCCGCCGCTCACCCAGCGCCCCGACGTCCCCGCCTCGCTCGAGCGGCTGCTCCAGCAGTGCCTCGCCAAGCAGCCCGAGCACCGCCCGCAGTCGGCCCTCGAGCTGGCCCGGGCCCTGCAGCGCATCGAGGCGGAGGCCGGCTATGCCCGCACGGCGATCGCCGTCGAGGGCGACCGCCCGGCGCCCGGCATCGTCACGCCGCCCGGCGACGACCCCGACACGACCCACGTGAAGCCGATGACGGTCATCCCGTCCTCGGGTCCCCGGGCTGCCCGCATCGAGGCCGGTCCGCCGCGGGACGAGCCCACGCGCCGGTCGACCGTCGTGTGGGCCGTCGCCGGGACCGCGGTCCTCGCGGTCGTCGGCGTCCTGCTCGCCGTCAACCTCGCCGGCGGCGACGACACCGAGGCGCCGACCACCAGGCCGTCGGTGTCCTCGACACCCCTCGACGTCGCCCCGGAGGCCCCCACGCGGGCGCCGACGGTCACGGGCGCCCGCGCCGGGGAGCAGGTCACCTTCACCTGGCGCTCGCCCGACCCCGGACAGGCCGGCGACAGCTGGGAGTGGAAGCGCACCGACACCGGCGAGAGCCGTCGTACGACGGACACGACGCTGGAGGTCGCCGCACCGGACCGCACCTGCCTGCAGGTGCGGCTGATCCGGGGCAGCTATGCCTCGCCGTGGGCCGAGGACTGCGTCGACTGATCCGACGCAGCCCCCGGCGCAGCGGTCGGGTCAGACCGCGGCCTTCTCCTGGTCGCGCTTGTCCTTCTGCAGGCTCAGCACCGCGGTGAGGACGAGCGTCACGATGATGACGCCCAGGCTCAGCAACGAGCTGATCTCGGGGACCTTGACGTGCTCGCCGCCGTTGATGAAGGGCAGCTCGTTCTCGTGGAGCGCGTGCAGGACGAGCTTGACGCCGATGAAGGCGAGGATGAACGAGAGGCCGAGCGAGAGGTAGACCAGGCGCTTGAGCAGGCCACCGAGCAGGAAGTAGAGCTGGCGCAGCCCCATCAGGGCGAACACGTTGGCCGTGAACACCAGGTAGGGCTCCTGGGTGATGCCGAAGATCGCGGGGATCGAGTCGAGCGCGAAGAGGATGTCGGTCGTGCCGAGCGCGATCACCACGATGAGCATCGGCGAGACGACGCGAGCGCCGTTCTCCCTGTACCAGAGCTTGAGCCCGCGGAACTCGTCGCCGACGTTCATGTGGGTCTGGGCGAACTTGACGACCTTGTTGTCCTCAGGGTGCTCCTCGTCGTGGGAGCGGTAGCTCTTCACGAGGCTGTAGGCCGTGTAGACCAGGAACGCGCCGAAGATGTAGAAGACGAAGGAGAAGTTCTCGATCAGCTGGTAGCCCAACGCGATGAAGATCGCGCGGAAGATGAGGGCCAGGATGATGCCGACCATCAGCGCTTCCTGCTGGTACTGCCGGGGCACCTTGAGCGCCGCCATCAAGATGATGAAGACGAAGAGGTTGTCGATCGAGAGGCTGTACTCGGTCAACCAGCCGGCGAAGAACTCGATGCCGTAGTCATGACCGTGGAAGAGCAGCACCCACACGCCGAACGCGACCGCGGCGGCGATGTAGACCGACAGCGCGATGGCGCACTCGCGCATGGTCGGCTCGTGCGGGTCACGGGCGATGACCACCACGTCGAAGAGCAGCACGGCGACCGTGACACCGATCGTGATGGCCCATTCGAGGGTCGAAACTTCCACAGGGGACTCCGATGAGATGAGGGGACGTCAGGGCGCCTGAGGTCTCTTCCGCCACCCTCGGGCGACCCACGGCCCCGGACCGGCGCTGGGCGACGATCGTGCTGACGAGACCGCAGCGAAAGGAATACTCCCCTCCTGCGACCGCCATCCTTCCACGCACGCGAAGGCAGGCTGGAATCGCGACCGGTCAGCGTCCGCCGTACGGGACGCCCAGCGCCTCCAGTGCGGCCTGTCCCCCGTCGAGCGCGGTGAGCACCCACGCGCCCTGCGGGGCGAGGGTGAAGGTGTGCTCGAAGTGGGCGGCCCAGGAGCCGTCGTCGGTGACGACGGTCCAGTCGTCCTCGAGCACGACCGTCTCCTTGCTGCCCAGCGTGATCATCGGCTCGACCGCCAGGGCCAGGCCCTCGACGAGCTTGGGACCCCGGCCGGCCCTGCCGTAGTTGGGGACGTTGGGCGGCTGGTGCATCTCGGTGCCGATGCCGTGCCCGGTGTAGTCCTCGAGGATGCCGAAGCTCCCCCTCGAGCGCACGTGCTGCTCCACGGCGAAGGAGATGTCGGTGACCCGGCCTCCGAGGCGGGCAGCGGCGATGCCGTGCCACATGGCCTCCTCGGTCACCGTCATCAGGTGGCGTACGTCGTCGGGGACCTCGCCCAGCGCGACCGTGATGGCCGCGTCCCCGTGCCAGCCGTCGACGATGGCGCCGCAGTCGATCGAGACCACGTCGCCGTCGGCCAGGACGCGGCTGCCGGGCATGCCGTGCACGACCTCGTCGTTGACCGACGCACAGATGGTCCCGGTGAAGCCGTGGTAGCCCTTGAAGGAGGGCACGCCACCGGCCGATCGGATGTTGTCCTCGGCGACGGCGTCGAGCTCACCGGTCGTCATGCCGGCGCGCACGGTGGAGCGCAGGAGCTCGAGGGTCTCCCCCACCAGCAACCCGGCGCACCGCATCAGCGCGATCTGCTCCGGGGTCTTGATCTGGATCCCGCGGTCGAGGAGACCCATGGCCTGTGTCAGCTCCGCGCGGTCAGCTCTGGGGCACGACGTCGAGCGCCTCGAAGATGCGCTGGGTCACGTCCTCGACCTCGCCCATCCCGTCGACCTCGATCAGCAGCCCGCGGGCGCGGTAGACCTCGATGAGCGGCTCGGTCTGCTCGCCGTAGACCTCCTGGCGACGACGGATGACGTCCTCGGTGTCGTCGGCCCGGCCCTCGGTCTGTGCGCGCTGGAGGAGACGCTCGACGATCTCGTCCTCATCGACGGTGAGCACCACGACGGCGTCGAGCTGGTGCCCGGTGAACGTGATCATCCCGTCGAGCTCCTCGACCTGGGCGACCGTGCGCGGGTAGCCGTCGAGCAGGAAACCGGAGACAGCGTCACTCTCGTCGATGCGGTTGCGCACCATCTTGTTGGTGACCTCGTCAGGGACGTAGTCGCCCGCATCCATGTAGCGCTCGGCCTCGATGCCGAGCTCCGTGCCCTCGGACACGTTGGCCCGGAAGATGTCACCGGTCGAGATCGCGGGGATTTTGAAGTGCTCGGCGATGTACTTCGCCTGCGTGCCCTTGCCGGCCCCGGGCGGGCCCATCATGATGAGGCGCATGTGCGAGCGAGTCTCCTTGTCGTGGCGGGTGAGCACAGTCTCGCATGGCCCCCGACGACTCGACGCCGGGTCCCACGCACGGGACTGTCAGCGCAGGAAGCCCTCGTAGTTGCGCTGCTGGAGCTGGCTCTCGATCTGCTTCACGGTGTCCAGCGCGACGCCGACCATGATCAGGATCGAGGTGCCACCGAACGGGAAGTTCTGGTTGGCGTCGATCAGGACCAGGGCGATGAGCGGGATCAGCGAGATCAGGCCGAGGTAGAGCGCTCCCGGCAGCGTGATCCGCGACAGGACGTAGGACAGGTAGTCCTCGGTCGGCTTGCCGGCCCGGATCCCCGGGATGAAGCCGCCGTACTTCTTCATGTTGTCGGCGACCTCCGTGGGGTTGAAGGTGATCGACACGTAGAAGTAGGTGAAGAACACGATCAGGGCGAAGAAGGTCGCCATGTAGATCGGATGTCCGCCGGAGACGAAGTACTTGGAGATGAAGTCCACCCACGGCGAGGGGCTGTTCTGGTTGAACTGCACCGCCATGGCGGGGAGGTAGAGCAGCGAGGAGGCGAAGATGACCGGGATGATCCCCGCCTGGTTGACCTTCAACGGGATGTAGGTCGAGCTGCCGCCGAACATCTTGCGACCGACCATGCGTCGGGCGTACTGGACCGGGATCCGGCGCTGGGCCTGCTCGATGAAGATGACCGCGGCCACGACCACGAGACCCACCGCGATGACGATGGAGAAGATCCACCAGCCCTGCGACTTCTGGACGTCCCACAGAGCTGCGGGGAACGTCGCGACGACCTGCGTGAAGATCAGGATCGACATGCCGTTGCCGACGCCACGGTCGGTGATGAGCTCGCCCAGCCACATGATGACGGCCGTGCCGGCGGTCATCGTCATGACCATGACGAGGAAGGTCGAGGTGTCCTGGCTGTGCAGGAGCGGCTCGGTGCAGCCCTGGAGCAGGTTGCCCGAGCGCGCCAGCGCCACGATGCCGGTCGCCTGGAGCAGCGCGAGGCCGAGCGTCAGGTAGCGGGTGTACTGGGTGATCTTGGTCTGCCCTGCCTGGCCCTCCTTCTTCAGCGCTTCGAGCCGCGGGATGACCACGACGAGCAGCTGCAGGATGATGCTGGCGGTGATGTAGGGCATGATCCCCAGCGCGAAGATGGTGAGCTGGAGCAGCGCACCGCCGGAGAACAGGTTGATCAGGTTGTAGACGCCCTCGTTGTTCGCCGTGTTGCCCAGGCAGTCCTGGACGTTGGCGACGTTGACGCCGGGGGCTGGAATCTGGGACCCCGCCCGGAAGATCACAATGATCAGCAGGACGAACAGCAGCTTGCGCCGCAGGTCGGGAGTCCGGAAAGCGTTCACGAACGCGCTGAGCACGAGATCCTCTTTCTCCAAGCAAGTAACGGGCCCTGGTCAGGACAAGCGAGTCCACAGCCGTGGACAAGGGCCCGTGGAAGCCTAACAGGCAGTGTTCGGGCGATCACACTGCGCACGAGGGGCGCGGCCCCGACTCCCGGAGGAGTGGAGCAGCGCCCCTGCACGTGCGTGGTGCTGGTCAGACCAGCGTGGCGGAACCGCCGGCGGCCTCGATCTTGTCCTTCGCCGAGGCGGAGAACGCGTTGACGCTCACCTCGACCTTGACCGAGATGTCGCCCTGGCCGAGGACCTTGACCGGCTGGCCCTTGCGGACCGCGCCGCGGGCCACGAGCTCGTCGACGGTGACAGCGCCACCCTCGGGGAAGAGCTCGGTGATGCGGTCGAGGTTGACGACCTGGAACTCCACCTTGAACGGGTTCCGGAAGCCCTTGAGCTTCGGGAGCCGCATGTGGATCGGCATCTGGCCACCTTCGAAGGCGACCGGAACCTGGTAGCGGGCCTTGGTGCCCTTGGTGCCGCGACCGGCGGTCTTTCCCTTGGAGCCCTCACCGCGACCCACGCGGGTCTTGGCGGTCTTGGCCCCGGGAGCCGGGCGCAGGTGATGAAGCTTGAGCGTCATGGCTTCACTCCCCTCCGTCGATGCGCTCGACCGTCACCAGGTGACGGACGGTCTGGACCATGCCCCGGATCTCCGGGCGGTCCTCCTTGACGACAACGTCGCCGATCCGCTTCAGGCCGAGCGAGCGCAACGTGTTGCGCTGGTTGGCCTTGCAACCGATCGTGGACTTCAACTGCTTGACCTTCAGCTGTGCCATCAGGACCTCACCGCCGCCGCGTCAGCAGCCTCTGCGATGCCGAGAGCCTTCGCGCGCAGGAGCGCCGCCGGAGCGACGTCCTCGACCCGGAGGCCACGACGGGCAGCAACTGCCTCGGGCTCCTCGAGCATGCGCAGGGCCTCGACCGTCGCGTGGACGATGTTGATCTGGTTGGACGAGCCCAGCGACTTGCTGAGGACGTCGTGGATGCCGGCGCACTCGAGCACCGCACGCACCGGACCACCGGCGATGACACCGGTACCCGGGGCCGCGGGACGCAGGAAGACGACGCCAGCCGCCTTCTCGCCCTGGACCGGGTGCGGGATCGTGCCCTGGATGCGGGGGACGCGGAAGAAAGCCTTCTTCGCCTCCTCGACACCCTTGGCGATCGCTGCCGGGACTTCCTTGGCCTTGCCGTAACCGACGCCGACCATGCCCTCACCGTCACCGACGATCACGAGGGCGGTGAAGCTGAAGCGACGACCACCCTTCACGACCTTGGCGACTCGGTTGATCGCAACGACGCGCTCGATGTAGGCGGTCTTGTCGGCGGCCTGACCACGACGATCGTCGCGACCACGGCCCCCCGACTGGCGCTCGCCACTGCGCTGTCCGCGCTGGGCTCCGCTCATGAGTCTTTCCTCTTCTCTTGCTTGTCTCTGGCGATCAGAAGGTGAGGCCGCCCTCGCGGGCGCCATCAGCTAGGGCCGCGATGCGGCCGTGGTACTTGTTGCCGGCGCGGTCGAAGACCACGCCGTCGACACCGGCAGCCTTGGCGCGCTCGGCAACGAGCTCGCCCACCTTCTTGGCCTTGGCGGTCTTGTCCCCGTCGAAGGAGCGCAGGTCGCCCTCCATGGTCGAGGCGTAGGCGAGCGTCTTGCCCACCAGGTCGTCGACCACCTGGACGGTGATGTGCTTCGTCGACCGGGTGACGACCAGGCGCGGACGCTCGGTGGTCCCGGAGATGCGCTTGCGGCCACGAACCTGGCGACGCAGGCGCGACTTGGTGCGAGCAGCAGTGTGCTTGTTCTGCTTCAGCGAGATCGCCATGTCACTTACCGGCCTTTCCGACCTTGCGGCGGATCTGCTCGCCGGCGTAACGAACGCCCTTGCCCTTGTAGGGCTCGGGCTTGCGGAGCTTGCGGATGTTGGCCGCGACCTCTCCGACGAGCTGCTTGTCGATGCCCGCCACGCCCAGCTTGGTCTGGCTCTCCACGTTGAACGTGATGCCTTCCGGCGCGTCGAACACGATCGAGTGGGAGTAACCGAGCTGGAACTCCAGCTGGGTGGGGCCCTTGGACAGGACGCGGTAACCCACGCCCACGATCTCGAGCTTCTTCTCGTAACCCTCGGTCACACCGACCACCATGTTGCTGATGAGGGTGCGGGTGAGGCCGTGCAGGGCCCGGCTCTGACGCTCGTCGTCGGGACGCTTGACGTCCAGGACGTCGTCGTTGCGCTCGATGGTGATCGGCGCCGCGATGGTGTGCGACAGGGTGCCCTTGGGGCCCTTGACGGTCACGTGAGCGGCATCGATGGCCACATCGACCCCGGACGGGACCGGGATGGGGAGCTTGCCAATGCGCGACATGCTGGTGTTCTCCTTCTCGGTCTCGGGGTTACCAGACGTAGGCGAGGACTTCCCCACCCACGCCCTTCTGGTTTGCCTGGCGGTCGGTCAGCAGGCCCTGGCTCGTCGAGATGATCGCGACGCCCAGACCGCCGAGCACCTTCGGGAGACCCGTGTGCTTGGCGTAGACCCGGAGACCGGGCTTGCTGATGCGCCGGACACCGGCGATCGAACGCTCGCGGTTGCGGCCGTACTTCAGGGTGATGGTCAGCGTGCGGCCGACCTCTCCCTCGGCGGGCTCCTTCACGTCGAACGACGTGATGTAGCCCTCCTGCTTGAGGATCTCGGCAACGCCCTGCTTGAGCTTGCTGTACGGCATGGTCACCGCATCGTGGTACGCCTGGTTGGCGTTGCGCAGACGAGTAAGCATGTCTGCGATCGGGTCAGTCATCGTCATGGCCGGGTGGCCCTTTCTGTCTGTGGTTTCGCGTCCATCTCGTGGGCGCGACCTTCAGCGGTTGTGGTGAGTGTTACCAGGAGGACTTGGTGACGCCGGGCAGCTCGCCCCGGTGGGCCATCTCGCGCAGGCAGATGCGGCAGAGGCCGAACTTGCGGTAGACGGCCTTGGGACGCCCGCAGCGCTGGCAGCGGGTGTAGCCGCGCACCGCGAACTTCGGCTTGCGAGCAGCCTTGACCTTGAGCGCGGTCTTTGCCATGTCAGTTCTCCTTGAAGGGGAAGCCGAGCTGCTTGAGCAGCGCGCGGCCTTCCTCGTCGTTGGTGGCGGTGGTGACGACCGTGATGTCCATGCCCCGGGTGCGGTCGACCTTGTCCTGGTCGATCTCGTGGAACATGACCTGCTCGGTCAGGCCGAAGGTGTAGTT
>NZ_JANNML010000090.1:0-8947 GCF_031397825.1 Nocardioides sp.
GCACGACGAGTTCCGCACCCTCCCATCTACGACACTGCCAGCAGGAGTGACTGACCCTCATGAGCGAGACCACCGCCACGCGCAACGTGATCATCATCGGCTCGGGGCCCTCGGGCTACACCGCCGCTGTCTACGCCGCGCGCGCAGCTCTCGAGCCCCTCGACTTCGAGGGATCGGTCACCGCCGGCGGTGCCCTGATGAACACCACCGAGGTCGAGAACTTCCCCGGCTTCCGCGACGGCATCATGGGCCCGGCCCTGATGGACGAGATGCGCGCCCAGGCCGAGCGCTTCGGCGCCGAGATGATCCCCGACGACGTCGTGGAGGTCGACCTCACCGGCGACGTCAAGGTGGTCAAGACCGCCACCGACACCTACACGGCGCGCGCCGTGATCCTCGCGACCGGCTCGGGCTACCGCAAGCTGGACCTGCCCAACGAGGAGAAGCTCTCGGGACGCGGCGTCTCCTACTGCGCGACCTGCGACGGGTTCTTCTTCCGCGAGCAGCACATCGCCGTCGTCGGCGGTGGCGACTCCGCGGTCGAGGAGGCCACCTTCCTGACCCGCTTCGGCTCCAAGGTGTCGCTGATCGTGCGCCGCGACGAGCTGCGCGCCTCCAAGATCATGCAGGAGCGCGCCTTCGCCGACCCCAAGCTCGACATCGTGTGGAACTCCGTCGTCGAGAGCGTCAACGGCGAGGACAGGCTCGAGTCGATCACCGTCAAGGACACCGTCACGGGCAAGACCCGCGACCTGGACACCACCGGGCTCTTCATCGCGATCGGCCACGACCCGCGCTCCGAGCTGCTCCAGGGGCAGGTCGACCTCGACGAGAACGGTTACGTCCTGGTCCAGCAGCCGTCCACGGTCACCAACCTGCCCGGCGTCTTCGCTGCGGGCGACCTGGTCGACCACCACTACCGCCAGGCCATCACCGCCGCCGGCACCGGTTGCGCGGCCGCGCTCGACGCCGAACGCTACCTCGGGGAGCGCGACTTCGCCGCTGCCGTCGCCGGTCCTGACGCGATGATGGCCGAGGTCGCCCAGGCCGCAGGAGCCTGAGCCTCTCCCGTCCGCGACACGGCACAGCAGGGAACACCGGGCCCCGACCTGGTGTTGAGTAGAGACAGACCTCAGTGTTCACCGAGCCACAGGCTCACCGAGAAGGGACAATCACCGTGGGCAACATCGCAGCCGTCACCGACGCCGAGTTCGAGGCGCAGGTCCTCAAGTCCGACAAGCCGGTCCTCGTGGACTTCTGGGCCGAGTGGTGCGGCCCGTGCCGCCAGGTCGCCCCGATCCTCGACGAGATCGCGACCAGCCACGGTGACAAGATCACCTTCCTGAAGATGAACGTCGACGAGAACCCCGTCACGCCCTCGTCCTACCGCGTGACCGGCATCCCGACGATCAACGTCTACCAGGGTGGCGAGGTCGTCCGCTCGATCGTCGGTGCCAAGCCGAAGGCGGCGCTCCTCAAGGAGCTCGAGCCCTTCCTCGGCTGACCTGGTCCACCCGCAGCACCTCTCACCGCTCCCCCGGCTCGCCGAGGGAGCGGTGACTGCGTTCGGGCGCCGGCGCGGGCGTGGGCCGCACCACCCCGATCAGCCGCTCCACGGCGGCCTCGACCTCGTCGCGCCAGGTGAGCGCCGAGCGGAGCTCCATCCGCATCCGTGGCGTGAGGGCGTGCGGCCGGTGGGTCTTGAAGCCCACGCCGCCGAGGAAGTCGGCCGGCACCAGGCAGGAGCCCCAGGCCTGCCCGAGCCGCGGGGTCGTGGTCCCGAACGCCTCCACCGCGCGGATGCCCCCGCGTCGGATCAGGTCACCCGCCATGCCCTGCACCAGCAGGCGGCCCAGCCCCCCACCGGCATGGAGGGGATCGACGTACGCCGTGGTGAGCAGGACCGCATCCGTCGAGACGGGGGCGGTGGGGAACCCGTCGGCCCCCGGTGCGTAGGCAGGCGGGACGTAGACGACGTAGCCCACCGGTCGGTCGTCGACCAGGACGACGCGACCGCAGGAGCCCCACTCGCGCAGCACCTCGGAGAGCCAGGCCTCCTTCTCCGCCGCCGCAGCCTCCGGGCCGTCGACGCGACCGCGTCGCACGGGGTCGAGCTCCCAGAAGAGGCAGGTGCGACACGGTCCGGGCAGGTCGGCGAGGTGGTCGACGGTCAACCGGACGACCTTGCGTGACATCTGGTGCCTCCTCCCGGTGGGACCGCCGGTCGACGCGGGTCCCCTCCTGAGAGGATGGCACTCGTGCGCCCGATCCGGCAGAGCCGCAAGCTCCACAACGTCCGCTACGACGTCCGCGGACCCATCCTCGTCGAGGCCCAGCGCCTCGAGGCGGAGGGTCACCGGATCCTCAAGCTCAACATCGGCAATCCCGCGCCGTTCGGCTTCGAGGCACCCGAGGCGATCCTGGCCGACATGATCCACCACCTGCCGGACGCGCAGGGCTACAGCGACTCCCAGGGGATCTACCCGGCCCGCACCGCGGTCTCGCAGTTCTACCAGCAGCAGGGCCTCAAGGACTGCATGGTCGAGGACGTCTTCATCGGCAACGGTGTGTCCGAGCTGATCTCGATGGTGCTGCAGGCGTTCGTCGACGACGGCAACGAGATCCTGGTGCCGGCTCCCGACTACCCGCTGTGGACGGGGGCGGTGACCCTGGCCGGTGGTGTGCCCGTGCACTACCTCTGCGACGAGGACGACGACTGGAACCCCGACCTGGCCGACATCGAGGCCAAGATCACCGAGAACACCCACGCCATCGTCATCATCAACCCCAACAACCCCACGGGTGCCGTCTACAGCCGTGAGGTCGTCGAAGGTCTCGTCGACATCGCCCGGCGCCACCAGCTGGTGGTCTTCGCCGACGAGATCTACGAGAAGATCCTCTTCGACGGCGCTGTGCACCACCACGCGGCCAAGGCGGCCGGCGACGACGTGCTGTGCCTGACCTTCAGCGGCCTCTCCAAGGCCTACCGGGTCTGCGGCTACCGCGCCGGTTGGGTGATGATCTCCGGCCCCAAGGAGATCGCCCAGGACTTCCTCGAGGGGCTGACCCTCGTGGCCAACATGCGCATGTGCGCCAACGTGCCCGCACAGCACGCCATCCAGACCGCGCTCGGCGGCTATCAGTCGATCCAGGAGCTGATCGTGCCCGGGGGCCGGTTCTACGAGCAGAGCATGCTCGCGCACCGGCTGCTCAACGAGATCCCGGGTGTCTCCTCGGTCAAGCCCCGGGGGGCGCTCTACTGCTTCCCCCGCCTCGACCCCGAGGTCTACCGGATCGAGGACGACCAGCAGTTCGTCATCGACCTGCTGCGCGCCAAGAAGCTGCTCGTCACCCACGGGAGTGGCTTCAACTGGCCCACCCCCGACCACTTCCGGCTGGTCACGTTGCCCGACGTGGCCGTCCTGGAGGAGGCCATCGGTCGGATCGCCGACTTCCTGGCCACGCGACGCTGACCTGCACCAGACTTCGTCGTACGACGTAAGGCCCGACCGCGCTCAACGAGGAGCTCCCATGCGTGACCTGACCTACCCGCCGATCATCGTGACGGCCAAGACGCTCTTCCGGGTGCTGGGGCAGCGCTTCGTCATGACCGGCACGGAGAACGTCCCGCGCGAGGGCGGCGTGCTGCTGGCCTACAACCACATCGGCTACGTCGACTTCGTCTACGGCGGCCTGGCCACCCAGCCCTCCAAGCGGCTGGTGCGGTTCATGGCGAAGAAGGAGATCTTCGACGACCGCTTCGGCGGGCCGCTGATGCGCTCGCTGCACCACATCGAGGTCGACCGAGGCGAAGGGCTGGCGTCGTTCCGCACCGCGATCGACTACCTCCAGCAGGGCGAGGCGGTGGGCATCTTCCCGGAGGCCACGATCTCGCGCGCCCTGGAGCTCAAGGAGTTCAAGTCCGGCGCGGTGCGCATCGCCGCCGCGGCCGGCGTCCCGCTGGTGCCCGTCATCCTCTGGGGAACCCAGCGGATGATGACCAAGGACCACCCCCGCGACTTCTCCCGCGGCAAGACGATCGCGATCCGTGTCGGCGAGCCGATGTACCCCACCGGCGAGGACCCGGTGGCCGAGACCGCCGAGCTGCACCGCGTCATGTCCCAGATGCTCGACGACACCATCGCCTCCTATCCCGCCGACGAGCAGCCCCCCGGTTCCTGGTGGCTGCCGGCCCGCCACGGCGGCTCTGCGCCCACGCTCCAGGAGGCCGCCCGGCTCGACGCCGAGGAGAAGCGAGAGCGCGCGGCCAAGCGCGCCGCCAAGCGGGCAGCGAAGGCCCCCAAGAAGTCCTGACGCCTCTGGCGTGCGGGGCGCCGCAGGCCGTGGACCTGCGGTTGGTGACCAATCCGCAGGTGGATGTTTCGCGTGAAACATCGGCGGGTGCGGTCGCGCTGCGGGACGCCGCAGCCGGCTACGACTGACGCTCCATCAAGGTACGTCGACGAACCGCCACTCCCCACGGTGAGCACCCCGTGGGGAGTGGCGTGTCGCCGTGGGAAGTGTCGGCCGATGGATCGGCGAGGGCACTCGAAGTCGCGCAACGGCCACTCTCGGGGTCGCGCAAGCGGCATCTCCGCAGGTCAGAGGCCCGGAGCCTCAATGTCGACATATCGATCCAGCGGCATGTCGACAAAACCACAAATCGCTAGATCGGCCGGTCGTTGCGGTTGCGCGGGTCCATGATGTCGATGATCCGGCGCAGGTCGTCGAGCGAGGCGAACTCCACGGTGATCTTGCCCTTGCGCTGTCCGAGATCCACCTTGACCCGGGTCTCGAGCCGGTCGGAGAGTCGCTCGGCGAGGTCGGCCAGGCCAGGGGCCGTCGGCCGGTTGCGCTGGCTGAGCTGGGAGCCCCGCGTGAGGTCGCCGACCGCCACGATCTCCTCGAGGCCGCGCACGCTGATGCCCTCGGCGACGACCCGGTGGGCCAGCCGGTCCTGGATGTCCGCATCCTCGACCGCCAGCAGGGACCGAGCGTGACCGGCCGAGAGCACACCGGCGGCGACTCGACGTTGGACGGCGGGGCTCAGCTTGAGCAGCCGAAGCGTGTTGCTGATCTGCGGCCGCGACCGACCGATCCGGGAGGCGAGCTCCTCGTGGGTGCAGGAGAAGTCCTCGAGCAGCTGGGCGTAGGCCGACGCCTCCTCGAGGGGGTTGAGCTGCGAGCGGTGCAGGTTCTCCAGCAGCGCGTCGCGCAGCATGTCGTTGTCGTCGGTCTCGCGCACGATCGCCGGGATCGCTTCGAGGCCGGCCTGCTGCGAGGCACGCCAGCGGCGCTCGCCCATGACGAGCTCGTAGGAATCCTCACCGGTGCGTCGTACGACGATGGGCTGGAGCAACCCGACCTCGCCGATGGAGTGCACCAGCTCCGCCATGGCCTCCTCGTCGAAGACGCTGCGGGGCTGGACGGCGTTGGGCTGGATCTGGGTGATCGGCAGCTCCGCGAAGTAGGCACCGGCCACCACCGCGGTGCTGGCGCCGGGAACTGGTGCCAGCGCCTGGGAGGCCGTAGGCGACGACGAGTCAGCAGCGCCTGCCGTACTCTCGTCGCTGGGGAGTGCCGCGGGCGGGGCCTCCGCGGGCGCTGTCGGGATCAGCGAGCCCAGGCCCCGACCGAGACCTCGACGTTGCGGCGGACGGTTGCTGTTCACGCACGGACTCCCTTGGTGGCGATCTCGCGGGCTGCCTCGAGATAGCTGAGCGCGCCCGGGGACCCCGGGTCGTAGGTCATGACCGTCTGGCCGTAGGACGGCGCCTCGGACACCCGCACCGAGCGGGGGATCGACGTCTTGAGCACCTGGTCGCCGAAGTGCTCGCGCACCTCCTCGGCCACGCCGGCGGCCAGCCGCGTGCGGGCATCGAACATCGTGACGAGGATCGTCGACACCGCCAGGTCCGGGTTCAGGTGCGCGCGGACCATGTCCACCGTCTCGAGCAGCTGGCCCAGGCCTTCGAGGGCGTAGTACTCCGCCTGGATCGGGATCATCATCTCGTCGCCAGCGACCAGCGCGTTGAGCGTCAGAAGGCCCAGGGACGGAGGGCAGTCGATGAGCACGTAGTCGAAGCGGTCGTCGCCGACCTGGTCGGCGCTCCCGACCAGCGGGTGGCCGTCGATGGCCCGCTTGAGTCGGCCTTCGCGCGCCACCACGCTCACCAGCTCGATCTCCGCGCCGGCGAGGTCGATGGTCGCCGGGACGACCCACAGACCCGCGACATCCGGGCAGGGAGCGACGACGTCCGCGAGGGGGACGCCGTCCACGAGAGCGTCGTACGTCGAGGGCACGCCGCGTCGGTGCTCGACCGCCAGGGCCGTCGACGCGTTCCCCTGGGGGTCCAGGTCGACGACGAGCACGCGTTGCCCGAGCTGCGCCAGGCCGGCTGCCACGTTCACGGTCGAGGTCGTCTTGCCGACCCCGCCCTTCTGGTTGGCGACCACGAAGACCCGGGTGGTGCTCGGGCGCTGCAATGCCGGGCGCGCGTGCGCCTCCTGGCGAGCCAGGATGCTGTGCTGGGCCGCGCGCGCCAGCGGCGTCGCTGGGTCGTCGAAGTGCGCACCCAACGAGGCAACATCTCCCGCCGTGCGGACGCCGAAGGCACTCAGCGGGGAGGGGATCGGTGACGGTGGTTTCGCTGTTTCACGTGAAACATCAGCCCCCGCGTTGGAAGGCCCAACCTGTGGAGAACTTGGGTCAACCTGTGGAGAGTCAGGCTCAGACGGGGGGGTCGTGCCGGTGGAAAACTCCTCGGTCACGCAGGTCGCCTCTTCTTACGTCGATTCTGGGAGGGGCGCTTCTTCGGCCCCGCGGGGTGAGAAACGGCAAGCGGCCAAGATACCCGTGTCGGGTCCGCCCACGGAACCCGCACAGCCACGGTGGTGGAGGACAGCAGCCCCTCGCCGAGCACGATGACGTCGGGGACGCCGCAGCCACCCTCCACCAGCACGTCATGAGCCGCCTCGATCTCATCAGCGATCGACGAGCCCTTCATGGCGACCAGGGCCCCGTCCGCCGCTACCAGCGGCATGGACCAGCCGAGGAGGCGCTCCAGAGGTGCGACCGCTCGCGAGGTCACGACGTCGAAGCGTCGCCGTCCGTGCAGGACGTCGGCGCGGCCCCGGACCACCTCGACGGTGTCGAGACCCAGCTCGGCCACGACCTCCTCCAAGAAGGTGGTCCGTCGCAGCAACGGCTCCACGAGGGTGATGCGTACGTCGGGGCGCGCGATCGCCAGCACCAGCCCTGGGAGACCGGCACCCGAGCCGATGTCACACACCGTGGCGCCGTGGGGGAGCAGCTGCCCCAGGACCGCGCAGTTGAGCAGGTGGCGGTCCCAGAGCCGAGGGGCCTCCCGCGGTCCGATCAGGCCGCGGATCACGCCCTCGGTCGCGAGGAGCTCGGCGTAGCGCTCGGCGTGGGGAAGGCGCTCAGACGGAAACACCCTCCGGGCCACCTCGGGCGCGGAGGGCGTTTCACGTGAAACATCGTCGGTCATGACGCAGGCAGGATCACCACGAAGCGACGCGGCTCCGCGCCCTCCGACTCTGAGGTGAGGCCGGACGACGCCACCGTGTCGTGGACGACCTTGCGCTCGAACGGGCTCATTGGGTCCAGCGAGACCTGCTCGCCCGACTCCTTGACCTGCGCGATCAGCTGCTCCGCCAGTGCCACCAGCTCCTCGCGCTTCTGCGCGCGGTAGCCGGAGATGTCCAACATCAGGCGGGACCGGTCGCCGGTCTCCCGGAAGACCGCGAGGCGGGTCAGCTCCTGGAGAGCCTCCAGGACCTCGCCGTCACGACCGACCAGCTGGCTCAGGTCGGCACCCACGATGGACACCGCGGCGCGGTCACCGTCGACATCCATGTCCAGGTCGCCGTCAAGATCAGCGATGTCCAAGAGCTCCTCGAGGTAGTCGGCGGCGATGTCGCCCTCCTGCTCGAGCTGCTTGAGACGGTCGGCGCGACCCGTCGTCGGCGACTCCTCCGTGTCGGACGACTCCTCGTCCACGGTCACCTCGGTGTCGGGGGCGTTCTCGGTCTCGACGTCCGCGCTCATCGGCTGTCTCCCTTGTTCTGGTCGTTGGGGCGTCCGGTCGGCTTGCCACCGGACTGCTTGCGCTGGGACTTGGTCTGCTTCTTGGGCTGCTGGCGGGCGGCAGGGCGAGGAGCGGCCTCGGGCTCCGGCACGACCTCCTCGACGAGAGGAATGCCCTTCTTCAGCGCCTTGGCCTTATCGCGCTCCTTCTTCGCCTCCTCCGCGGGCGTGCCGGGAGCCGGGTTGTTGCGGATGACGTAGAACTGCTGGCTCATCGTCCACAGGTTCGACGTGGTCCAGTAGAGGAGGACGCCGATCGGGAAGGCCACGCCACCGAGGCCGAACGCGACAGGGAGGATGTAGAGGAGCATCTTCTGCTGCTGTGCGTAGGGACCGCTGAGAGCGTCCTTCGGCATGTTCTTGCTCATCAGCTGACGCTGCGTGAGGAACGTCGTCGCCGTCATCATCAGCACCAGGATCAGCGCCACGACCATCACGAGCCCGTTGGCGTCGGGGTTGCCACCCCAGGTGCGCGCGCCCCAGAAGCTGTCGGAGATCGGGATGGCGCCGAAGATCTGCGCCTCACCGAACTTGCGGGCGAGGTCCTCGGTCAGGAAGCCGTGCGCGGTGTTGTTCTTGGCCGCCTGGTCGAGCAGCCGGAACAGCGCGAAGAAGATGGGCATCTGCAGGAGGATCGGCAGGCACGAGGAGAACGGGTTGGTGCCCGTGTCCTTGTAGAGCTTCATCGTCTCCTGGGCGAGACGCTCCCGGTCGTGGCCGTACTTCTTCTGCAGCTCCTTGACCTTGGGCTGGATCAGCTGCATGTTGCGGCTGGACTTGATCTGCTTGACGAACAGCGGGATCAGAGCCGTGCGGATGACCACGGTGAGGCCGATG
>NZ_JANNML010000089.1:0-5246 GCF_031397825.1 Nocardioides sp.
CGGCCGGGATGCGGCGCAGAAGATCTGGTTCCGGGCCCTGACCGTCTACATGACCTCGGGCACGACCTACGCCCAGGCCCGCACCGCGACGCTCAACGCCGCGACCGACCTCTACGGGGCCGCGAGCACCCAGCGCAGCACCGTCGCCGCAGCTTGGAGCGCTGTCAGCGTGAACTGACGCGCTTCACATGGGGAGAGGCCCGTGCCGGACGGAACCGGCGCGGGCCCCGTCCTGCGTCTGTGATCGGTGCGCCGGTGCGCCGGTGCGCCGGGGTGGCGATGGGTCCTGGGCGGTCTGGCGGCGATGGCATCACCCACGAGTCACCGCTCCTGCGATGAGCGAGGTGCTCAGACCAGGCGCACCAGCGCCGCGACCGCGGCCGCGCCGAAGACCACGACCAGGAACGGCGCGCGCAGCATCAGCAGCGCCACGGCGACGGCGAGCGCCAGCGCCCGGGCGTCAAGCACCAGCGCCTGCCCGCTGGTGAAGACCTGGATGGCCACCAGGGCGGCCAGCAGGGCCACGGGGATCAGGTCGGCCACCCGTGCCACGACCGGACGCTCGAGCACCCGGGCAGGGACGCACAGTCCGGCGAGCTTGAGCAGGTAGCAGCCGACGCCGGCCACCACGATCGCCACCCAGGTCATCGCTCGGCTCCGTCCAGCCGGGGGAACACGCCCACCAGCAGCACGACACCACCGGCCACCAGCACCGGGACGCCCGCGGCCGTGACCGGGACCATGCCCCGCGCCACGGCCGCGGCGAGCAGGGCGACGAGCACCGTGCGTCGTTGCTGGAGGCGCGGCCACAGCAGCGCCAGGAAGGCGGCTCCCACGGCCGCGTCCAACCCGAAGGTGCGCGGGTCGCCGATCGCCGTGCCGCCGATGGCGCCGAGCAGGGTGAAGAGGTTCCACAGGACGAAGATCGAGCCGCCGGTGGCGAGGAAGCCGGCTCGCGCACCCTCCGTCGTACGGCGGGTCACGGCCATCGCGGTCGACTCGTCGATGAGCAGGTGGGCGGCGCCGACGCGACGCAGGCCGGTCCACCCGAGCAGAGGTGCGAGACGCAGTCCGTAGAGGGTGTTGCGGGTGCCGAGCAGCAGCGCGGTCAGTGCTCCGGACAGCGGTGCACCACCCGAGGCGATGACGCCGACCATGGCGAACTGGGAGGCTCCGGTGAACATCAGCAGCGACAGCACGCACGTCTGGAGCACGTCGAGACCCGAGGAGACCGACACGGCGCCGAAGGAGACGCCGTAGGTGCCGGTGGCGATGCCGACAGCGAGGCTGTCGCGCACGATCGCGCGGCGGTCCTCGGCAGGGACATCGTCCGGGGCCTCGGCCCCCGGGCTCATGAGAAGGCGGTGTGCAGGCGAACCTGCTTGACGACCGTCGCGCCGGTCCCGTCCAGGTCCAGCCCGCGGTGGGCGCCGTCGGGTGCCCAGCCGGCCTCGCTGAGGAACACCCGTGTCGCATCGTCGCTGGCGATGCTCCACAGCACGGCACGGGTGAACTTGTCGGCCACCATCGTGTCGATCGCCGCCTGGAGCAGGCGCGACCCGTGGCCCTTGCCCCGCTCGGTGGGATCGATCGTGAGCTCCTGGACCTCGGCGTCGGCGACGGGGTCGCAGTCGGGGTCCGCGCCGGGACCGGTCATCGCGAAGCCCACCACCCGGTTGCGCTCCAGGGCGACGAGCACCCGGTTGCGGGCGTCCTGCGGCTTGCGCAGCGACGCGGCCCACACCGCGGCGGCAGCGTCGACGTCGTCGGGCAGGGCCTCGGGCGGGAGGAGGTCGGCGTAGGTCGTGCGCCAGGTGCGCAGCTGGAGGGCGGCGATCGCCGCGGCGTCGTCGGCCCAGGCGATGCGCACGGACACGTCGGCGGTCGGGCTGCTCACCCGTGCATCTTGGCACCCGGTGCGGACGGGGCAGCGGGCAGGCTGCGGGCAGCACCGCAAGCACTGCCGAGTCGGCGCGATGTTGCACCCGGGGCTGCAACTTTGCCCCGACTCGACGAACCGACATCGGCCCACTCCCGCGGCGACACCCCCCGACGAGGCTTGGCCCGGCGCCTAGGGTCGGAAGCATGGAAATTCGCAACCTCGGGGCCAGCGGCCTCAAGATCTCGGCCATCTCCTACGGCAACTGGCTGACCCACGGCTCCCAGGTGGAGGAGGAGGCCGCCCTGGCGTGCGTGCGGCAGGCCCTCGACGAGGGCATCACCACCTTCGACACCGCCGACGTCTACGCCAACACCGCCGCCGAGACGGTGCTCGGCAAGGCGCTCAAGGGCGAGCGGCGCGAGGGCCTGGAGATCTTCACCAAGGTCTACTGGCCCACCGGCCCGGGCAAGCACAACGACCACGGACTGTCCCGCAAGCACATCCTCGAGGCCATCGACGGATCGCTGACGCGGCTCGGGACCGACCACGTCGACCTCTACCAGGCCCACCGCTACGACCACGAGACCCCGCTCGAGGAGACGATGGAGGCCTTCGCCGACGTCGTCCGCTCGGGCAAGGCGCTCTACATCGGTGTCTCGGAGTGGCGCGCCGAGGAGATCCGCGCGGCCCACGTGCTCGCCCGCGAGCTCAAGATCCCGCTGGTCTCCAACCAGCCGCAGTACAACATGCTCTGGCGCGTCATCGAGGCCGAGGTCGTGCCCACCAGCGAGGAGCTCGGTCTCGGCCAGGTCGTCTGGTCGCCGATCGCGCAGGGCGTGCTCACCGGCAAGTACAAGCCGGGCGAGCAGCCGCCGGAGGGCTCGCGGGCGACCGACGCCAAGGGTGGCTCCGACATGATCTCGCGCTGGATGAAGGACGACGTGCTCGAGCGGGTGCAGCGCCTCCAGCCGATCGCGGAGGAGGCCGGCCTCAGCCTGGCCCAGCTCGCCGTGGCGTGGGTCCTGCAGAACCCCAACGTCTCCTCGGCCATCATCGGCGCCAGCCGCCCCGAGCAGGTGACCGAGAACGTCAAGGCGGCCGGCGTGAAGCTCGACGAGGCGACGATGACCGCCATCGACGGCGTCGTCGGCGACGTGGCCGAGCGGGACCCGGCTAAGACGCAGTCGCCGTCGCGGCGCGACTTCGGCTGACCCAGACGGCTCCTGCGACCGCGAGCGTGAGGCCGACGACCACGCTCGCGGTCCAGCCGTCGCGGACCTGGTCGCCCAGCAGCCACACGCCGAGCAAGGCCGGCACCGCGGTCTGACCGACGATCAGGGGGGCGGTCGTGGCCGTCACCGCGTCGGCGTGCATGCCCAGGGAGTAGAGCCAGAACGACAGCAGCCCGAAGAGGGGTACGGCGAGTGCCGCGACCACGACGGCCGCCTCGAGCGGCAGCCCGACCCCGCGCACCGCGAGTGCCGACCCGGCGTAGCCCAGGCCCGCCGCCGCTCCGAGCAGCGGCCCCGCCCAGCCGCTGCCGACCAGCCCGACGAGGGCCAGGGCCAGGACGCCGCCGGCCAGCGGGAGCGCGAAGGTCCACGTGGTCACCACGTCGCCGGGCTCGCCGGCGCCGAGCGCGACGAGCACCAGGCCCGCGGTCACCGCCAGGACGCCGGCCCAGTCACCCGGAGCCAGGTCCTCGTCGACGCGACGCGAGGCCAGCGCCGTGATCGGCAGCGACAGGGAGATCAGCACCTGCGCGAGGTAGAGCGGCACCAGGTAGATCGAGACCGCGTGCAGCACGAACCCTCCCAGGTAGGCCAGCACGACCAGCATGGTCAGCGGGTCCCGCACGGCGTGCGCCACGAAGTCGGTGAGCCGGCTCGGGCGCTGCGCGCCCCGTCGTACGGCGCGGGCCTGGGCGACCGCGGCCAGGCCGAAGAGGACGGCAGCCAGCACACCGGTCAGCAGACCAGCCGCCTGGCCGGTCACCGGTGGCCCGTCACCGGTAGTGCTCGGGCAGCTCCTGGCCGATCTTGACCTGGGCCTTGGGCATCCGCATGAACTTCATCTGCATCGAGCGGGTGATGGAGTAGTAGGCGATGCCCTTGGTGCTCTCGCCAGGAAAGCGGCGCTCGAGCTCCTTCTTCATCCGGCGACGCATCAAGAAGACGTCGAAGATGACCAGCAGCAGCGTGCCGAGCAGGATCGTGTTGCCCATGCTGGCCAGGTCGGGGTTGCCGGAGTAGCCGAGGACCATCGTCACGATCAGCAGCGGGATCATCAGCTCGACGATCGAGAAGCGAGCGTCGACGTAGTCGCGGACGAAGCGGCGCATCGGCCCCTTGTCGCGGGCCATGAAGTAGCGCTCGTCGCCGGACTTCATCGCGGCGCGGACCTTCTGGCTCGACTCGACGCGCGAGGAGCGCTGCGCGGCGGCGATCTCCTTGCGGGTGCGCGGGACCTTGGCCTTGGCGCGAGCCGCGGCCTCGGCCTCCTTGCGCGTGGGCGTGGGGCGACCCTTGCCACCGGGCTTGACCGTGCTGGTGTCGACGGCGGGGGTCTCGGACTTGCTACGACCAAACAACGGGACAGGCCTTCGGGAGTCGGGGCTGGCAGGGACGGGCGAGCGGCGGACGCGTGATCCGACGCACCCAGACTACCCGCGTGGTCGCGGAGCGCATCGGTGGCGCCGTAGGCTGAAGTGAGACCACGCAGCACGCAGGACCATCCGAGAGGGACCCCACCCGATGAGCATGATGAAGCGCATCAGCCTGATCTTCCGGTCGAAGGCCAACAAGGCCCTCGACCGTGCCGAGGACCCCCGCGAGACCCTCGACTACAGCTACCAGCGCCAGCTCGACCTGCTCTCCAAGGTACGCCGGGGCGTGGCCGACGTCGCCACGAGCCGCAAGCGCGTGGAGCTCCAGGTCGCCCAGCTCGAGCAGCAGGCGACCAAGTACACCGACCAGGCCGAGAAGGCTCTGCAGATGGACCGCGAGGACCTCGCCCGCGAGGCGCTGACCCGCAAGTCCGGTCTCCAGGGGCAGATCACCGACCTCAAGACCCAGCACGCCAACCTCCAGGCGGAGGAGGAGAAGCTCACCCTCGCCCAGCAGCGGCTGCAGGCGAAGGTCGAGTCGTTCCGCACCCGCAAGGAGACGATCAAGGCGACCTACACCGCCGCCGAGGCGCAGACCCGCATCAACGAGGCGATGTCCGGCATCGGGGACGAGATGGGCGACGTGGGCCAGGCGATCCAGCGCGCCGAGGACAAGACCGCCCAGATGCAGGCCCGCGCCGGCGCCATCGACGAGCTCATCGCCTCCGGCGCCCTCGACGATGCCTCGACGGTCAACGC
>NZ_JANNML010000163.1:0-22428 GCF_031397825.1 Nocardioides sp.
CTACGTACAGACCACCAGCAGCTGCAAGTCATGCCGGTCGGCGATCTTCCCTACGGGAAGTCGGTATTGGTCACCGATTGGTCACGGATTCTCCGACACCCCTAGGACTCGGGGGGTCGAACGGGACGGTCCTGACGCTCAGCCGCACTCACGAGAGCGTGTCGGGATCCTCCGGTACGTCTGATATCAAACTCTTAATCAGCGGGTTCGGGGTTCGAGTCCCTGATGCCGTACCACCCACCAGGCCGGACATCCTCGATGTCCGGCCCGGCGCCATTTCACGTCCGTTCACCGCGGAGGTGCATGGTGGGTCCATGCGCCGCATCGCTCTGACCCTGGCGCTCGGCCTGGCCTCCGTGGCCGGCGTGCTCCTCGCGCTGCGCGAAGGCTTCCGCCACCAGGCTCGCATCGCGCGCCGGGTGATCGGCAAGCCGCTGGGCGAGGACCCGCACTCGGCGGACCGCACCTACAAGAAGACGTACGGCGACCCGATCGAGCTGTTGCTGCTGGGCGACTCGATCGCGGCCGGCCTCGGGGCCGAGACGGCGAAGCAGACCCTGGGCGCCCAGCTGGCCCGGCGACTGGCGAAGAGCACCCACCGCGCTGTCCGGCTGCACACGGCTGCCTTCGTGGGGGCCGAGAGCTCGATGCTGCGCGCCCAGCTCACCTCGTTGCCGCGCCACTACCGCCCCGACGTCGCGGTGATCGTGGTCGGCGGCAACGACATCACCCACCGGGTGAAGACCTCCGAGTCACGCCGCCACCTGGCCGAGGTCGTGGGCGCGCTGCGCGAGCGCGGCACCCCTGTGGTCGTCGGCACCTGCCCGGACCTCGGGATGCTCACGGCCGTGCCGCAGCCGCTGCGCTCCCTGGGCAGCCGCGCGTCGAGGCAGCTGGCGACGGCGCAACGCGAGGTGACCACCGAGCTGGGCGGCATCGCCGTCAGCCTTGCCGACGTGGTCGGTCCGTTCTTCATCGCCCAACCCGACGAGATGTTCGCGGTCGACCGCTTCCACCCCTCGAGCGCGGGCTACCGTCGCACGGCCAAGGCGTTGCTGCCCAGCGTCCTGGCGGCCCTGGGCTGGACCCACGAGCTGCCCTGGGGGCACCACGGTCCGGCGGCCGAGCCCCGCATGAGTCCCGCCTGACTCCCGCCTGACTCCCGCCTGACTCACTGCGGCGCCCGCACCACCAGCAGCGCGATGTCGTCGGCGATGGGCTGGCCGAGCTGGCCGATGACGTGGTCCGAGAGCTCGGCGGCCGTCAGGTCCTGGCGCCCGGCGACGGCAGCCTGCAGCCAGGCGACCCCCTCGTCGAACGTCGCGTCCCGGCGCTCGACCAGGCCGTCGGTGTAGAGCAGCAGGCTGGCGCCGGGTGCCAGCGAGCACCGGAGGTCGCGACGCGGGGTGGACGGCTCCACCCCGAGCAGCACGTCGTGCTGGGCGTCGACCGCGTGGACGCTGCCGTCGGGCTCCAGCACGAGCGGGGCCGGATGGCCCGCGTTGGACCAGGTCAGCTGGAGCGGGCGTGCGCCCTCCTCCGACGAGCGGTCGACCCGGACGAGGAGAGCTGTCGCGACCGCTTCGACCTCGAGTCCGTGGATGGCGCGGTCCAGCCCGCTGAGGACGGCGGCAGGTGTGGCGTCGGGCAGGGTGTGGGCGACCCCGCGCACCAGGTTGCGCAGCTGCGCCATCGCTGCTGCCGCGCGCTGGTCGTGACCGGCGACGTCGCCGATCGCGAGCATCTGGCTGCCGTCCGGCAGCAGGAACGCGTCGTACCAGTCGCCTCCGACCTGGGCGAGGTCGGACGCCGGGACGTAGCGCACGGCCAGGTCGAGCTCGAGGGAGCCGGCGGGGCGGCTCAGCAGTGCCCGCTGGAGCGCAGCGGAGAGGTCGCGCTCCGCCCCCAGGCTGCGCAGCCGGATCAGCGTCTCACCGAGGTTGGCGGCGATCAGGCGCAGGAAGTCGAGGTAGAGACCGGTCGGCTCGAGCTGCTCGCTGAGGCGCACCACGAGCATCCCGCCCAGGCTCAGCGGCAGCCACGCGACCCTGCCCGCGCCCTCGGTGTCGAGGTGCAGGTCGACGCCCTCGGTGATGGCCGGGGCCGGGCCGAACGGCGACGCCCCTGCCACCGGCTCGCCCGGCAGCCGGATCTCGACCTGCGGCAGGTCGGCAGGGTCGGTCGCGAGGACCGTCGCGGCCCGCTCAGCCACCGTGTCGTCGTCCTCGGCGGAGGACAGCGCGTCGGACAGCTGGGCCAGCATCGCGAGGCGGCGCCGGGTGATGACATAGCCGGTGGTCTCCACCGAGATGTCGAGGATGCCCTCGATGCGACCGTCCTCACCACGCACCGGCGAGTAGGAGAAGGTGAAGTAGCACTCCTCGAGGAAGGTCGAGCGCTGGAGCGGGAGGTAGGTGTCCTCCACCCAGGTGGGCACGCCCGTCTCCAGCACGGAGCGGAGCATCGGGCCGATGACCTCCCACGCCTCCGGGAAGATGTCCTCGCAGCGGCTGCCGAGGGCACGGGGGTGCTTGGCGTCGATCAGCTCGGTGTAGCCCTGGTTGTAGACCAGCACCAGCTCAGGCCCCCAGAGCAGGGTGACGGGGAAGCGGGTGCTCAGCGTCAGGTCGACCGCGCTGCGCAGCGCCGGACTCCAGTCGTCCACCGCGCCGAGAGGTGTGGCCGCCCAGTCGACCGCGTCGTACGCCGCGCTCAGGGCGCCCGCCTGAGCGAAGGGGTGCGGTCTCACTGGCGCAATGTAGCGGAGCCGACGGACCTCCGTTCGCTGGTCGTAGTACCCGCGACCAGTGGTCGGTGCCACCGCGACCGCTGCAGCCTGACGTCACATCCCCAGCACCGCCGACACCGAGGAGAACACCATGAAGATCCGAAGCACGACACCCGCAGCCGTCGCCGCGGCTGCCCTCCTGGCAGCCACCCTCCCCCTCGCCGTCGCCGGGAGCGCCCAGGCCGGCGGGTCCGACGGCCGCGTCATCAACACCGGCTCGTGCTCGGGCTCGACGGACTGGAAGATGAAGGCCAAGCCTGACGACGGCCGCATCGAGGTCGAGGCCGAGATCGACAGCAACCGGACCGGCCAGAGCTGGACCTGGGTGCTGCGGCACGACGGTGGCGTGACCGCCCGCGGCACCTCGGTCACCCGCGGTCGGAGCGGGTCGTTCTCCGTCGAGCGCCGCACCGTCGATGCCGACGGCACCGACCAGTTCACCTTCCGCGCGGTCAACCCCGCGACGGACGAAGTCTGCGTCGCCACGGTCGCCCTCTGACCGGCGACGCGCCGGGTCGCCATACTGGTCCGTCATGACCGGACCACGGCGACTCGTCAGCAGCCCGGTGGCGCAGTACCTCGCCATCGGGCTGCTGGCCCTGGCTGCGATCGTCGTGGCGACGCAGACCCTCGCCGGGCGGGCTGCCCGTGACGAGGCGCTCGACGACGCGCGGGCCACCACCGAGGTGCTGGCCCTCTCCGTCGCGGAGCCGGCCCTCCCGCGCGGTCTCGTGGCCGGGCGGATCAGCGCCGTCGACCGCTTCGACCGGGTCGCGCTGGACCGGCTGCTCGTCGAGGACGTCCGGCGCATCAAGATCTGGGCGGAGGACGGCACCATCCTCTACTCCGACGAGGTGCGGCTCATCGGAGACCGCTTCCAGCTCGGCCCGGAGGAGCTCGCGATCCTGCGCGACGGTGGCTCGGAGGCCGACGTGTCCGACCTCGGCGAGCCCGAGAACCGGTTCGAGCCGCCGGGCGAGGGGCTGGTCGAGGTCTACACGCAGATCGTCAGTCCCGAGGGTCAACCCCTCCTCTTCGAGACCTACTTCTCCGCCGACGGCATCGACGCCCGGCAGGCGGAGGTCATCGCCCCCTTCCGTCGCATCACCATCGGCGGGCTGGTGCTGCTCGTCGCGATCGCGACCGCCATGCTGTGGGTCATGACACGACGCGAGGCTCGGGCCGCCGCCGATCGTGAGCGGTTGCTGCGCAACGCCGCCACCGCCTCCGACGCCGAGCGCCGGCGCATCGCCCGGGACCTCCACGACGGTGTCGTCCAGGACCTCGCCGCGTCGGCGTACGCCGTGGCCACGGTCGCACGTGACGCCTCGCCCGAGCACCGCGAGACGCTGCTCACCACCGCTCGCTCCCTGCGCAGCAGCATGCGCGGCCTGCGCTCCCTGCTGGTGGAGATCCATCCCCCGGACCTGTCGGTCACGACCCTCGACGCCGCCCTGCAGGACCTGTGTGCGCCGGCCGCGGCAGCCGGCGTCGAGGCATCGGTCCACGTGGTGCCGCTCGACGGCGTCAGCCAGCAGAGCGCCGCCCTCGTCTGGCGGGTCACCCAGGAGGCCGTGCGCAACGCCCTGCGCCACGCCGCCGCGTCGAGCCTGCGCATCGAGGTCCTGCGCACCGGGGACCGCGTGGTGCTGGAGGTCGCCGACGACGGGCGTGGCTTCGACCCGGAGGCCGTTCGCGAGGAGACGCGCTACGGGTTGCGTGGCCTCCAGAGCCTCGCCCACGACAGCGGCGGCGTCCTCGAGGTCCGTTCCTCCCCCGGCACCGGCACGACGGTCCGGCTGGAGGTGGGCGGGTGATCACCGTCGTGCTCGCGGACGACCACGCCGTGCTGCGCGGCGCCCTGGCCGGCTACCTGGCCGGCGTCGAGGACATCGAGGTCGTCGGCACGGCCGGTGACGGTCAGGGCGCGGTCGACCTCGTCGCCGAGCTGCACCCCGACATCGTGCTGATGGACCTGCAGATGCCCGGCATGGACGGCGTCACGGCGACCCGCACCATCGTGGAGCAGGGCGGCACCGACGTCCTGGTGCTGACCTCCTTCTCCGACTCCGAGCGGATCGTGGCCGCCCTCGATGCCGGCGCCCTGGGCTACCTCCTCAAGGACGCCGAGCCCGACGAGGTGGTGGCGGGCCTGCGCCAGGTGAGCCGCGGCGAGTCCCCGATCCACCCGCGAGCCGCGCGACAGCTCCTCGGCGCACGGCCGGCCTCGCCGACCTCCGTCAACCTCAGTCCCCGCGAGATCGAGGTGCTCGTGCTGGTGCGTGAGGGCCTGGTCAATAAGCAGATCGCGCGCCGTCTCGGGATCACCGACCGGACGGTCAAGTCCCACCTCACCTCCGTCTTCAACCGGATCGGGGTGCAGGACCGGACGCAGGCGGCCGTCTGGGCGGAGCGCAACGGCCTCGGCGACGACTGAGGCGGATCACCACCGCTCCCCTACACTCGGCGGTTGGTTGCACTCGGCAACCAAACGTCGAGGAGTACCCATTGACCAGGCCCGGCCGCGGAGCCGTCACCTTCACCGTCCTCGCGGTCTCGGTGTCGTCGTTCTCCTTGTTGCAGTCGATGATCGTCCCGGTCCTCGCGACGATCCAGACGGAGTTCGACACCGACCAGACCACCGTCACGTGGGTGCTGACCGGCTATCTCCTCAGCGCCTCCATCGCCACCCCGTTGCTCGGCCGGATCGGCGACGTCGTCGGCAAGACACGGATGCTCGTCATCACGCTGAGCGCCCTCGTGCTGGGGTCGCTGCTCGCCGCGCTGGCACCCAGCATCGGGTGGCTGATCTTCGCGCGGGTGGTGCAGGGCGCGGGTGGCGGCGTGCTCCCGCTCGCCTTCGGCATCGCCCGCGACGAGTTCCACGACAACGTCGCCACGGCCCTGAGCGTGCTCGCCTCGCTCACCGCGGTCGGGTTCGGGGTCGGCATCGTGATCGCCGGCCCGATCGTCGAGGTGTTCGGCTTCCGGGGGCTCTTCTGGATCCCCATGGTCGTGACGGCACTGGCCGCGGTCGCCGCCCGGTTGTTCGTGCCCGAGTCACCCGTGCGGACGCCGGCACGCCTGCCGATCCTGCCCGCCGTGCTCCTCTCCGTGTGGCTGGTCGCACTGCTGCTGGCGCTCTCCGAGGGCAACGTGTGGGGCTGGTCTTCGCCGCGGATCCTGGGGCTCCTCGCCCTCGCCGCTGTCGGCCTGGTCACCTGGGTCGCCGTCGAGACCCGTGTGCCGGTGCCGATGATCGACATGCGGATGATGCGCCTGCGCGGCGTCTGGACGACCAACCTGGTGGCGGCCTTCGTCGGGTTCGGCATCTTCGCGGCCTTCGGCTTCCTGCCCCAGCTCCTCCAGACCCCGGAGGCGGCCGGCTACGGCTTCGGCGCCTCGATCTCGGAGTCGGGGTTCCTCCTGGTCCCCTCCGCGATCGCGAGCTTCCTGGTCGGCTTCTTCACCGCGCGACTCATCCACGCGGTCGGGGCGCGCACGGTCATCGTGACCGGCACCTTGACGACGGCTGCGTCGTTCGTCTCGATCGCGCTGTGGCACGACGCCACGTGGCAGCTCTATGCCGCGACCACGGTCCAGGGCCTGGGGTCGGGCCTGATCTTCTCCAGCCTCGCCGGCGTCGTGATTGCCTCGGTCCCCCAGGAGCAGACCGGGGTGGCGAGCGGCATGAACGCCAACATCCGCACCATCGGCGGCTCCGTCGGCGCGGCGGTGATGGCCGGCATCGTCACCGCCCAGGTGGGGCCGACCGGGATCCCCGACGAGAGCGGCTACACGACCGGCTTCTTCGTGCTGGGTGCCGGCATGCTCCTCGCCGCCGCTGCCGCGCTCTTCATCCCGGACCTGCGCGACCAGCCCACCTCGGGGCCGCTGCAGGACGCCGACAACGCCGAGCTGGCCCTCCTGCCCGGCGCCCCCAGCATCCCGGGCGTCAGCCCCTCACCACGAAGGACCGCACCAGGTCCTTCCTGATCTGCGCGTCGGTCCACGCGAAGCGGACCCAGCGACCCTCAGAGAAGAGCCTGGTCTGGTCGCTGGACCAGCGCGAGCGCGGGTTCTCGTCCTGGCCGTAGGTCAGGATCGTGCGGGCGTCGACCCGACCGCCGTCGAGGAACGAGATCGCCTGGATGTGCGACGAGCCGTAGGTGATCGCGCGGTAGCGCCCCTTGTTCTGCACCGGGTTGCGTGACGCCAGCGCGTTGGCGTTGCCGACCGAGTCGCCCGTGCCACCGCCGAGCGGGAGCGGCGGTGCACCGCGGTCGCCCGCAACCTGGAGCGAGCCCCAGCTGGCGTCGAACGGGATCTTGCGCGCCCGCAACGAGGCGATCGCGTCGCTCATCGCCTGCACCACCTGCGGGTTGTCGCTGGCGAGGCCGCGCGGGGTGTTGAGCGGGTCCTCGGCCGAGAACGGCACGGTCCACACGGTGTCGGCCTGGCCGAGTGGCGCGGCGGGCAGTCGGGAGACGAACTCCTCGAAGATGTGGGTGCCGACCGAGGTGGTCTCGGAGCGGCCGTCCCACGTCTTCAGCACGGCGCACGCGCGGGTCTCGCCGGTCTGCGCGCAGACGTCGTCGAGAGCACCGCCGGCGCGCATGACCTCCGCTGCGCGGAGCCGGTTCTCGTGCTGGTGGCTCCGGAAGCTCAGCGGGGTCTCCTTGCGCTTCCCGCGCAGCCGGTCGATGACGTACTGCGACACCATCCGCGTGCGCATCGTCCGGACGCAGCGCTCGCAGCCGATGATCTGGTCGTAGCCCTCGAGCCGCGCGGCCGGGTTGGGCAGCCAGTAGGAGTCGTTGGCGTTCATCACCCAGTCGCGACGCACCACCGACGGCAGGTTCCTCGGGCCGAAGATGCCCGGGCGTTGGGCATCGGCGTCGGTCCCCCAGGCGCACGAGGAGTCGGCGAAGGTGCCGTCGAGGCCCGGCAGGCCGGCGACCTGGTTGAGCACGCGGCCGACCGGGGTCATGCACCGCTGGGCCATCTCGTTGGTGACGTGGGGCACGACCGAGTGGTCGGCGTAGAGCACGTCACCGAAGCGGTCGGCCGCCGTGGTGTTGACCCACGGCATCCCGCCTCCGGCGTCCTGACGGCGCAGCAGGTCGCGCACGTTGCGGGCCTTGCCCATGTTCAAGAAGGTGTCGATCGTGCGCAGCTGCTCACCGTTGGCGTCACGGAACGCCCAGACGCTCGTGGCACTCCACGGCATCAGCAGCGCCGGCGCGTCGAGCACATAGCCCTGCGGCGTGCGGTAGAGGTCCTCGGTCACCGTGCCGACCGAGCCGTCGGCCCGCTTCACGCGCACCTTGACGGTGCGTCGCTCGAGCTGCTGCGGGCCGGCGTCGGTGAGGTAGGTCGTGGGGCCGACGGTCTTGTACTCGTAGGGCGTGAAGCGGTAGGCCGTGGAGACCGTGTGGCTCCACGCGACGTTCTTGTTCCACCCGATGTTGACCGCCGGTGAGCCGATCAGCGACGCCCCGGCCACGTCGTAGGAGCCGGGGATGGTGAGGTGCTGCTGGGTGAAGTGGTAGCGGCCGCGCCACGGGAAGTGCGGGTTGCCCAGCAGCATCCCGCGCCTCGTCGAGGTCTCGGCGCCTCCGACCGCGGTCGCGTTGGAGCCGAAGGGCGCCTCGGGGTCGCGCCCCAGACCCTTGAGCAGCGCCGCACGGTCGACCGCGGACGCGCGCACCGGCAGCTCGGGCAGGCCCGGGTCGGTGGCCGACGGCGGGTCGGCGTCGACGATCTCCTTGACGAAGACGCCCGCGGAGGCGAGCAGGTTGGCGAGGTAGACGCCGTACCACAGGTCGATCGAGGTGGCGTTCGGCTTGAGGTAGGCCGCCTTGCGGCAGGCCGGGTCGGTGACGGTGTTCGTCCGGAGGTACGTGTTGATGCCCGCGACGTAGCCGTCGACCATCTGGCGCGACTCTCGCCCGGGTCCGGCCTTCGAGGCGAGGAGCTTCTCGACGACGCGACGGTTGCGCAGGTCGGTCACGAACGCGTCGACCTGCAGGTTGGAGGCCTCGAGCGTGACCTGGTCGTCGTAGCGCGCCTTCGGTCCGAAGAAGAGCGAGCGCTGACCGCGCCCGGTGACCAGCGTGTCCGCCAAGGTGCAGATCGACGCCGATGCCGCGGCGTAGCCGCTGCCGAAGCCGAGCGAGCCGAAGTCCTGGGCCGTGATGTGCGGGATGCCGTGCTTCGTGATCCGGATCCGCGCGTCGTACGACGGCGCCTGCGGCTGCGCCTGGACCACGGCGGCGACCACCGGGGCCGGTGCGCTGGGGACGGCGCCTGCGCTCGTGGCGACGACGGCACCCCCCGGCACCAGGGTGCAGGCAGCCAGCAGGCCAACGATCGGGCGGGTGACGCGGTGTCGGAGCATGACGGCTCAACGCCACCGTGTGACGGGGGTTACGGTCCTAGAGGTAGAGCCCGGTCGACTCGTCGCCTAGGCGGTCGGCGGCCACGGCGTGCACGTCGCGCTCGCGCATGACGACGTAGACCTCGCCGTGGACCTCGACCTCGGCCTTGTCCTCGGGGTCGAAGAGGACCCGGTCGCCGACCTCGACGGCTCGCGCGTGCGGGCCGACGGCGACGACCTGGGACCACGCCAGGCGACGTCCACCCATCGCGGCCGTGGCGGGGATGACGATGCCGCCGGAGGAGCGACGCTCCCCGGCCTCCTTGTCGACCTCGCAGAGGACTCGGTCGTGCAGCATCTTGATGGGTCGCTTGTCGCTCACGTGCGGCTCCTGCAGGTCAGTTGACGACCTTGCGGATCACGACGAAGAGCACGATCACCCCGACGACACCGCCGACGGTCTTGAGGATGTTGTCGGTGCGGGGCTCGCCGGTCGCGGCGTCGACGTAGTGACCCTTGATCTGGGCCACCTCGCGACCCACGATCGTCTTGGGGCTCGAGCGGTAGAGGAGCTGGTCGATGGTGACCGCCAGCCGCTCGCGGGTCGCTTCGATCTCGGCCTCGAGGTCAGACAGCTCTTTGCTCACTGCGGGAGGGTATCAATGCCGCGAGGGTCGAAGCCGAACGGTAGCTCGAGACGGTGGGCGCGCATCAGGGCGTCGTCGGTCAGGACGTCGTAGGTCCGACCGTCGGCGACCACGTGCCCGTCGCTCAGGACGACCGCTCGGGGGCACAGCTCGAGGGCGTAGGGCAGGTCGTGGGTGACCATCAGGACCGTCACGTCGAGGGAGCGGATGATGTCGGCGAGCTCGCGCCGCGAGGCCGGGTCGAGGTTGGAGGACGGCTCGTCGAGCACCAGGATCTCCGGCTCCATCGCCAGCACCGTGGCCACCGCGACCCGACGGCGCTGGCCGAAGGAGAGGTGGTGCGGCGGACGGGCGGCGAAGTCGGCCATGCCGACCAGGTCGAGCGCGGTCATGACCCGCGCCTCGAGGGCGGCCCCCTTGAGGCCGAGGTTGGCCGGGCCGAACGCGACGTCGGCGCGGACCGAGCCCATGAAGAGCTGGTCGTCGGGGTCCTGGAAGACCACGCCGACGCGGCGCCGGATCTCCTGGAGGTTCTCCTTGGCCACCGGCAGTCCGCTGACGCTGACCGAGCCGGCGCCCGCGGTGAGGATGCCGTTGAGGTGCAGCACCAGGGTCGTCTTGCCGGCGCCGTTGGGGCCGAGCAGCGCCACCCGCTCGCCCTGGTGGACGTGGAGGTCGACGCCGAAGAGCGCCTGGTGGCCGTCGGGGTAGGCGTAGGCCAGGCCCTGGACGTCGAGGACGGGCACGCTCATCTGGGCACGCTCATCTGGGCACTCTCATCTGGGCAGCTCCCCGGTGTAGCCCCGCGAGAGCATCGCGAGGTGGACCCGCTCGCCGCGCTCGTAGGAGCGGATGAACAACGAGCCGAGCGTGCGCGCCAGCGTCGGCCAGCTGCGTGGGGACCGTGGGTCCATCCCTCGTGAGCGCATGGAGACCATCATCCGCCCCAGGTCGGCGGTGACGACGTCGAGGTAGCGGATCATGAAGCCCATGATCTGCACGATCAGGTCGGGCATCCGCAGTCGGCGCAGCCCGACCAGCACGTCGGCCGGCTCGGTCGTCGCGGCCAGCGTCAGCGAGGCCATGACGCCGAGCGATCCCTTGACGGCCAGGCCCCAGGCGGCCAGCAGACCGGGCTCGGAGACGCTGACCCCGAGCACGTCCACCTGCGGGCCGGTGGCGATGAAGGGGATGAGCGCAGCGAAGACGAGGAAGGGCACCTCGATGACCATCCGGCGCACGACGTAGAGCAGCGGCACCCGCGCGGCGAGGATCACCGCGACGACCACGAGGAGGTAGCCGCCGAAGACCGGGAACCAGTCGCGGGGCGTGGCCACGACGGTGAGCATGAAGCCCACCAGCAGCAGGACCTTCAGGTGCGCGGGCGCCTGGTGGACCGGGCTGTGGCCGTGGAAGTGCAGCCGGTGGCCGTGACCGGCGCCCACGTCAGCGCTCGGCTTCGACAGGCTCGTCGACGGAGTCGTCGGCGGGCGTGCGGCGTCGTACGGCGTAGGCGACCCCGCCCGCGATGACCAGCGTCAGCAGCACGCCGATCACGCCGGCCAGTCCGCCACCGAGGCGCTCGTCGTCGACGCCGGCGGTCTGGTAGTCGGCGAACGGGCTGTCGGAGGTCGGCGAGTCCTCGGCGGAGTCGAGGAAGCCGGTCTTGCCGGCGACGTACTCGAGACCGTCGGGGTGGCTGCTGGCGTAGAAGCTGCCGACCCCGGCGACGAGCAGGGCGACCAGGAGCCCGGTGATGACGAACGTGCGGGTCCTCATGCCGGGACCGTCCGGATCTCGAGCTCGGCCGCCGGGACCAGCGTCCGGGCACCGTGCACCAGGTCGGGTCGCACCGTGACCACCGAGGCCACGACCAGGCCGGTGACGACCGCCTCGCCGATGCCGATGACGGTGTGCCAGCCGAGCATCGCGACGAGCACGTCGCCGGTCTCGACCGGGGCGGTGCCGCCCACGGCGAAGAGCGCCGTGAAGACGGTCGCGGCGACGGGGACCGACAGCAGCGCGCCGACGGCGGCCGCGGGGGCGATGGAGGAGCGCCGCTTGGGCAGGACGGCGGCGACCAGGCGGAAGACGACGTAGCCGGTGAAGCAGCCGACCAGGGCCATCAGCACGATGTTGGTGCCGAGCGCGGTGATCCCGCCGTCGGCCATGAAGAGCGCCTGGACCAGCAGCACCACGCTGATGCACAACGCCCCGGTCCAGGGACCGACCAGCACCGCAGCGAGCGCACCACCGAGCAGGTGTCCGCTGGTGCCGGCGCCGACGGGGAAGTTGATCATCTGGCCGGCGAAGATGAAGGCTGCGACCAGGCCGGCCATCGGCGCCGTGCGGTCGTCGAGCTCGGTGCGGGCCTTGCGCAGGGCGAAGGCCACCCCACCTGCCGCGACCACCCCGGTCGCGATGGACGTGGGGGCGTCGAGGAAGCCGTCGGGCACGTGCATCGAACTTCTCCGGACTCGGTAGGTTGGCGGTCGAAGCCCACAGTACGTTATTGCACATAACTCGCAACAAGGAGCACGTCGTGTCCGATGCCCGCCTCGCCCCCGGCGACGCCGCCCCCGACTTCACCCTCACCGACGACACCGGCGCCGAGGTCACCCTCTCGGACCTGCGCGACCGCCGGGTGATCGTCTACTTCTACCCGGCGGCCATGACGCCGGGCTGCACCAAGCAGGCCTGCGACTTCACCGACTCCCTGGAGTCGCTGAAGGCCGCCGGCTTCGAGGTGCTCGGCATCTCGCCGGACAAGCCGGAGAAGCTCGCGAAGTTCCGCGAGAAGGACGGCCTGGGCATCACCCTGCTCTCCGACCCCGACAAGGCGGTCATGAAGAGCTACGGCGCCTTCGGGGAGAAGAAGCTCTACGGCAAGGTCGTGGAGGGCGTCATCCGCTCGACGTTCGTGGTCGCCGAGGGAGGCGCCGTGGAGCTCGCGCAGTACAACGTGAAGGCGACCGGGCACGTGGCCAAGCTGCGGCGTGACCTCGGCCTAGACTGAGGCCCGCGCTCGCCGGAGTGGTGGAATTGGCAGACACGCAGGTTTTAGGTACCTGTGCCTTCGGGCATGGGGGTTCGAGTCCCCCCTTCGGCACTGCTGTGACCGACTCTTCCGGAAGGCACCATGGAGCTGCACGAGAACCTCTACGAGCTCGGTCTCACCTCGGGCCGCGGCGTCTTCGACGACGCCGACCTGCTGCGCGCCGCGCTCGACGACTACCTCGACGAGGCCGCTGCCTCGACCGGTGACATCAACCTCCTCGTCGACGCCGTGAGACTCGGCGCCTTCCGGATGATGCAGAGCACGATCGACAGCGGCGCCGAGCCGACGCGGGCCGTCGAGTCGGCCGGCGACATGCTCGCCCGCGACCGCGGCACCTCTGACGTCGCCGCCGCCCGCTGGGCCTGCGCGGTGCTCGGCTTCGCGGTCGGCAAGGTGAGCGCCACCGACGTGCGCCGCTTCGACCGGACCATCACGCAGCCCCGCCCCCCGGCCTTCCCCCCGGCGGCGACCCAGCAGCCGCACCCGCCCGCTCCCCCGACCCAGGCGCCGTGGCCGGTGCAGTCGCCCACAGGGCCTCCGCCCTCCTCGCCGCCGCCGATGTCGCCTCCCGCGGGCGTCCAGCAGTACGCCGGGGGCTACCCGCCGGCGTACCCCTCCGGGCCGACCGGCCCGCCGCCCTCGGCGAGGAGCAAGACCCCCTGGATCCTGGCCGCCGTCGCCGCCGTCGTGCTGATCGCCGTCATCGGCGGGCTGTTCGCCATCCTGTCCGGGGGCGACGACACCGTCGAGACCGCGACCGACGACCCCTCGACCTCGGCACCCACCGCCCCGACGCCGCCGACGCCGCCGACGCAGTCGCCGACCACCCCGAGCCCCACCCCGCTCCCGACGATCCCGCCCAACCCGCTGATCGGCAGCGGCTACGCGTTCACCCTGCCCGACGCCTGGACCGACATCACCGAGGAGATCCTCTCGGGCGGCCAGTCCGGCGCGACGGACAAGGCGATCGCCTGGGGCCAGAGCTTCGAGGGCGCCCGGGCCAACCTGATCATCGAGACCGGCTTCGCCGGTGGCGAGACCGACCCCGAGGTCATCCGCCCGACCTGGGAGAACAACATGGTCGGCGCCACCGGGGCCACCCCGGTCGACAACGGCGACACCACCATCGACGGCGAGAAGGCGGTGTCGGTGCTGATCTCCAGGGTCAACGAGAACGGCGTCGCGATCGAGCAGTACGGCTACCTGACGATCCACGACGGCGATCTCTACTCGATCATCCTGTCCACCCAGGAGGGCGACCAGAAGGCTCAGGACACCTACGCCGACATCGTCGAGAGCTGGACCTGGCAGTAGGTCAGGCGGGCTCGACCGGGCCCTCCTCGCGCAGCCGCGGTGTCGTCGCCAGCTCGGGCCGGATGCCCCGCTTGTCCGCGTAGAACGCGCGCACCTTGTCCATGTCGGCGCCGACGTCACCCGTGACCGGGAACGTCGGACCCCAGCCGACGACGCGCGTGGGCCCGTCGATGAACGCCAGCGTGATCGGCAGGCCGGTCTGCTGGGAGATGCGGTAGAAGCCGGACTTCCAGTAGTCCACCTTGCTCCGGGTGCCCTCGGCCGCCAGGCCCAGCAGGAACGTCTCGTCGGTCTCAGCATCGGCCAGCAGCGCCCGGATCGTGCCGCCCGGGTTGGCCCGGTCGAGCGGGACCGCGCCGGTGGCACGCATGACGTAGCCCACCGGCCCCTTGAAGAACGACTCCTTCACCAGCAGCCGGATCTGCACGTTGCTGTCCCAGGCGAGCAGGATCGTCAGGACCCAGTCCCAGTTGGAGGTGTGCGGCGCGCCCACCAGGATGCCCTTGCTGGGCACCTCGCCGGTGGTGCGCCAGCGCGCGAGCTTCAGTGCGACGCGCGCGAAGGTCCTGCGGAGGAGGAAGTGTCGGGCCATCACGCGAACCTATCGCGTGCCTCTTCGACGTGACCGGGGTCACCCTCGACTAGGGTCCGGCCATGGACTCCGCGTTGACCGAGATCGGGCTGCCCGTCGCACTCGCCATCATCATGTTCGGCCTCGGGCTGGACCTGACCCTCGCCGACTTCCGTCGCGTCGGCACCCAGCCCAAGGCCGTCGTCGTGGCGCTGGTCTGCCAGCTGGTGCTGCTGCCGGTGGTCTGCTTCGGGCTGGTCGTGGCCTTCGACCTCCCGCCCCTGCTGGGCATCGGCATGCTGCTGCTCGCGGCCTCGCCCGGCGGCACGACCGCCAACCTCTTCAGCCACCTCTTCCGCGGCGACGTGGCCCTGAACATCTCCCTGACCGCCATCAACTCGATCATCGCGATCGCGACGCTGCCGCTGATCACCAACCTGGCGATCGACTACTTCGACAAGTCCGAGTCGGTCTCGATGCCGCTGGCCGAGGTCGTGAAGGTGTTCGCGCTCATCCTGGTGCCGGTGGGCATCGGCATGCTGGTCCGTGCGAGGAAGGCGTCGTTCGCCGCGGCCATGGACAAGCCGGTGCGCATCGCGTCGGCCGTCATCTTGGCCATCCTGGTGCTCGGCATCCTGCTCGGTGAGAGGGAGCGGGTCGGCGGCTACCTCGCCGACGTCGGGATCGTGGCCGCGCTGTTCTGTGCGATCAGCCTCGTCGTCGGCTACGCCGTGCCGCGCGCCTTCGGCGTGCGCGAGGGACAGGCCATCGCCTCGTCCTTCGAGATCGGGGTCCACAACGGGACCTTGGCGATCTTCGTCGCCGAGAACGTCCTGGAGGTCAACGAGATCGCCGTCCCCGCTGCGGTCTACTCGATCATCATGTTCGTCATGGCCGCCGGCTGGGGAGTGATCATCAGCAGGCGGGTCGCTCAGCGCGAGCCGAGCAGCGCCGCGACCTGAGGGGCGATCTCGCGCAACGCCTTGCCACGGTGGGAGATCGCGTCCTTGTCCTCGCGACTCAGCTCGGCCGTCGTCAGCCCCGGCCGGTCGTCGGCGACGAACAGCACGTCGTAGCCGAAGCCCCCGTCTCCGCGCTCCTCGCGCAGCACCGTGCCGTCCATGCGCCCCTCGACGACGATCTCGCGACCGTCGGGGTGGCAGAACGCGACGGCACAGGCGAAGTGGCCGGTGCGCCGCTCCTCGGGGACGTCGGAGAGCTGGGACAGCAGCAGCGTGTTGTTGCGGTCATCGTCCTTCGGCGGGCCCGACCAGCGCGCCGACAGCACGCCCGGCATGCCGTTGAGCGCGTCGACGCACAACCCGCTGTCATCGGCCAGCGTCGGCAGTCCCGTGACCTCGGCGCCGGCGCGTGCCTTGAGCAGCGCGTTGCCGACGAAGGTCGGCGCGTCCTCGACCGGCTCGTCGTACGACGGCACGTCGTCGAGGCCGACCACCTCGATGTCGGGCACCTGCTCGCGCAGGATCCGGTCCATCTCGGCGAGCTTCTTGGCGTTGCGCGAGGCGAGGAAGATGCGGGTCCCTGCGGCACTCACTGGTGCACTCAACGGGCCAGTGCCTCGTGCTGCATGAGGGTCAGGTCGGCGCAGCCCTTCTCGGCCAGAGCGAGCAGCGCGTCGAGCTCGGCGCGGTCGAAGGCCGCGCCCTCGGCGGTGCCCTGGACCTCGACGAACTTGTTGTCGCCGGTCATCACGACGTTCATGTCGGTCTCGGCGCGGACGTCCTCGACGTAGGGCAGGTCGAGGCGCGGCACGCCGTCGATGATCCCGACGCTGATGGCCGCCACGGAGCCGGTGAGGGCCTTCGGCACCCCGAGGTGGGCGCAGGCGTCGGCGAGCGCGATGTAGGCGCCGGTGATCGCCGCGGTGCGGGTGCCGCCATCGGCCTGGAGCACGTCGCAGTCGAGCTGGATGGTGTTCTCCCCCAGCGCCTGGTAGTCGATGACCGCACGCAGCGAGCGGCCGATCAGGCGGCTGATCTCGTGGGTGCGGCCACCGATGCGGCCCTTGACCGACTCGCGGTCGGAGCGGGTGTTGGTGGAGGCGGGGAGCATGGCGTACTCCGCGGTGACCCAGCCCAGGCCGGAGCCCTTGCGCCAGCGCGGGACGCCGGTCGAGGCCGACGCGGCGCAGAGCACCTTGGTCTTCCCGAACTCGATCAGCACCGACCCGGCCGCGTGGTCGAGCCAGTTGCGGGTGATGGTCACGGACCGGAGCTCGTCGTCGGCCCGGCCGTCCTCGCGGGGGGTGCGCTCAAGAGACGTCATGCGCCCGACCCTAGTGGGGGTCGGGCGCACGACGGTGATCGGCTGCTGCGGGGTGGGACCTACTTCACCTCGGCGCGCATCACGCGCGCCCATCCCGCCATGAACGGCACCACGATCCAGATCAGGGAGGTGGTGAGGAGCTGGGCGTACTCCTCGCCGGTCAGCCCCTGGTCGCCCCCGAAGGAGTTGAAGAGCGGCTGCTGGGCCGTTCCGAGGTCGAGCCAGGGCGCCGCATCCTGGAGGAAGGGCACCAGGGCGAAGACGATCGACGAGGCGATCGGCAGCACGAAGAACGTCACGATCGCGGCAGGGGTGTTGAGCAGGATCAGGCCGTAGGCCAAGCCCTGGAGCACCGTCAGGAGCTGGAGCGCGAGGAACAGCAGGAAGATCTTCGCCGAGAGCCCCTCGAAGCCCTCGCTGGCACCACCCAGGAGCGTGGCGAGGGCGGCGATCACGATGGCCGCGACGAAGGCGGCCAGGCCGAGGATGAGCGCGGCGACGGTCTTGGCCGCGATCACCTTGGTGCGCGAGGGTGCCAGGGCGAAGGTGACCATCGCGGTGCGCTGGCTCCACTCGCTGGTCACCAGCAGGATCCCGAGCACCGGGAGCAGGAAACCCTGGGGCGTCGAGGCGATGCCGATGAAGTTGCCGAAGATCCGCTCGTCGGCGTCGGCCACCAGGAAGAAGATGATCATGAAGAGTGCGGTGATGCCGACGATCGCGCCGAGCAGCCAGCGACCGGCGCGGGTGTCGGCGGTCTTGCGCAGCTCGACGGAGACGAGGCGGGTGAAGGGGATCTGCGCGGTCCCGGAGACGTCCAGGGTCATGCTCATGCCGAGGCTCCTTCGATGTGGCCTTCACGTTGGGTCTCGGAGGTCAGCTCGAGGAAGAGGTCCTCGAGCCCGGCGCCTCCGAAGCGCAGGTCGGTCAGCACGATGCCGGCCTCGAGGGCCGTGCGGCCGATCTCGACGGCGGGCGCCTCGACCTTCAGCCCCTCGCCCGCGGCGGTGACACTGAAGCCCTTGCCCTGCAGGGCGGTGGCGAGCGAGGTGTTGTCGAGGGACGTGACCAGGCTGGAGGGTGCACCTCCGCGCTCGAGCAGCGTCTTCTTGTCGCCCTGGGCCACGATCTTGCCGCGCCCGATGAGGATCATCTCGTCGGCGATCATCTCGACCTCGTGGAGCAGGTGGCTCGAGAGCAGCACGGTGCCACCGCGGTCGGCGTAGCCCTTGAGCAGGCCGCGCATCCAGCGGATGCCGGCCGGGTCGAGGCCGTTGGCCGGCTCGTCGAGGATGAGCACCGAAGGGTCGCCGAGCAGCGCGTGGGCGATGCCGAGGCGCTGCTTCATGCCGAGCGAGTAGTTGCGCAGCCGGCGCTTGGACTCCTCGGGGCTCAGCGAGACCAGCGCGAGCATCTCGTCGACGCGCGAGTCGGGCAGCCCCATCGTGCGAGCGCCGATGGTGAGGATCTCGCGACCGCTGCGCCCGGCGTGCTGGGCCGAGGCATCGAGCAGCACGCCGACGTGACGACCGGGGTTGGGGATGTCGTGGTAGAGGTGACCACCGATCGTGACGCGGCCCCGCGACGGCGGGGTGAGCCCGACCATGATGCGCATGGTGGTGGTCTTGCCGGCCCCGTTGGGGCCGAGGAAGCCGGTGACGCGGCCGGGTTGGGCCACGAAGCTGATGTCGTCGACGGCGGTGAACCCGCCGTACGTCCTGGTGAGTCCTTCGACGTGGATCATGGCTCCAGCCTGCCCTATGCGGCGCCTAGAGCTCGTAGACGGCCCCGGCGACAGCCAGCTCGAGCGGGCCGTCGAAGACCGCGCGGGCCTCGTCGACGGCGGTCTGCGGGTCGAACCACGGCGGGACGTGGGTGAGCACCAGGCGTCGCGCGCCGGCCCGCGTGGCGGCCTCGCCGCAGTCGGTGCCGGTGAGGTGCAGGTGGGGCGGATTGGTGTCCTGCGAGCGGAACGACGCCTCGGCCAGCAGCAGGTCGGCGTCGGCGGCCACGGTGTCCAGGCCGGCGCAGGGGCCGGTGTCACCGCTGTAGCCGATCGCCCGACCGTCGGCCTCCACCCGGAGTCCGAAGGCGTCGACGGGGTGGTCGACCGGCACCGGGGTGATCGCGAAGGGACCGATCCGGAGTGGGCCGTCGTAGACCCGGAAGTCGAACTCCTCGTGCATCCCCGGGTCGAGCGGCAGGCCGTAGGCGAGCGCCAGTCGGTCCGAGGTGCCGGACGGCCCCCAGACCGGGATCCGCGGCTGGGCGCCGGTGGGGTGGTACTTGCGCATCACGTAGTAGCCGCAGAGGTCCAGGAAGTGGTCGGCGTGGAGATGGCTGACCAGCACCGCGTCGACGGTGAGGGGGTCGATATGGCGGTGGAGCTGGCCCAGCGCGCCGTTGCCGAGGTCGAGCAGTATCCGCCAGGTCCGACCGTCGTGGTCGGCCTCGAGCAGGTAGCAGCTCGCCGCGGAGTCGGGGCCGGGGTAGGACCCGGAGCAGCCCACGACGGTCAGCCTCATGCCAGGCCTCCGACGAACTGGCTGGCGCTCACCATCTCGGGACCCAGGAAGCGGCGACCGATCGTCTCGAACTCGTCGGGTGAGCCGGTCGTCACGAAGCTGTAGGTCGGATCACCGGTCGGCCGCATCAGGTCGGTGCGCACGAGCATCTTGTAGACGTCCTTGGCGCACTCCTCGGCGCTGCTCACCAGCGTGACGTCGTCGCCCATCACGTAGGAGATGACGCCGGTCAGCAGCGGGTAGTGCGTGCAGCCGAGGATCAGGGTGTCGACGCCCGCACGGGTGAGCGGGTCGAGGTAGTCGTGGGCGACCGCGAGCAGCTCGTCGCCGCCGGTCACGCCGGCCTCGACGAAGTCGACGAAGCGCGGGCAGGCCCTTGTCGTCAGCTCGACCTGGGGGGCGGCGGCGAACGCGTCGTCGTAGGCCATCGACTCGGCGGTCGCCGCGGTGCAGATGACGCCGATGCGGCCCGAGCGGGTGGCGGCCACCGCGCGGCGGGTGGCGGGATAGATGACCTCGACCACCGGCACGTCGTACCTCTCGCGGGCGTCGCGGAGCATCGCCGCACTGGCGGAGTTGCAGGCGATGACCAGCGCCTTGACGCCCTCCTCGACCAGGTGGTCGAGGCACTCGAGGGCATATTCACGGACCTCGCCGATGGGCTTGGGGCCGTAGGGCTGGCGGGCGGTGTCGCCGACGTAGCGGATCGACTCGTGCGGCAGCTGGTCGATGACCGAGCGGGCGACCGTGAGACCGCCGAAGCCCGAGTCGAAGATGCCGATGGGGGCATCGAGGTCGACATCGCGGAGAGGCGGCACGACGAGCAAGCCTATCGGTAGGGTCGGACCATGTCCCGGACCCGTGCGCTGCGTGCCCGCACCGCCGCCCTGTGCCTCGCACCGCTCCTCGCGGCCACGGGCTGCGGGTCGATGCCGGCAGCCGGGACGCCGACCTCGGGCGCCCCGCCCACGACGGCACCGGCACGCGCCTTCCCCGCGCAGGTGCTCGCGATCTCGATCGACGCCCTCAATCCGCGGGCCCTGACCAAGCTCGGGCGCGACTCCGTGCCTCACCTGTGGCGGCTGCTCGACGAGGGCGCCGGCACCCTCAACGCCCGCAGCGAGCTGGAGATGACGCTCACGCTGCCCAACCACACCGGCATGGTCACCGGACGACGCATCACCGCGAGCAAGGGCGGTCACGGCGTCACGTGGAACGACGACCGCCCCGGCACCACCGTCCAGGCGGCCGCCGGGCACCCCGTGTCCTCGGTCTTCACCGTCGTCCACGAGGCCGGTGGCACGACCGCGCTCTTCTCGACCAAGACCAAGTTCAGCCTGTTCGACCGGTCGTGGCCCGGTGGTCTCGACCGCAGCCTGATCAAGGAGGAGCAGGACGCCGCCCTCGTCAAGGCCGCGCGGGCCGACCTCGTGCAGCGCGACCGGGCGTTCACCTTCCTGCACCTGGGCATCGCGGACCAGACCGGTCACGCCTCGGGCTTCATGTCGCCCGCCTACCTGCGCGCCGTGGAGACCGCCGACGCCCTGGTCGGGAGGATGCTGGCCGCCATCGACGACCACCCCGACCTCAGCGACGTGGTCGTCGTCCTGACCGCCGACCACGGCGGGTCGGGCGAGAGCCACTCGGACCCGACGAAGCTGGCCAACTACCGCGTGCCCTTCGTGGTCTGGGGCCCCGGGGTCGACCACGGAGACCTCTACGCGATGAACGCGACCTACGCCGACCCGGGCACCTCGCGGCCCGGTCTCACCGGACCACAGCCGATCCGCAACGGCGACCTGGCCAACCTCGCCCTGGACCTCCTAGGGCTGGGGCCGGTGCCGGGCAGCCGCTTCGACGTGCGGCAACGGCTGGACGTCACCGCCGACTGAGCGCACGGCGCCGGCGCAGGTCAGCGCAGCTCGCGAGGAGTCGGCCACGGATTGAAGCGGCAGCCGTCGAGGCCCTTGCTCTGCTGCATCATCACCGGCGCCGGCTTGCCACGCCCCGGGCAGCCGGCGTGACCCTTGCCCAGCCAGTGCCCGGTCTCGTGGTTGAGCACCATGTGGCGGTAGTCCCTGAGCGACCCACCTGCGGCGTTCCACGGCGGGGTCGCCCGGTTCCACCGGGTCTGGTTGATGATCACGTAACGACCCACCCGGCAGCTGTAGGTGCTGCTGCAGCCCGAGGAGAAGCCCGGCACCGTGGAGGCCTCGGCCAAGACGAGGGTGAAGGAGCCGCGGCGCTCGACCCGGACGAACCGCACGCCCCTGCCGCGCCAGCCGCGGGGATCGTCGTACGTCTGCTGCGCGAGGCGGCGGAAGTCCTTCAGGCTCGTGGTGATCCGCCCTCGGGTCTCGACGTGGTAGGTCACGGTGCGCCGCAGGTCGACGCGGTGCCCGACCCGGCCGGCGCGCGGGGAGGTCGCCGTGGCGGGGTGGTAGCCGGGTGCCTTGACGTTGACCCGTACCCGCACGTGGCGACCCACGTCGTCGGGGACGAAGGTGTAGCGCCGGCCCGTGGCACCGTCGATCGGCCGGGGGCCGCGGAACCACTGGTACGTCGTGCGATGGGGGTCGCTCGACCACCGGCCGGGATCGGCGCGCACGGTGCGACCGAAGCGGGCGGTGCCCAGCACCGCCGGCGCGCGCTTCGCCCGCAGGGTCCCGCGTCCGACCGCGGCCGTCTCCTCGGACGTCGCGGTCGCGCTGGCACCCTGGGCGTCGGTCGCGGTCGCGGCGACCGACAGCCGGTGTCGCAGGTCGGCCGGGTCGACGCGGTAGGTCCGCGAGGTGGCGCCGGTGATCGCGCGGCCGTCCCGCAGCCACTGGAACGTCACCTCGACCTCGGCGGGGTCCCA
>NZ_JANNML010000187.1:0-29042 GCF_031397825.1 Nocardioides sp.
CCCGCGCCGGCCCGCGCCCCGCCCCCCCCCCTGTGCCCCCCCGCGGGGGCGGGCGGTGGCGGCGCTTGTCCCCCGCCCTCCCCCCCACCCCCCCCCGACTCGGCCTACCAGCGGGTGGGGTCCGCGAACGCGTCGCGTGCCGGTGGCAGGGCGTTGTAGAGCCGCATCGACGTGCGCGGCTCGTCCCCGTCGGCCCCTCCGCCGAAGAAGGACACGACTGTCACCGACGCCGGGGTCAGCTCCATGCGGAAGACCGCGTCGAGCGGCGCGTTGACGGCGTGCGAGACCAGCGTCTTGATCGGCGTCACGTGGCTCACGACCACCACGGTCTTGCCCGCGTGCTCCGCGAGGACCCGCTGGAGGCCGGCGAGGACCCGCTCCTCGACGATCCGGAACGACTCGCCACCCTCGGGAGCCGCGTCGAGGGAGCCGAGCCAGGCGTCGAGCATCTCGGGGTGCGCCTTCGCGACCTCGCCGAAGGTCATGCCGTCCCAGATCCCGAACTCCATCTCCGCGAAGCCCGGCTCCTCCACGAGGCCTGCGCCCAGGACCTCCGCGACGATCTCCGCCGACTCCCGGGTGCGGCGTACGGGTGAGGCGATGACGACGGCGACCTTCTCGGCGATCGGTGCCAGCCACTCGGCCGTGGTGCGCACCTGCTCGCGACCCTCGTCGCTCAACGGCGGGTTGGCGCTCGCCAGGCCGCCGGAGAAGCGCTTCTCGACGGTGTGGGCGGTGACGCCGTGGCGCACCAGGATCAGGGTGGTCGGCTCGTGCGACGTCGCCGACCAGCCGCGCGCCTGGGCCTGCATCGAGGCCGGCGGGTCGCCCGCCGCGGCCGCGGCCGGGCTCTCGATCTCCTCGATCAGCGAGTCCTCGACGGCGACCGTGACGCCGTCGCGCACCCCGTCCATGGCCTCGTTGGCGAGCCGGTCGGCGTGCTTGTTCTGCTCCCGCGGGATCCAGGTGTACGACGTGCCCGCAGGCGCGAGCGCGGCCGCCTCCGCCGCGAGGGGCCGCATGTCGGGGTGCTTGATCTTCCAGCGACCCGACATCTGCTCGACGACGAGCTTGGAGTCCATGCGGACCTCGATCTCGGCGCCGGCTGCGTGGTCACGCGCCAGGCGCAGGCCGGCGATCAGCCCGGAGTACTCCGCGACGTTGTTGGTCGCACGCCCGATCGTGCTGCCCTCCTCGGCGAGGACCCGGTCGGTGTCGGCGTCACGCAGGACCGCGCCGTAGCCGGCCGGTCCCGGGTTGCCGCGCGAGCCTCCGTCGGCCTCGATGACGACCCGGCGTACCGACTCGGTCACAGCCCGGACTCGCCCGTGCGCACGAGGATGCGCGTGCACTCCTCACAGCGGACGACCTCGTTGCTGGGCTTGGCGCGGATGATCGCGAGCTCGGCGTTGTCGATGGTGAGCTGGCACCCGGTGCACCGGCGCTGGCGCAGCTCGGCGGCGCCGACACCACCCTTGGTGGTGCGCAGCCGCTCGTAGAGCGCCAGCAGGTCCTCGGGCATGCCCTCCAGCGCCGGCGCCCGCTTGGCCACGACCTCGGCGAGCTCGGCGTCGATCGCGGCGGCCTTCTCGTCGCGCGCGGTGCTGAGCTCGGCGAGGCGGGCCTCGGCCTCCTGCACCTGCCCGGTGAGGACGGTCAGCCGGGTCTGCGCCTCCTCGAGCTGCTCCATGACCTCCATCTCCTCGTCCTCGAGCGTCGCGATGCGACGGTCGAGGGAGACCAGCTCGTGCTGCATGCGCTCGAGGTCCTTGGGGTTGGAGATCTGGCCCGAGTCCATGCGGTCACGGTCACGCGTGCGGCGGGTCCTGACCGACTCGACGTCGGCGTCGGCCTTGACCTGCGCCGCCGTCAGGTCGTCGACGACGATCTGGGCATCGCGCATCTGGTCGACCAGCTCGCCACGCGACTGCGTGAGCGCGGTGATGTCCGCGAGCTCGGGCAGGTGGGTGCGCTGGTGGCGCAGCTGGTCGACCTGGGCGTCGAGCGCCTGCACGTCGAGCAGCTTCAGTTGGGCGAACGGGTCGGCTTTCAGCGTGTGCTCCTCAGAGACGGAAGTTCCAGGGGTCGGTGGCGGTCGTGCTCACCCGGGTGCCCACCGTATCGCCCAGCGCCGCGAGCACCCGAGCCTCCACCACCGGCAGCCAGGTCCACTCGGCCGCCCAGTGCGCGACGTCCACCAGCGCCGGCCCCTCCTGCTCGAGGAACTCACCCGCCGGGTGGTGCCTGAGGTCGCTGGTGACGTAGACGTCGGCATCGGTGCGCAGCACGTCACCGAGCAGGAAGTCACCCGCCCCGCCGCACACCGCCACCCGTCGTACGACGCGGTCGGGGTCACCCGCGACGCGCACCCCGTGGGCCGTGGCGGGCAGTGCCGCGGCGACGGTCTCGGCGAACGCACCCAACGTCGTCTCCGCCACGGTGCCGATGCGCGCGGTGCCCGTCCTGGTGTCCCCGTGGTCCGCGAGCTCGATGACGTCGTAGGCCGGCTCCTCGTAGGGGTGCACCTCGGTCAGTGCCGCGATGGCCCGGCGACGGAGACCTCGCTCGATGACCACCTCCACCCGCTCCTCGGCGACGACCTCGGGCCGCCCGACGGTCCCGATGGCCGGCGTCGCACCGGCCGTCGGTCGGAAGCGGCCCTTGCCCTCGCTCGAGAACGACGCGTGCTCGTAGTCACCGATGCGCCCGGCGCCGACCGCGGCGAGTGCGTGCCGCACCGCCTGAGCCGCCTCGACGGGGACGAAGACGGTGAGCTTGTCGAGCGGGGTCGAGCCACCCGGGAGGATCGGCGCCAGGTCGGTCAGGCCGAGGGCGTGGGCCAAGGCCTCCGAGACACCGCCGACGGCGCGGTCGGCGTTGGTGTGCGCGGTGAGCAGCGCGCAGCCACCAGCGACGAGCGTCGACAGGGTCCGACCCTTGGCCGTCGTGGCGGCGAAGCCGTGCACCGGCTTGAGGAAGAGCGGGTGGTGCACGACCAGCAGGTCGGCGCCCCATGCCACGGCCTCACGGGCCACCTCGATCGTCGGGTCGACGGCGAACATCACCTTCGCGACCTCGGCCTCCGGGTCGCCGTGGACGAGACCGACGGCGTCCCAGGAGTCGGCGGTCCCCGGTGGGTACCAGCCGTGCAGCAGGTCGACGACGTCCCTCAGTGCTGGCATGCCGGTGAGGGTAGCGGCCGACCGGGACGAGACGGACCGCCTGCTCAGTAGGCTCGGCGTCATGCCCGTCGTGAAGATCAACGCCATCTCCGTCCCTCCGCACGCCAAGGACGAGCTCGAGGAGCGGTTCGCCGCGCGGGCCCACACCGTCGACGGCTCGCCGGGCTTCCTCGGCTTCCAGCTGCTGCGGCCGGTCGCCGGTGAGGAGCGCTACTTCGTCGTGACCCAGTGGGAGGACGAGGAGTCCTTCGCCGCGTGGCGCGACGGCTCGGCGGCCGCGGCCCACGCTGGCCAGCCCGGTGAGCGCCCCCAGCCCGTCTCCAGCGGCGCGGACCTGCTGGAGTTCGAGGTCGTGCTCGACGTCATGCCGGGCTGAGGCCGCCGCCGGACGTCATGCGAGGCGAGGCGTCGACTCCTCGCCTCGCATGACGTTGCCGCGCCCGGCCCTAGTTGACCTGGCGCTCGTAACCCTCCCAGTAGGGGGCCCGGAGCTTGAACTTCTGCAGCTTGCCGGTCGCCGTGCGCGCCAGCGCCTCGCGGAACTCCACGGAGGTGGGCGCCTTGTAGCCGGCCGCCTTGTCCTTGCACCACGCGATCAGCTCGGCCTCGGTGACCTGCTCCCCCGGTGCCAGCACGACGAGAGCCTTGATGGTCTCGCCCCACCGCTCGCTGGGCACGCCGATGACGGCGACCTCGGCCACCGCCCGGTGGGAGAAGAGCACGTCCTCGACCTCGATCGAGGAGACGTTCTCGCCGCCGGTGATGATGACGTCCTTCTTGCGATCCTGGAGCGTGAGGTAGCCGTCGTCGCCGACGACCCCGCCGTCACCGGTGTGGAACCAGCCGTCGCGCAGCGCGGTCGCGCTCTCCTCCGGCTGCTCCCAGTAACCCTCGAGCACCACGTTGGAGCGCGCGAGCACCTCACCGGCACCCTCGGGCGACTCGTCGGTCATCAGTCGTACGCCGAGGGCGGGCGCGCCGGCGCGGACGAGCTTCTGGGCACGCTCCTCGGGCGGGAGGTCGTCCCACTCCGCACGGGTCCGGTTGATGGTGAGCAGCGGCGAGGTCTCGGTGAGTCCGTAGATCTGGATGAACTCCCAGCCGAGCTCCTCCTGCACGCGCACCACGGTCCTCGTGGGCGGCGGTGCACCGGCCATGATGATGCGGACCTTGTCGCGGCCGGGGATCTCGCCCTCCCAGTCCTGGGCTGCCTCGAGCACTGCGGCCGCGACGGCCGGGGCCGCGCACATGACCGTGACGCCGTGCTTCTCCACGCGGCGCAGGATCTCGGCGCCGTCGATCTTGCGGATGACGACCTGCTTGACGCCCAGGCCGGTCATCGCGAAGGGCATGCCCCACCCGTTGGCATGGAACATCGGCAGCGTGTGCAGGTAGACGTCGCGGTCGGTCACCGCGGTGTGCATCGCGAAGGTGACGGCGTTGGTCCAGATGTTGCGATGGGTGATCTGCACGCCCTTGGGGCGCGCCGTCGTTCCCGAGGTGTAGTTGATGCAGGCGGTCGCGTTCTCGTCGGGCTCCCACGGAACCGGGTCGGGTCCCCCGTCCTCGGGAGCGGCGGCGTAGAGGTCGTCGTCCGCGCCGATGACGAAACGGAACTCCGCCTCCACCCCCGCGAGAGCCTCGTCGAGCTCGGGGTCCACCACGAGCACCCGGGCACCGGAGTGCTCGACGATGTAGCTGACCTCGTCGGGACGCAGCCGGAAGTTGACCGGCACCAGGACCCGGCCGGAGCCGGCGACGCCGAAGAACGCGGTGAGCAGGCGCGAGCTGTTGTGGCTGACGAAGGCCACCCGCTCGCCCACGCCGATGCCCAGCTGGTCGAGCTTGGCGGCCTGGCGGCGCGCGAGGGCGCCGATCTCGGCGTAGGTGAGACCGCCCTCCGCGTCGCCCAGGGGGCGGGCCGGCTGGTCGGGCTCGTCGACGGCACCGATGCGGTCGCCATAGACCTGGACGGCTCGGTCGATGAAGTCGTTGACACTGAACGGGACGATCAATGAGGCCTCCTCTGTGACGGGTGCCACTGTAGTGAGGCCCACGTTGCCTCGCGGTTGCCCCCACGACCCGATCGCCGAGCGGGATCTCCGGAGCGCCCAACGGTCACGCGACGCCTGCATGAGAGTCCTCTCATGGAGGTCTCACCCGGGACCCACGATCGAGGGCCAGGGTGAACCCCATGAGCACGGTCGCGAAGTTCCTCGTCGGTCTGGCCCTCGTCCTACCCATGACGGGATACGTCGTCGGGTCGCTGGTGTCATCCTCGGCCCGCGAGCCCGACCGGCGCGACCCGGTGATCGTCAAGGACGTGCGAGAGCAGTCCCCCGTCGACGACGGCCCTGCGCCGTCCCCGAGGCCCTCCCCCGGGCTCGGACAGGGCAGCGGCGCGAACAGCAAGGGTGACGGCGACCAGGACGATGACCCCGACGTCGACCAGAATGGCATCACCGTCGTGAAGCCCGAGACCGACCGCCCGGACGACGACGGGGACGATGACCGGGACGGCGACGACGACGGGGACGACGACCGCGATGACAGGACCGACACTGACGACGACTGAGCGCGGCCGCCAGGGCGGCTCCTTCGCACGCATCTCGGTCCGCACCCGCATCACCGCCGTCATCGCCCTGCTCAGCACCGCGGCCATGGCCGGCGCCGGCATCCTGGTCTACACGTTGGAGTCCGCTCGCATCGAGCGCCAGACGAGCGAGCAGATCGACCAGGAGATCGCGGAGTTCCGCAGGCTCCAGGGCGGCGACGACCCCGAGACCGGGGAGGCGTTCACCGACGTGGGCCGGCTGCTCGACCTCTTCCTGCGTCGCAACGTCCCGGACGACGACGAGATCCTCCTCGCCTACACCGACGCCGCCGACGAGCCCTCCCGCACGGTGAACCGCAACGCAGAGGAGTTCCTCACCGAGCCGGGCTACGAGGCGGCGGTCACCGAGCTCTTCGACGAGGGCGGCACCGAGGTCCTCGCGTCCGACGCGTTCGGCGAGGTCTGGGTGACGGTCCTGCCCGTGGTCAACGAGACCACGCAGGGGTCGCTGGTCATCGTGAGCTTCCTCGCCGACGAGCACGACGAGATCAACCAGACGATGCAGACCTACGCGATCGTCGCCCTGCTGTCCCTCGGGCTGCTGGTGCTGCTGGCGAGCACCCAGTCGGGCCGGCTCCTCGCGCCGCTGCGCACGCTGCGGGAGACCGCCAGCGACATCACCGCGACCGACCTGTCCCGGCGCATCCCCGAGCAGGGCAACGACGACATCACCGCCTTGACCCGCACCTTCAACGTGATGCTCGACCGCCTCGAGGGCGGCTTCGTCACCCAGCGCCAGTTCCTCGACGACGCCGGGCACGAGCTCAAGACCCCGCTCACGGTCCTGCGCGGCCACCTCGAGCTCCTCGACGCCAGTAGTCCCGAGGACGTCGACGAGACCCGCGCCCTGCTCCTGGAGGAGGTGGACCGCATGGCCCGCCTCGTGGGTGACCTCATCCTGCTGGCCAAGACCAGCCGGCCGGACTTCGTCACCACCGGTCCGACCGACGTCGCCGCTCTCACCGAGACCACGCTGTCCAAGGCGCGAGCGCTCGGAGAGCGCACCTGGGTCCTCGACGCGACCGCCGAGGTGAGGGCGGACCTGGACGAGCAGCGGGTGACCCAGGCGCTCCTGCAGCTGTGCGACAACGCCGTCAAGCACACCGGCCCCGGTGACACGGTCGCCCTCGGGTCGTCGTACGACGAGGGCCGCGTGCGGCTGTGGGTCCGCGACACCGGCCCCGGGGTGCCGGTCGCCGACCGCGAGCAGATCTTCGAGCGCTTCGGGCGCAGCGTGGTCCCCGACGGCGACGAGGGGTTCGGGCTCGGCCTCTCCATCGTCCGCGCGATCGCCCTCGCCCACGGCGGCTCCGTCTGCGTCGAGGAGGCCGAGCCTCCTGGCGCCCGCTTCGTCCTCTCCCTGCCCGCACGCACCGACGCGTCGGGACCCGTCACCACGACCCAGACCATGGAGGTGCCCCTGTGGCCCGGATCCTGATCGTCGAGGACGAGGCGCGCATCGCCTCGTTCGTCTCCAAGGGCCTGCGGGCCGAGGGACACCAGACAGTCGTCGCGGTCGACGGGCGCCAGGGCCTCGACCAGGCGCTCAGCGGCGACTTCGACCTGATGGTGCTCGACATCGGCCTGCCCGGCATCGACGGCTTCGAGGTGCTGGACCAGCTGCGCTCGCAGGGCTCACGGATGCCCGTGATCGTCCTGACGGCCCGGGACTCGGTCACCGACACGGTCTCGGCGCTCGAAGGAGGCGCTGACGACTACATGCCCAAGCCCTTCCGCTTCGCCGAGCTCATGGCCCGGGTGCGGCTCCGCCTACGCCAGTCCAACAGCGGCGACCGTGCCGCGGCGACGGAGGCGCTGGAGGCGGGCGGGGTGCGGCTGGACCTGCGCACCCGGCGCGCGACGGTCGGTGACAAGGAGGTCGACCTGTCGGCCCGGGAGTTCGCGCTGGCCGAGATCTTCATGCTCAACCCCGGTCAGGTGCTCTCCCGCGAGCAGCTGCTCGACCACGTCTGGGGCTACGACTTCGACCCCGGGTCCAACGTCGTCGACGTCTACGTCGGCTACCTGCGCCGCAAGTTCGGCTCGGCCTCGATCGTGACGGTGCGCGGGATGGGCTACCGCTTCAGCGCTTGACCTTGAAGGTCAGCTGCGGCGCAGGCTGGGCCGCCATCGCCGGCTCCAGGGCTGCCGCGAGCTCGTGCGGCTCGGGGCGCGCGGCCGGGTCGGGCTCGAGGCACGCGTAGATGGTCTTCGCGACGTCGGCGGGCACCTTCGCGGGGAGCTCGTGGGGCTTCTCGACGAGCTGGGGGAAGCGCAGCGAGGGGTCCTCGGAGTCCCGGTCGCCCTCGTCGAACGCGCGAAAGCCCGCGACCGCCTCGAACAGGGTCGCGCCGATGCCCCACACGTCGCTGGCGTAGCCCGGTGTCCGGGCGCCGGTCGGGTCGCACTGCTCGGGTGACATGTAGAAGTCGGTCCCGATGGTGCCGGTGAGCTCGGCCGCGCGGTGCGCAGGGCGGGCCACCGAGAGGTCGATGAGGCGCGCCGGGGCGCCCATGATGATGTTGCTGGGCTTGATGTCGAGGTGCACCACGTCCACGTGGCGGAAGTAGTGCAGCGCCGAGGCGATGTCGAGCGCCAGCGGGAGGTACTGCTGGGGCTGCAGCGGCCCGTAGCGCCGGATGAGCGACGACAGGCGCGGCCCGTCGATGTGCTCCAGCACCACGTGCGGGCGCTCCCCCTCGAGCTCGTGCCGCAACCGCCGCACCACCACCGGATGGTTCACCTGGTCCAGCGCAGCGACCTCCCGCTCGAGGCCACGCAGGGTGGCCTCGTCGTGGAGCTCGTTGGGCCGGACGACCTTGACGACGACGGGGGCGTAGGTGATCTCGTCGAAGGCCAGGTAGGCCTCGTAGGCCGATCCCCCGCCGAGCAGCCGCATCGCGGTCAGCTCGGGGGTGATCGCGTCACCTTCGTGGAAGTGCCAGCGCTCGTCGTCGTGCTTCATGGTCGGCTCCGGTGATGGTGGTGGTGCGGTGGGCGGTCGGTCACGAGTCGGTCATACGTCAGCCGCGCGTGTTGTTGCGCGAACGGTCGTTGGTCTGGTTCTGCGACCAGTCGACCTTGCGCTGGCCCGGGCCGTCGGTCGTCCAGTCGCGCTTCTGCTTCGAGTAGCTGTTGTCGCGACCCGAGCGGCTGCCGGTGCGGCTGTTGTCACGCGACCCGGTGTTGTCCCGGCCGGTCCGGGTGTTGTCGTCGCGGCTGCCGGTGTTGGAGACGGCACTGCGCGCGTTGCGGTCGACGGTGTCGTCGTCGTCATCGTCGTTGACGAGCACCACGTCCGGGGTGTCGTCGTCGCGCTTGAGGAGCTGGTCGCCGGCCGTGGCCGCGCTCAGTGGCAGCGCCAGGAGGCCGGTGGTGACGAGACCGGCGACGCCCAGGGTGCCGACGCGGAGGGTGGTGATCTTCATGATGGTTCCTATCGTCCGAGTGGTGTTCTGCTGACGACGAAGACTCTGGCCGTCAGCCGTGAGCGCACCATGAGGTCGAGATGAGACCACTCTCACCGGGCGACCGCACCTCGGCCCGCCCCGGACGCGACGAGACCCCGACCCATCAGATGGGTCGGGGTCTCGTCGTTCTCGTGTCAGTGCGGCCAGTCCGCGGAGGCGACCTCTCCACCACGGATCTCGACCACGAGGCGCACGTCGTTGCTGCCCTTCTCGAACAGCTCGTAGGTGCCCTCGACCAGCTCGGGGAACACCAGTGACGGCAGCTCCCCTCCCTCCACGGGCCGCCGGATGACGGCGACGTGGGGGCGGTGCCCGTGCCCGTGTCCGTGCCCGTGTCCATGACCGTGGTCATGGTCGTGGGCGGTGTCGACCGGCTCCGCACCTTCCGGGGCGATCTCCACCTCGAGCCCGGCCATGTCGGCCGGCATCGTCACCACGAGGGCGCCGATGTCACCCCCGATGTCCAGCATGACCGCCGAGCCTTGGCCGGCATGCGGGTTCTCCGGGGAGTCGAACGGACGGGGCGCGGGCTCGGTCACGACGCCTCGGTCGTCCCCGGCACGGTCTGGTAGCCACCACCGGGCAGCCCCAGGAACGGGAAGACGTTCGGCGGCTGCGGGTTCTCGTCCGACGTGCCGTCGGAGACGGCGTTGACCGCACCGTCGACCTCGTAGGACGGGTCCACCAGCGGGATCGTCAGACCGGCGACGGCGCGCAGCTCGATGGTCACGACGTCGTCACCCACCCGGCGGCCGTTGGGGAAGCCGGCAGCGTCACCGGCGACCAGGCCCAACGGGTTCTGGTCGGCGGGCGCGGTCGGAGGAACCGCCAGGTTCAGGCGCAGCATGTCGGCCTGCACCGGTCCTGTGAAGTTCTGGAAGCCGGGCACGACGCCCTCGGGGATCCCCGTCATGAGGATCGCGTTCAGGTCCGCACGCGGCTTGGTGTAGGCCGCGAGGTTCGGGAACGCACCCGGGTAGAGCGCCGGCAGGAGACCGGCGAGCTCGGGACGGTTGACGTACTTGGTGTACTTCGCGTCGTTGCTCGGCGGGGCGGCGTTCCACGAGTCCTTCTCGGCCATCGGGACGATGACCTCGTTGAACAGCGGGTTGCCCAGGCGCGAGACCTGCACGTAGGGACCGTTGTCGACGTACTTGCCGGCCTTGGAGTTGTAGACGCGACCCTTGCGACGGCTCGCGGTGGCCCAGACGCCGATGACGGCCTTGGGGTCCATGACGTCGGTCGGTCGCACGTTGTTGCGGGTCAGCTCCCGGACCGGGACCTGCAGCGCGATCGTGTGCACGTTGTAGGACTGCACCGAGTTGACCCCACCCATGTTGGGCATGGAGATCACGTGCGCCTCGTTGAGCGGACGCAGGGCCCCGAGGTCGAAGATGCTGCCCAGGTCGACGTGGAACGCGTCGGCGCGCTGGCCGGCGTAGACGTCGCGGGTGCCGCCCTTGAGCTTGTGAATGGCCTGCTTGGTGAGCTTGGCGAAGTCCGGCGTGCTGCGGACGCCGACGTTGACCGGCGGGCAGGGCAGGTTGCGACCCAGAACTTCCTTGCGGCCGTTCTTGATGCGGGTCACGGTGTAGTACTGCGGACGGTTCCAGTTCGGCGAGTCGATGTCCTCGATCGGGCCGGTGTTGTAGAGGAAGGTCTTGGGGTTGCGGATCTTCGTCGTGAACTTGAACTGGTAGCGGATGTCCGAGGTCGCCTTGCCCTTGTTGGACACGTGGATCTCGTACAGCACGTCGTCGCCGAACTCGTAGAAGTTCGGTCCGCCGTCCGGCTTCTGGAGCGGGATGAAGTTGGCGATGAGGACAGCCTTCGCCGGGTTGTTCGGGTTGACGAACGCGTAGACGTCCGTGCCGTCAGCGACCGGGTCCTTGGAGATTTCCGGTGCTTCTCTGTGGGACGACATCTCTACTTGCCTCCTGCGGCGTTGAGGATGCGGGTGACGAGGTCGCGGTCGTTGATGACGACCTCACGCTCGCCGACGAGGAGCACGAGCTCACTCCCGCGGTGGTTGTCGACGACGGCGACGACGCGCTCCTGCGCGCGCCCCGCCTTGGGCTTGGCTTCTGCTGCGCTGGCGCTCTTGGCCGTCAGCCCGACTGTGGTGGCTGCTGCTCCCGCGCCGGCAACTGCCAGCAACTTCCGTCTGCTCGTCTCGTTCATAGAACGCGCCTCCAGGCAATCCGTGGGCGCCTCGGGGTGAGGCGCACCACAAGGGGTTCGGCGCGGGGACGACAGCGGATTGGGGAATCCGGGATGGATCTTGGGAAGTGGACCCGGTGGGCGCAGAGGGGATCGAACCCCCGACCACCTCGTTGTAAGCGAGGGGCTCTACCGCTGAGCTATACGCCCGTTGCTCGAAGCGGGCAGAACACTACGGGACGTCGACCCAGGCCACCCAACGCGCCCGGGACGCTGTCGGCCAACCCCCTGAAATGAGTCGAACCGCTGGCGTCTCGGGTCACCAGCGGTTCAACAGGTAGAACTCTAGACAAGGCCCCGGGCGTCGTCATCCCTGTCTCATCAAATAGGGGTGATCGGTCTAGGCCACCGCGGTCAGCTGACGCAGGTGCTCGTCGAGGTCACGCCCCTCGGGCATCGCGTTGTGCACGGCCCAGCGCACCAGGCCCTGCTTGTCGATGACGTACGACGACCGGTGCGGCGCCCCGGTCGACTCGTCGAGGACGTCGTAGGCACGCGACACCGCCCCGTGCGGCCAGAAGTCGCTGAGCAGCGGGAAGTTGAGCCCGTCCTGGTCGGCGAAGGCGCGCAGGGCGAACATCGGGTCGCAGGAGATCGCCAGGACCTCGGTGTCGAAGGTCAGGAACTCCGCCAGCCGGTCGCGGATGCCGGCCATCTCGCCGGTGCACACGCCCGAGAAGGCGTAGGGGTAGAAGAAGATCGCCACGGCCTTCGAGCCACGGTAGGACGACAGCGTCACGTCCTGGCCGAACTGGTCCCGCAACGTGAAGTCAGGGGCGGGCCCGCCGAGCTCCAGCCCGGTCACTCCTCACCGCTGTCGGTCGCGGCGTCGCTCTTGGCCAGCTCGCGCTTGAGCACCTTGCCGGTCGCGTTGCGCGGGAGCTCGTCGAGGACGACGATCTCGCGGGGCACCTTGTAGCGGGCGAGGTTCTGCTTGACCCACGCCTTGAGGTCGTCCTCGGTCACCGAGGTGTCGCTCAGCACCACGAAGGCCCGCAGGCGCTTGCCGTAGTCGGCGTCGTCGACGCCCACCGCAGCAGCCTCGACGACCGCCGTGTGACGCGCGAGGCAGTCCTCGACCTCCTTGGGGAAGACGTTCTCGCCGCCGGACACGATCATCTCGTCGTCGCGGCCCTCGACGTAGAGACGGCCGTCCTCACCGAAGCGGCCCACGTCGCCCGACGACATGAGGCCGTCGATCATCTCCTTGTGGCCACCGCCGGTGTAGCCCTCGAAGAGGAGGCTGTTGCCGACGAAGATCCGCCCCGACTCGCCCGCCGGGACCTCACTCCCCTCGGGGTCGTAGATCTTCACCACCGTGGCGTACGGCGGCCGGCCGGCCGAGGAGGGCGCCTCACGGAGGTCCTCGGGCGTCGCGATCGAGGCGTAGGCGACCTCGGTCGAGCCGTAGATGTTGTAGAGGTTGTCGCCGAAGTGGTCCATCCAGTCGAGAGCCAGGTCGCCGGGCAGGGCGGACCCCGACGCCGCGACGACCTTGACGTGGGACAGGTCGTAGGCGGACAGGGTCTTCTCGGGCAGCGCCATGATCCGCTGGAGCATCACCGGGATGACGACCATCGAGTCGCAGCGCTCGGTGGTCGCTGCGCGCAGCGCCTCCTCGGGGTCGAACTTGCGGCGCAGGACGACCGTCGAGCCGAGGAGCATCGCGAGGGCCATGTGGGCGAAGCCCCAGGTGTGGAAGAGCGGCGCAGCGATGTGGGTCCGCCAGCCGTGGCGCAGCGGCATCCGTGAGAGGAGGGCGACGGCAGCGTCGATCCCGGCCTCGTTGCGCGGCGCACCCTTGGGCGTCCCGGTGGTGCCCGAGGTCAGGATCACGATGCGCGTGTGCCGTCCAGGCGGGTCCAGGTCGGCGGTGGACTGACCCGCGATGAGCTGCTCGATCGTCGAGGTCGTCAGGTCGTCGCTGTCGACCCAGGCCACGACACGGTGCTCGATGGTCGCGCCCGAGAGCAGCTCGGTGAACTCCTCGTCGTGGATCACCACCGCCGGCTTCTCCCGCTCGAGGACGTCGGCGAGCTGGGGGCCGGCGAAGGCGGTGTTGAGGTAGAGCAGGTCGGCGCCGAGCTTCGCCACGGCGATGCTGGCATCCACGAAGCCGCGGTGGTTGCGGCACATGACGGCCACGCCGTCGCCCTCGGTGACCCCCTGCGCGCGCAGCGCCCTGGCCAGCGCGTTGGACCGTTCGTGCATCTCGCCGAAGGTCAGCACACCCAGCTCGTCGATCAGGCCGACCTGGCGCGGTGCCCTCAGCGCGAGGGAGGCGAACCCGCCGGCCGGCCCCGTGCCCCAGCTCAGGACGGTCCGGGCGAGCCCGACGAGGACGACCGGCGAGTAGGGCCGGATGATGCCGGACTGCCCGAGCACCTTGGCGGTGACGCCGAGCGCCGAGGCGCGGGTGGAGAGCTTCTGGAGCACGAGGTCGTCCTTGACGTCGAGTTGGGGCGGTCGGTGGGCCGAGCCAGGGTCAGGCAGGCGTCTTGGGCGCCACCAGGCGCGTGGCGGCCCAGTCCTTGCTGACCGCGGCCGTGGTCGTCTGGGCCAGGCCCGCGACCGGCGCCGCCTCGGCGATGTCAGCGGCGTCGACGGCGTTGGGGCGGCCGATCTTCGGCGTCAGCAGCCAGATGACGCCTCCTCCGACCAGGTCGGTGAGCGAGTCGACGAGCCCGTCGACCAGGTCGCCGTCCTCCTTGCGCCACCACAGCAGCACGGCGTCCGCGACGTTGCCGTAGTCACCGTCCACCATGTCCGCGTCGAGGGCGTCCTCGATGGCGACCCTGAGGTCGTCGTCGGTGTCGTTGTCCCAGCCGAGCTCCTGGATGACCATGCCCGGCTTGAAGCCGAGCCTTTCGGCGGGTCCGGTGACAGATCCTGTCTGGGTGGACCCGCCACCCGCGGTCGAGCTCACTGGTTCCTCCAGTCATGGTGCGAGATATCCCGCCGTCAGGCGGGTTGGTGTGGGGAGTAGTCCACCGGAGTTGCGCCACCCGCGCAACCTCTCGTGCCTGTTGTGCACCCGGTGGACCGCTCCGCACCGTACGCGGAGCCCTACCGGGACCGCCGCGTGGGACTACCCGTCAGTAAATTTCTCCGGGTTCTCCCGCGTGCGACGATGGGCGGGTGACCGAAGAAACACCCTCCACTTCAGGCACCCGTCCAGGCACCGTCACCTCCGTGATCCATGAGGGACTGCCGACCCAGCTGCCCGACATCGACCCCGACGAGACCTCCGACTGGCTGGCGTCCTTCGACGACCTGGTCTCGGAGCGCGGCCGCGAACGCGCCCGCTACGTCATGCTGCGACTGCTCGAGAGGGCCCGTGAGAGCAACGTGGGCGTTCCGGCGCTGCGCAGCACCGACTACATCAACACCATCCCGCCCGAGCGCGAGCCGTGGTTCCCCGGTGACCTCGAGGTGGAGCGGCGCATCCGTGCCTTCCTCCGGTGGAACGCCGCGATCATGGTGTCGAGCGCTAATCGCAAGGGCCTGGAGGTCGGCGGCCACATCGCCACCTACCAGTCCTCGGCCAGCCTCTACGAGGTCGGCTTCAACCACTTCTTCCGCGGCAAGGACCACCCCGGCGGGGGCGACCAGATCTACATCCAGGGCCACGGCTCCCCGGGTGTCTACGCGCGCGCCTACCTCGAGGGCCGCCTGAGCGAGGAGCAGCTCTACCGCTTCCGCCAGGAGGTCCAGCACGGGGCCGGCAAGGGTCTGCCCTCCTACCCGCACCCCCGCCTCATGCCGGACTTCTGGGAGTTCCCCACGGTCTCCATGGGGCTCACCGGCATCAACTCCATCTACCAGGCACGCTTCAACCGCTACCTCGCCAACCGCGGCATCAAGGACACCAGCGAGCAGCACGTCTGGGCCTTCCTCGGTGACGGCGAGATGGCCGAGCCCGAGTCGTTGGGTGCGATCCGGATCGCGGCCCGCGAGGAGCTCGACAACCTGACGTGGGTGATCAACTGCAACCTCCAGCAGCTCGACGGCCCGGTCACCGGCAACGGCAAGATCATCCAGGAGCTCGAGGCCAACTTCCGCGGTGCCGGGTGGAACGTCATCAAGGTCGTGTGGGGCCAGGAGTGGGACCCGCTGCTGGCGCGTGACGTCGACGGCGTGCTGGTCAACAAGATGAACACCACCCCCGACGGCGCCTTCCAGACCTACTCCACCGAAGACGGCGGCTACATCCGCGAGAACTTCTTCGGCGGGGACCCGCGCCTGCGCAAGATGGTCGAGCACATGAGCGACCAGCAGATCGTCAAGCTGCCCCGCGGTGGTCACGACTACCGCAAGGTCTACGCGGCGTTCGACGCGGCCAGCAAGCACGTCGGGCAGCCGACCGTGATCCTCGCCAAGACGATCAAGGGCTGGACCATCGACGGGCTGGAGGGCAAGAACGCCAGCCACCAGATGAAGAAGCTCACCCCCGACGACCTCAAGAAGTTCCGCGACCGGCTCTACCTGCCGATCTCCGACCGCGACCTCGAGCGTTCCTACGAGGAGACCGGGGCCGCGCCGTTCTTCCACCCCGGCAAGGACGCCCCCGAGATCGAGTACATGATGGAGCGCCGCAAGGCCCTCGGCGGCTCGGTGCCCAAGCGGGTGCTGCGTGCCAAGAACCTCACGCTGCCCGCCGACAAGGTCTACTCCGAGCTCAAGCAGGGCGGCGGCAAGCACTCCGTCGCCACGACCATGGCCGTCGTCCGGTTGCTCAAGGACTGGATGAAGGACCCCGAGATCGGCAACCGCATCGTGCCGATCGCGCCCGACGAGTACCGCACCTTCGGCATGGACGCGATGTTCCCGTCGGCGAAGGTCTACAACCCGGGCGGTCAGCAGTACGACTCGGTCGACCGCAACATGTTGCTCTCCTACAAGGAGTCCAAGCAGGGCCAGATGCTCCACGAGGGCATCTCCGAGGCCGGCGCGATGGCCTCGGCGACCGCGGCGGGCTCGGCCTACTCCACGCACGGCGAGCACATGATCCCGTTCTACATCTTCTACTCGATGTTCGGGTTCCAGCGCACGGGTGACTCGATCTGGGCCATGGCCGACCAGCTGGCCCGCGGCTTCCTGATCGGGGCCACGGCCGGTCGCACGACGCTGACGGGCGAGGGCCTCCAGCACGCCGACGGCCACTCCCCGCTGATCGCGGCGACCAACCCGGCGGTCGTGCACTCGGACCCCGCCTTCGCCTACGAGGTCGCGCACATCATGCAGTCGGGCCTCGAGCCGATGTACGGAGAGCACGCCGAGGACGTCATCTTCTACCTCACCGTCTACAACGAGCCGGTCCACCAGCCGGCCGAGCCGGAGGGCGTGGACGCCGAGGGCATCCTGCGCGGCATCCACCAGGTCGCGCAGACCGACGGTGACGGTCCACGGGTCCAGCTGCTCGCCTCGGGCGTCGGCTTCCCGTGGGTGACCAAGGCCGCCCAGCTGCTCCGCGAGGAGTGGGGCGTCCAGGCCGACACCTGGTCGGTCACCTCGTGGAACGAGCTCGCCCGCGACGCCATCCAGGCCGAGGAGTGGAACCTCCTCAACCCGGGCGAGGAGCCGCGCCGCGCCTACGTCCGTGACAAGCTCGCGGACGCTCGCGGTCCCGTCGTCGCGGTGTCGGACTACATGTGCGCCGTGCCGCTGCAGATCGCGCGCTGGGTGCCGGGCGACTACCGCGTGCTCGGCGCCGACGGGTTCGGCTTCGCCGACACCCGCCCCGCCGCGCGCCGGTTCTTCCACATCGACGCCGAGTCTGTCGTCGTCCAGGCCCTCCAGGCCCTGGCCGACGCCGGTGAGATCGACCGCGACCAGGTCGTGAAGGCGTTCGAGAAGTACCGCATCGACGACCCCACTGCCGTGTCCGGGGTCAAGCAGGAGGGCGGCGACGCCTAGTCCCTGGGACGAGCAGCACGACGAAGGGCGGTGACCGCGAGGTCACCGCCCTTCGTCGTACGACGCCGTCAGGCGCTGGTGATGCTCGTGACCGTTGCGACGGGGCTGACGGGACCCACCTGGCCGTTGCGCAGCAGGTTGCGCCACTTGGCCCGGCTGTAGGTCGCGGGCTGCGTGGAGCGGATGAACTCGTGCAGGATCTTGGCGAAGCGCTGCGGGTGGTCCTTGTGCGGGAAGTGCCCCGCATTGGGGATGACCTCGATGCGGGCCAGCGGCGCCAGGGCGGCCGCGTTGCTCGCGTGGCGCACCGGGATGACCTTGTCGTCGCGACCCCAGACCACGGACATCGGCATGGCGTCGGTGAGGTAGGCGCGGTCCGCCATCGTGACGATCTGGCCCCTCCAGTCGACCACGGCCCGCACGACGTGCCGGATCGCGTGCCGGGCGTGGGGGTCCTTGAAGGTGTCGAAGATGTCGGCGACCTCGGCTAGGTCACGCGTCGACTTCCACCCCGTGCCGGACAGCGCCCTCATCCCGGCGATCCCGACGTGCCGCACCCCGGGGGCGGTCAGGACGCTCATCACCTGGTGGTAGCCCGGCGTGGTGATCGCCCGGATGATCGGCGCGACCTCGGGCCCGAGCCCACCGGAGGCCACCAGCATCATCCGCTCGGTCCGCTCGGGGAACTGGTAGGCGAACTGCATCGCCACTCCCCCGCCGAAGCTGTGCCCCACCACGGTGACCTTGTCGATGCCGAGCACCGTCAGGAGGTCGCGCATGCCGTTGGCGTAGCCGCCGACGCTGTAGTCGGCACGCGGCTTGTCCGAGCGGCCGTGACCCAACAGGTCGGGTGCGATGACCGTGTAGCGCTTGGCGAGGGTGTCGATGATGGGTGACCAGGTCGTGTGGTCACACCCCAGCCCGTGCAGCAGGAGCACGGCCGGTCCCTGACCCACCTTGACGAACGCGCGCCGGTGCCCGTGGATCGTGAGGTACTGCACGTCGTGCTGTGACTCCGTCACGGAGGCCTCCTGTCACCGGCGAGTTCGAGGATTCAACCAGAGGTCACCCTCCGTTGGCACGAGGACCATCCAGATTTCGAGGAATTCCCTTGCCCACGGGCGAGAACTGCCCATTCGGGTGACGTTCTCGAGCCGTTCGGCCAGTCGACCACCCGCTCCCGGCGGCCTCCCTCTGCGACTAGGGTCGCAGGGTGCCCCGCAGACCGCCCGCCGACCCCCGCCGCCGGGCGGCGATGGCGCTGCAGCGCTCCTCCGGCACCCTCAGCACGGCCGCCATGACCCGCATGGAGGCCGACATGCCGTGGTTTCGCGAGCTGAGCGCCCAGGACCGCTCCTGGGTCGGCCTCATCGTGCAGGCCGGCATCAAGAGCTTCCTCGACTGGTACCGCTCCGACGTGGCCGTCACCGATGCCGAGGGTCCGGCGCTCGCCGCCTCCATCTTCGGGGCCGCACCACGGGCGCTTGCCGGCGTGATCACGCTCCAGCAGACCGTCGACCTGGTCCGGCTCTCGATCGAGGTGGTGGAGACCAACATCGACGGCCTCCTCGACCCCGAGGACGCACCCGCCGTCCACGCCGCCGTGCTCCGCTACGCACGGGAGGTCGCGTTCGCCACCGCCGAGGTCTACGCGAAGGCTGCCGAGGCGCGCGGGGCCTGGGACGCGCGCCTCGAGGCACTGGTGGTCGACTCGGTGCTGAGGGCCGAGACCGACGAGTCCGTCCTCTCCCGGGCGAGCGCCGTCGGCTGGGGCGCCCGCGGCCAGGTCGCCGTGGTCCTCGCGACCATGCCCGAGCGTCGCAACGAGACCGACCTCTTCGACGCCGTACGACGAGCAGCGCGCGAGGTCGGCATGGACGCGCTCTGCGCGGTGCAGGGCGACCGCCTGGTGGTGCTGCTGGGCGGCGTGGAGGACGAGGCGACCGCTGCCGCGCCCCTGGTCGAGCTGGTGGCGGACGGGCCGGTAGTGGTCGGGCCCGTCACCGAGGACCTCGGTCACGCCCACCTCTCCGCGCGCGCGGCGCTCTCGGCCTACCGCGCCGCCTCCGGCTGGCCGGAGGCACCACGTCCGGTGCGTTCGAGCGACCTCCTGCCCGAGCGGGCCCTGGCCGGCGACGGGCACGCCCGGCGCCACCTCGTGGAGGAGATCTACCTCCCGCTGCACCAGGCCCGCGGAACGCTCATCGAGACCCTGGCCGCCTACTTCGCGACGGGGTCCTCGTTGGAGGCGACCGCGCGCGTGCTCTTCGTGCACGCCAACACCGTGCGCTACCGGCTGCGGCAGGTCGCCGAGACGACGGGGTTCTCCCCGTCCCAGCCCCGCGACGCGCTGACCCTCCAGATCGCGCTCGTGCTCGGACGTCAGTCCGGGCGTGAGTTGTAGGAACCCTACAAAGAACCGCCGGTCAGATTCGTCTGCGTCGGACGCGATCCGGGAGCCCCCGAGCGGCACAGTGAAGGGGTGCTCGTCATCGTCGCCCCCGGACAAGGGGCCCAGACCCCCGGCTTCCTCACGCCCTGGCTGGAGGACCCGGTCTTCGGCGCCCGCATCGGCTGGCTCTCGACCGTCGCCGGCCTCGACCTGGCCCACTACGGCACCGAGGCCGACGCCGACACCATCCGTGACACCAAGATCGCCCAGCCCCTGCTGGTCGCGACCGGCCTGGTGGCAGCACTCGAGCTCTTCCCCCACCCGATGGACGCCTTCGAGCGCGTGGGGGCGCTCGCCGGCCACAGCGTGGGTGAGCTCGCCGCGGCAGCCGGCGCCCGCACCATCACCGCCGAGCAGGCCATGGTCCTGGTGCGCGAGCGCGGCAAGGCCATGGCCGATGCAGCAGCCGTGACCCCGACCGGCATGACCGCGGTCCTCGGTGGGGACCGCGACGAGGTCCTGGCCGCCCTGGCCGAGCACGGACTCACCCCGGCCAACGACAACGGCCCGGGCCAGATCGTCGCGGCCGGCACCATGGAGCAGCTCGCGGCGCTCGCCGCCGCTCCCCCGGCCAAGGCGCGGCTGATGCCCCTCACGGTCGCGGGCGCCTTCCACACCACGCACATGCAGCCGGCGGTCGGCCACGTCGCCCGCCTGGCGCAGTCGGTCTCCGTGCACGACCCGCGCATCCCGCTGATCTCCAACAAGGACGGCCACGTCATCCACGACGGTCGCGAGGTCCTCAAGCGCATCGTGGGTCAGATCGCCAGCCCCGTGCGCTGGGACCTGTGCCTCGACACCATGACAGACCTCGGCGTGACCGGCATCTTGGAGATGCCGCCCGCGGGCACCCTGACCGGCATCGCCAAGCGAGCCCTCAAGGGTGTCGAGACCTTCGCCCTCAAGACCCCCGACCAGCTCGACGACGCCCGCGCGTTCTGCGACAAGCACGGCGAGGGCTCGTTGATGAACACGACGCCGACCTGGCGGATGGTCGTCTCCCCCGCCAAGGGCACCTTCCACCTCGACGGCGCGGCGGCTGACGCCGACGTCCTCGAGGCTGGCGCGACGATCGGCGACATCGCCAGCCTGCGCGACCGCATCGTGATCACCGCGGCCCACGGCGGCGAGGTCGTCGAGTGGCTCGTCGAGGACGGCGACCTGGTCTCCCCGGGGCAGCCCCTCCTGCGCCTCCACCCCGTGGGCAGCTACTCGTGATCACCCCCAGCACCGGCTCGACCCACACCGCCATCCTGGGAGTCGGCGCCTACCGACCCGACCGCATCGTCCCCAACTCCGAGATCGTCGACGCGATCGAGTCGAGCGACGAGTGGATCCAGCAACGCTCGGGCATCAAGGAGCGTCGCTTCGCGGGACCGCACGAGAGCGTGCAGATGATGTCCGTCGCAGCGGCACGCATCGCGCTCGAGCGCGCCGGCATCGATGCCCGGCAGATCGACTGCGTCGTCGTGGCCACTGTCAGCCACCTCATGCAGACACCCGCCGTCGCCACCCTCGTTGCCCACGAGCTCGGCACCGACGACGCAGCGGCCTTCGACATCTCCGCGGCCTGCGCCGGCTTCTGCCACGGCGTGGCCATGGCCAGTGACTTCGTGCGCGCGGGCAGCGCCGGCCACGTGCTGGTCATCGGGGTCGAGCGGCTCTCCGACATCACCGACCCGACCGACCGCGGGACGGCGTTCATCTTCGCCGACGGCGCCGGTGCGGTCGTCGTCGGACCGAGCGAGACCCCGGGCATCGGTCCGGTCGTGTGGGGCTCGCAGGGCGAGCACTTCGACCACATCCGGCAGCGCGAGGACTGGCGCGACGTGCTCGCCGGCGAGAGCCCCTCCATGCCCTACCTGAAGATGGAGGGCAACGCGGTCTTCCGTTGGGCCGCCTTCGCGATGGCCAAGGTCGGCCAGGAGGCCCTCGACCGGGCCGGCGTGACTGCCGACGAGCTCGACTGCTTCATCCCCCACCAGGCCAACATGCGCATCGTGGACGCCCTGGCGCGCTCCATGAAGCTGCCCTCCACGATCCGCATCGCCCGCGACATCGCTGAGATGGGCAACACGTCGGCTGCCTCGGTCCCGCTCGCGCTCGACCGGATGGTCGCCGACGGAGAGGCCCGCTCGGGCGACCTCGCCCTGCTCATCGCCTTCGGCGCCGGCCTGGCCTACGCGGCCCAGGTCGTCGTCGTCCCCTGATCGCACCACCCCGAGCACCACCCGCACCACCCCCAGACGCACCACCTCAGTGAAACCACACAGATAAGGAAGCCACCATGGCCACCACCGAAGAGATCCGCGCCGACCTCGCCGAGATCGTCAACGAGGTCGCCGGCATCGACGCCGACGACGTCCAGCTCGACAAGTCCTTCGTCGACGACCTCGACGTCGACTCGCTGTCCATGGTCGAGGTCGTCGTGGCTGCCGAGGAGAAGTTCGGCGTCTCCATCCCCGACGACGAGGTCAAGAACCTCAAGACGGTCGGGGACGCGGTCGCGTTCATCGAGCGCGCCCAGGCCTGAGAGCCACTCTATGAGCAGCCGCACGCGCGTCTTCGTCACCGGCATGGGCACCACCAGCCCGGTCGGTGGCGACGTTGCCAGCACCTGGGACTCCCTCATCAACGGTCGGTCGGGCATCCGCCACCTCACGGAGGACTGGGCCCAGGACATGGCCGTCAAGATCGCCGGCCGCATCGCCGTCGAGCCGACCGAGGTCCTCGAGCGGGTCAAGGCCCGTCGACTCGACCGCTCGTCGCAGTTCGCGATGGTCGCCGCGATGGAGGCTTGGCGCGATGCCGGTCTCGAGGGGTCCGTCCAGGACGGCACCGTCGATGGTGACCGGGTCGGCGTGGCGATGGCCTCCGGCATCGGCGGGGTCAACACGCTGCTCGCCAACTACGACATCCTCAAGGAGAAGGGACCCCGACGGGTCTCTCCCCTGGCTGTCCCGATGCTCATGCCCAACGCACCGGCTGCCAACATCAGCCTCTACATCGGGGCCCGGGCCGCGGTGAACACCCCGGTGTCCGCCTGCGCCTCGGGCAACGAGGGCATCGCGCTGGCGCTCGACCAGATCCGTCTGGGCCGAGCCGACGTGGTCGTCGCGGGCGGCACCGAGGCAGCGATCCACCCGCTGCCGATGGCGGCCTTCGCCAACATGATGGCGCTGTCCAAGAACGCCGGGGACCCGACCACCGTGTCGCGCCCCTGGGACACCGGCCGCGACGGCTTCGTCCTCGGCGAGGGCGCCGGCGTCCTGGTGCTGGAGTCCGAGGAGCACGCCCGTGCTCGCGGAGCCCGCATCTACGCGGAGGTCCTCGGTGCTGGGATCACCGCCGACTCCCACGACATCGCGCAGCCCGACCCCCAGGGTCGTGGGGGCTCGCGCGCCATCCTGCGCGCGCTCCACGAGTCCGACATCTCCCCCGAGGACATCGCGCACGTCAACGCCCACGCGACGTCGACGCCTCAGGGCGACATCGCCGAGGGCCTGATGCTCCACGCGACGCTCGGCGCCCACGCCGAGCGCGTGGTCGTCACGAGCACCAAGTCGATGACCGGTCACCTGCTCGGCGGCGCGGGCGCGCTCGAGTCGATCGCGACGGTCCTGGCCCTGCACCACCGCCTGGTCCCGCCCACGATCAACCTCGACGACCTCGACCCGCAGGTCCACCTCGACATCGCCACCAAGCCGCGCGACCTGCCGGCCGGCGACATCGCCGCGCTCAACAACTCCTTCGGCTTCGGTGGCGCCAACGTGGCCGTCGCCTTCGGGAGCGCCTCGTGACCACGTCGGTCGAGCCGGCCGCCGGCACCCGCGTGCCCAAGCCGGTCAAGGTGCCCCGGGACGAGGACCCCCGCAACCCCATCACCCGCTTGCGTGCGCTGATGGACGAGGGGTCGCTGGAGCTGATCACCCCCGACGACGACTCCGGCATGATCGCGGCCGTGGGGCTGGTCGACGGGACCCGCGTCGTCGCCTTCTGCTCCGACGCCACCGTCATGGGTGGCGCCATGGGCGACGTCGGCTGCCGCGTCGTGGTCGACGCCTACCACCGGGCGATGACCGACCAGCTGCCGATCATCGGCCTGTGGCACTCCGGGGGCGCCCGGCTCGCCGAGGGGGTCCTGTCGCTGCACGCGGTGGGCCGGATCTTCCAGATCATGACCCAGGCGTCGGGCAAGATCCCGCAGATCTCCGTCGTGCTCGGCCCGGCCGCCGGCGGCGCGGCCTACGGTCCGGCGCTCACCGACGTCGTCATCCTCGGCCCCGAGGGACGCATCTTCGTGACCGGCCCCGACGTCGTCCGCTCGGTCACCGGCGAGGCCGTCGACATGCTGCGCCTCGGCGGACCCGAGCCCCACGGCCGGCGCTCCGGCGTGGTGCACATCCTCACCGACTCCGAGCAGGACGCGCTCGACCGCGCCCGCGACGTCGCGTCGCTCCTGGGCTCGCAGGGCAGCCTCCGGGTCGCCGACGTCGAGGACCGCGACCTCGCCTCGATGCTGCCCGAGTCCAAGAAGCGCGCCTACGACGTGCACCCGCTCGTCGAGAGTGTGCTCGACGACGGCTCCATGCAGGAGCTCCACGCCAAGTGGGCGCCCAACATCGTCACCGCCCTCGGCCGCTTCGGTGGCCGCACGGTCGGCGTCGTCGCCAACAACCCGTTGCGCCTCGGCGGCTGCCTCGACTCCCTGTCGGCCGAGAAGGCCTCCCGGTTCGTCCGCATGTGCGACGCCTTCGGGGTCCCACTGATCGTGCTGGTCGACGTGCCCGGCTACCTGCCGGGGGTCGGCCAGGAGTGGGACGGCGTCGTACGACGTGGTGCCAAGCTGCTGCACGCCTTCGGCGAGTGCGTGGTCCCCCGCGTCACGCTGGTGACCCGCAAGACCTACGGCGGCGCCTACATCGCGATGAACTCCCGCTCGCTGGGTGCCACGAGGGTGTTCGCCTGGCCGGGGGCCGAGGTGGCCGTGATGGGCGCCGTCGCAGCCGTGCGGATCCTGCACCGCCGCAAGCTCGCCGAGGTGTCGGTCGAGATCCGGCCCACGGTCGAGGCCGAGCTGGCGGCCGAGCACGAGCGGATCGCCGGCGGCGTCGACAGGGCCGTGGAGATCGGTGTCGTCGACGAGGTGGTCACGCCCGATCGCACTCGTTCCGCGATCGCTCGCGCTATCGACGAGGCGGTGCAGAGCCGCGGGGTCCTCCACGGGCAGCACGGCAACATCCCGCTCTGAGGACTCCCACCGGGCGGTTTGACCGTAACCGGGAGGATGGCGTCGCGTTGTACCTATGACGTCCATCACTCACACGGAGGATTCGTGATGCTGCGCTCTGCGACTCTCGGGACCCTGACCGCCCTCGTCATGACCATGGGCGGTGTCGGGGTGACCCAGGCCACCTCGAGCGCTGCGCCTGCGGCCGACACGACCGGCGCCGCGTCCTGGGGCAGCACCAAGGCCCCCGACCAGATCTTGCGCAAGGGATGTCGCAACTACCGCTTCGCCTACAAGATCACCACGCCCAACAACGAGTGGCAGGCGGAGATGTTCATCAGCGACCCCAGGGGCCGCCCGATCGCCAGCGTCCTGGCCGATGCCGGCTCCCAGCCGCGACAGGACGTCACGACCTTCCGCACCTGCCGCGCCTCCACCACCCCCGGCCGTTTCAGGATCCGCATGCGCGTGACCTACACCGAGGGCTACGAGAAGCACGTCGGCTTCGTGAAGCCGAGCTACTTCCGACTCATCACCCCGCGCTGACGCGCGAGCGGCCCGTCCGACCTCAGACGACCTGGTGCAGCCACCGCACCGGCGCCCCGTCGCCGGCGTGGCGGAAGGTCTCGAGCTCGTCGTCCCACGGCTTGCCCAGCAGCCGGTCGATCTCCACCAGCAGCGTGGTGTCCCCCAGCGCCGCCTTGACGACGGCGGCCTTCAGCCGGTCCTCGGGGATCATGATGTCGCCGTGCAGGCCCGTGACGGCGTGGAAGACGCCCAGCTCGGGGGTGGAGGAGAAGCGTGTCCCCTCGGTGGCCGACGTGGGCTCCTCGGTCACCTCGAAGCGCAGGTGGTTCCACCCGCGCAGGGCGGAGGCCATCTGGGCGGCCGAGCCGGCCGAGCCGACCCAGGAGAGCTCGGCGCGGTAGGCGCCGGCCTGGGCGGGCTGGGGGGTCCACTCCATGCTCACGGCAACGCCGAGAACGCCCCCCACGGCCCACTCGATGTGCGGGCACAACGCGGAAGGCGCGGAGTGGACGTAGATGACGCCCCTCGTTGCCGCGTGGGTTGCAGTGCGTGCGGTCACCATGACCTCCTTCATCGTCGGCGCGAGCTACGCCTTCCCCAGCGGTCTCACAGTCGATGAACGGTCAGTCAAGTGACAGGTGTGTAGTTATGACCCCAGTGTGACGCATGCGGCCCCTGAGCACCAGTGCAATCGCGCAGAAGAACGCCTCGGTCAGCTCGTGGCCGTCGTCGCCGTACGCCGGGGGCCGAGCTCCATCAGCGTGGCGATGACCTCCTCCGCGATGCCCAGGCCCCCGAGGTGACTCTCCCCGTCGATCACGGTCATGGTCGCATCCGGCAAGCGGTCGACCATGTGCTGTCCGTGCCGGAACGGCACGATGTGGTCGTCGTCGCCGTGCCACCACCGCACCGGGACGCTCACGTCGGCCGCTCGGAAGCCCCAGTCGCGGGTGAAGAGCACCAGGTCGCTCAGCGGGGCCGAGGTCTGGAAGCGGCTTCCGTTGAGCAGGTCGTCGAGGAACATCGCCTTGAACTCCGGGCGCGAGAGCAGGTTCTTGTCCCCCGGCGGCTGCACTGCGGCGTAGAGGTCGAGCCCCGGGCCCGCCAACGGCTTCACCAGGCGGATCGCCCCCGTGAGCGCGATCCCCAACGGCACCCGCCCCACGGTGAGCAGCGGGGCAAGTGCCACCGCCAGCTGGATGATCCCGCCCTCGGCGGCATCCGGACCCGCGGTGGGAGCCACCCCGCCGAGGACCCCGACACCGTGGACGCGCTCGGGCAGGGCCGCACCGGCCGCGAGGACGTAGGGGCCGCCGCCCGAGAGCCCGATCAGGCGACAGGTGTCGACCGCCAGTGCATCGAGGAGCAAGGCCAGGTCCCCGGTCCAGTCGACGAGGTTCGGGTAGAGGTGCGGGGTGGAGGAGCCGATGCCGGGACGATCGATCCCGATGATCCGCAAGCCGTGCACCTCGGCGTAGTGCCGCGCCTCGAAGGGGATCTGCCGGCGGGCTCCCGGTGTGCCGTGCATCCACACGATCGCCGGCCCACGCGGGGCGCCGTACTCCGCAAAGCTGAGGCGCCGCCCGTCACGGACCGCGACGGTGCCCTCGAGCGCCGGACGCTCTACTGTGCTCATGGGCGGAGTCTGTCACCTGGGAAGCGCAGCCCCCAGGTGGTCCAGCAGGTGCGACGGGGCGTCGGAGCACCACACGCCCCCTGCCCAGGGCCTACTCTCTGCGCATGAGCACACCCACCGACCTGCAGGTGCCACGTCGCCCGCGGGCCGGAGTCGTCGTCCGCGTGCTGCTGGCCCTCGTGGTGGTCGCCTTCGTCGTCTGGTTCACGACCAGCCCCGCCGCGCTCCCGACGTCGGACACGACCATCTCCGTGTCGACCCCTGCCTCGACCCCGGTCTACGTCGGCGTCTTCGCACCGGCCGCCGACTTCGACCGGGAGCTGCACCTGTCAGGCGTCAAGGTGCACGCCACGGCCAACACCGAGGTGACGGTGACTCCGTTGCTGTGCATCGGCGGCACGGTCGGGGTCACGACGGAGCCCGACCGCTTCTGTCCGGAGCTGGTCAACCCTGAGGGTCGCACGTTGGGAGAGGGAGACGCGATCGTGCTCGAGGTGTCCAGCGAGCTCGCTGCGATCGCGGTCATCGACCGCGTGCGGCTCGGCTTCCGCGACGGACTCCAGTGGGGCACGCTCGAGGCTGGCAGTGGCGCGACGGTACGCATCCTCGGACGATGATCACGGCGCCACGGCCGTTCGGCGTCAGACGCCGAGCTTCTTCTCCAGGATCTCGGCACGCTGAGCGGCGTCGGTCATCTCGTCGCTGTCGACCGCGTGCGTGCGGTGGAACCACATCAGCGCATCGGTGTCACGTCCCGCTGCCTCGAGGGTGTCCGCGTAGGCGTAACGCAGCCGCGTCACCCAGGGTGCACGGCTCTTGGACGTCAACGGAGCCAGCTCCAGGGTGCGGAGGGCGGCGTCCAGCTGACCCATGTCGCGGCGGGCGCCGGACTCGACCAGGGTCATCTCCGCCTTGGCCTCGGGGGCGAAGTTGACGACCGAGGGGCTCTTGGCGAGCTTGAGCGCCATCTCGGGCTGCTTCAGCGCCCGGTGGCAGTCGGCCATGATCGGCAGGTAGGCCGTGGCGCCGTTCATGCGCTTCGCGGCACGCAGCTCGGCCAGCGCCTCGGCGTAGTGCCCGGCAGCGTACGCAGCCTCGCCGGCAGCCTCACGCACGACGGCCAGGCGGGGCGCGCGGACCCGCGCTGCCAGCGCGTGCTGATAGGCGGTCTCGGGATCCTCGTCGACCAGCTGACCGGCAGCGACCATGTGACGCGCGATGCGGTTGGCGAGCTTCTCCGGAAGTCCCTTGAGCTGGGCGCCGATGGAGCGGTCCAGCTCCTGGCCGGTGATCTCCTCAGGCAGGTCCGGCCCGTCGTAGAGCGCCTGCTCCTGCGTGCGGGCGGCCTGCTTGTCCTCGGGACGCTTCCAGTCCCCCGACCGGGCGGGACGGCCCTTGCCGCTGTCGCCGCGCGAGCCGCTCGGCTTGCCTGCGCCGCGACGGTCCTGACCGGGCTTGCCGCCGGTACGGCGGTCCTCCCCCGGCTTGCCACTGTCGCGGCGATCGTTCGAGCGACCTCCCACGGCGGGCTTCCCGGTCGACCGACCGGATGCTCCAGCGCCGCGAGCGGGCCGCTGACCTCGACGATCCTCAGCCACGATGACTCCTTCTATTCACATCTGCGGCCGTGCGGCCGTCGTAGTCCTACAGCGTAATAGCAGCAGGGCCACCTCGTGTGAGGTGGCCCTGCGCAATATTTGTCCGGCGGCGTCCTACTCTCCCACAGCCTCTCGACTGCAGTACCATTGGCGCTGGCAGGCTTAACTTCCGGGTTCGGGATGGGACCGGGTGTTT
>NZ_JANNML010000234.1:0-20677 GCF_031397825.1 Nocardioides sp.
GGGGGTAGGTGTTTGTCGGGCCGGGGGGGGTGGGCGGGGGTGGGGGTGGTTTGTCCCGTGGGTTCCGGCTCGTCACTGGGGTTTTGTTCACAACCGGCACGGTGGCAGGTTCAATTTGGGGTGTTGGGTACAAAACCGCAACCCCTCAGGCCGGCCAGCCGACGGGATACTCGTCGGCCGCCTTGTCGTGGGCCTTCTGGAGCTTCTTGCGCTGCTTGGTGCCCAGCCGGTCGCCGAAGACGGTGCCGAGGGTGTGGTCGGTCTCGTGCTGGAGACAGCGGGCGAGCAGCCCGTCGCCGGCGAAGGTGACGGGGGCGCCGTCGAGGCCCGTGCCGGTGACGCTGGCCCAGTCCGGTCGCGCGCACTCCACGAACGCCCCCGGGAACGACAAGCAGCCCTCCTCGTCGTCGTCGAGGAAGCGGTCCTTGCCCTCGGGCAGCGTGAGGACCGGGTTGCAGACGATGCCGACGGTGCGCTGGCCCGACTCGTCGGGGCAGTCGAAGACGAACATCGCGACGTCCTGCCCGATCTGGCAGGCCGCCAGGCCGACCCCGTCGGCGGCGTACATGGTGGCGACCATGTCGGCCGCCAGGGTCGCCAGCGCATCGTCGTACGACGTGACGCGCTGCTGCGGGCGGTGCATCACCGGGGTGCCCCAGCGGGTCAGCGGACGGACGGTCCCTCCGGTCGGGAGGGGGCCGTGGGGCGTGAGGGGAGGCTGGTCGGACACGCGCAGAGCCTAGGTCCAGAGTCCGAGCAGAGCGAAGCGGAGGACGTCACCCTGACCCGTGACGCCGCGATACGTGACCTGGGCCACTCCCGCACCCCGTAGCGGTAGGTGTAACTCCGAGTTACATTATTTCCATGTCCCTGATCAACAGCCTCAAGCCTGGCGGCAAGCACGGCGTCCCCAGCAGCGAGTCACGCGACCCGATCGGCTTCCTGGTGGCCGGCCTCAACAAGCTCGCGCAGAGCGACCTGATCGACACCCTGCGCCTGCGCAAGCCCACGGAGCAGGCGGTCTTCACCGTCACCCGCAACGGCTTCAAGACGATGACGACCGCGAGCCGGACCTTCGCCAAGGCCGGCAGCAAGGGGGCCGGCGGTGTCCGCGTCCCGGCCGCCCAGCCCAAGGACGTCTTCGACCTCACGCCGACCGAGGACCAGCAGATGCTGGTCGACGTCGTCACCGAGTTCGCCGACGAGGTCGTGCGTCCCGCGGCCACCGAGGCCAACGAGACCTGCGAGGCCCCGGAGGCGCTGCTCAAGGCCAGCCTCGAGATCGGACTGCCGATCCTCGGGGTGCCCGAGGCTCTCGGCGGCATCTCCGAGGAACGCTCGGCCATGGCCGGCACCCTGGTCGCCGAAGCTCTCTCCCGCGGTGACCTCGGCCTCGCCGTGGCCACGCTGGCCCCCGGCTCGGTCGCGACCGCGCTCGGCCTGTGGGGCACCGACGCCCAGCAGCAGACCTACCTGCCGGCGTTCACCGGCGACGATGTGCCCGCCGCCGCGCTCGCGCTCAACGAGGCCACCGTCCTCTTCGACGTCCTCAGCCCCACGACCACCGCGACCCGGACGAGCGAGGGCTTCGTCCTCTCCGGCGTCAAGACCCTCGTGCCCCGCGGCGCCCAGGCCGAGCTCTTCGTCGTCGGCGCCTCGCTCGAGGGCGAGCCGGTCCTCTTCCTGGTGGAGTCGTCCGCCGCCGGCCTGAGCGTGGAGGCCGACCCCGCGATGGGTGTGCGCGCTGCCTCGCTCACCCGGCTCCACCTCGACCAGGTCACCGTCCCCGCCGACGCCGTCCTCGGCGCCACCGACGGCACGACGTACGTCGAGTGCGTGCGCCTCTCGCGCCTGGCCTGGTGCGCGCTGGCCATCGGCACGGGCCAGGCCGTCCTCGACTACGTGACGCCCTACGTCAAGGAGCGTCAGGCCTTCGGTGAGCCGATCGCGCACCGCCAGTCGGTCGCGTTCATGGTCGCCAACATCGCCATCGAGCTCCAGGCCATGCGCCTGGTCACCTACAAGGCGGCCGCCCGCGCCGCCGCCGGCAAGGACTTCACCCGCGAGGTCGCCCTGGCCCGCAAGATCTGCACCGACAAGGGCATGCAGATCGGCCTCGACGGCGTCCAGCTGCTCGGCGGCCACGGCTTCGTCAAGGAACACCCCGTCGAACGCTGGTACCGCGACCTCCGCGCGATCGGCATCATGGAAGGCTCGGTTCTCGTCTGATGATCAACCTCGATGACCCCCAGAAGTTCCGCCCGCTGGTGGGCCAGGCCCACCAGGTCGCGATGAACATGCTGCGCCCGATCTCGCGCAAGTACGACCAGGCCGAGCACGAGTATCCCCAGGAGCTCGACATGCTGGCCGCGATGATCGACGGCCTCTCCGACTCGGGTGCCTCCGAGGGCGCCGGTGCCGCCGGCGTACGCCGCGAGGAGAACGACGGCGACAAGACCGTCAAGAACGGCGCCAACCTGGCCTCGGTCATGTCGATCGCCGAGATGTGCTGGGGCGACGTGGGGCTGCTGCTCTCGATGCCTCGCCAGGGTCTGGGCAACTCCGCCATCGCGTCGGTCGCCAACCCCGAGCAGCTCGAGCGCTTCGACGGCGTCTGGGCCGGCATGGCGATCACCGAGCCCGGCGTCGGCTCCGACTCGGCCAACATCAAGACCACGGCCACCCTGGATGGCGACCACTACGTCATCAACGGCGAGAAGATCTACGTCACCTCCGGTGACCGGGCCGACGCGATCGTGGTGTGGGCGACACTCGACCGCGACCTGGGCCGTGCGGCGATCAAGTCGTTCGTCGTGCCCAAGGGCACGCCCGGCATGCGCGTCGACCGCCTCGAGCACAAGCTCGGGATCCGCGCCTCCGACACCGCGACGATCATCTTCGAGAACTGCCGGGTGCCGGCCGAGAACCTCCTCGGCTCGCCCGAGGTGGACGTCAAGCAGGGCTTCGCCGGCGCCATGGCGACCTTCGACAACACCCGCCCGCTGGTCGCGGCGATGGCGATCGGGTGCGCCCGCGCCTCGCTCGACCTGACCCGCGAGCTCCTCGAGCAGGCCGGCGTCGTCGTCGACTACGACCGCCCCGCGATCGTGCAGTCCGCCGCCGCCGCGAAGTTCCTCCAGATGGAGGCCGACTGGGAGGGCGCCTACCTGCTCACGTTGCAGGCGGCGTGGATGGCCGACAACCGCGAGCCCAACTCGCTCGAGGCGTCGATGGCCAAGGCGAAGGCCGGCCGGGTCGGTTCCGACATCACCCTCAGCTGCGTCGAGCTGGCCGGCTCGCTCGGCTACAGCGAGGCCGAGCTGCTCGAGAAGTGGAGCCGTGACTCCAAGATCCTCGACATCTTCGAGGGCACCCAGCAGATCCAGCAGCTCATCGTGGCTCGCCGGGTCCTCGGGCTCTCGAGCGCCGAGCTGAAGTAGCGACCGGCCGCCACATCCGGGGGAAGTGGCAGACGACGACAAAGCGGCGGTGGGCCTCAGGCCCACCGCCGCTCTTGTCGTGCGGGTCGTGCTCGACGCAGCCGTCAGGCCTGGTCGCTGCCGGGAGTGGCCGGGGTCGCGTCGCTCGCAGTCCGGGGCGCGAGCTTGTCGCCGGCACCACTGGCCGCGGTCTTCTTCGCTGCCGCGGTCTTCTTCGCAGCCGGGGCCTTCTTGGCGGCAGGCGCCTTCGTCGGAGCGGTCTTCTTGGCCGGGGCCTTCGCGACCGACGAGGCGATGTCGGCCGGCGTCACGTCGACATCGCTGGCATCTGCGGCCGCGTCGATGCTGGTGACGGCCTTGTCGGTCGCGGGCTTGGTCTCGGCGACCGGCGACGGGTCGAGACCGAGCTCCTCGACCGGGTTGACCGCGGTCGGCTCCCCGGCCCCGGAGGAGGCGGGCTTGGTCCGGGCAGGCGCCTTCTTCGCAGGAGCCTTCGTGACTGGGGACTTCTTCGCCGCAGCCTTCTTCGCGGGCGCCTTGGCCGGGGGAGTCTTCGGCGCTGCCGGCGCTGCCGGCGCTGCCGGCGTTGCCGACGCTGGCGTGACGGCGTCCGGCTTCTTGCCCGAGGCCTTCAGCGGGTCACCGCCCGTCTTGGCCGAGCCGGCCACGGGCGTGGGCTTGGCCGAGCGGGACGTCGGCGCAGCGGAGGCGGTGGGTGCGGTTGCCGGTGCGGCCTTCGCGGGAGCTGCCGCGGGGGAGGCCGGAGCCGAGGCCTTGGCCTTGGCCTTCTTCCCGGGGATCAGGCCCGTCACCGCGTCGCCGGCCTTGCTCGCGACCTGACCGGCAGCAGCCTTGCCGAGGGCGACGCCGCTCGTGGCGCCGCCGACGACCGAGGAGACGGCCTTCTCGGCCGTGGTGAACGGCAGCTTGGCGGTGCCGATCGCGGTGTCCTTGATCTTGCCGAGCGGGTTCTTGCGGGCCACGGGGGCTCCTTCGGTTCGTGGTCGGTGGGCAGCGGCAGCGGTGCCGCATCTCCGGGCAAGTACCCGGCTGCGACGCCCTCATGCCACGACGAGACAACCCTCACGCTGTCATGACGGCCAAGCGGCCGACGTCCTCAGGTCCCTCGAGATCGGCCAGGGCCACGAAGACGGTGTCCACCCCGAGGGCCGCCAGGGCGCCGTAGCGGTCGCGGTGCTCCGCGGCCGTCCCGGCGTGCGTGCGTGCGGCGTACGACGCGGCGCTGGCCCGTCCGCGCAGCCGCTCGACCCGCGCCCACGTGTCGTCGCGGCCACTGCCCACCACGGGCAGGTCGAGGACGGTCACGGCCACCTCGTCGGGATCGCGCCCGACGGCGGCGCAGTGACCGCGGAGCACCTCGGTCTTGCGCGTGACCACGTCCACGGCCGACGGGACGTTGATCGCGTCGGCCAGGCGTGCGGCGATCCGCAGCGTGCGGCGCTCGCCGCTACCGCCGACGATGACCGGGATCGGCGAGACCGGTCGGGGGTAGCAGGTCGTCTCCGGGAGCGTGACGCGCTCGCCGTCGTGGGGCTTCGTGCCGGTGGCCCAGAGCGCCCGCATGGTCTCGATCGCGTCCTCGACGCCGTCCAATCGTGCGCCCGCAGGAGGGAAGGGCACGCCGAACGCCCGGTGCTCGCGCTCCCACCAGCCGGCACCGATGCCGACGAAGGCTCGACCACCGGTGAGCGCATCCAACGTGGCGGCGGCCTTGGCGGTGACGCCGGCCGGACGGAAGGTCACCGGGGTGACCAGGGTGCCGAGGTCCAGCCCGGTGTCGAGGCCGGCCAGCAGCCCCAGGGTCACCCACGGCTCGGGGATCGGTGCCCATGCCCGGTCGACCTGAGGGATCTGCACCAGGTGGTCCATGAGCGCGATCCCGGCGAGCCCGACCTCGTCGGCCGCGAGCGCGACGTCTCGCACCCAGGCAGCGGGGTCCTCGCCCCACGGGAAGCGGGACAGCTGGAGCACCACCCGCAGCCCCTGGGAGCTCCGACGCGACTCGCGGCCCACCTCGGTCGTGTGCCGCCGGCTGCGCTCCGACGCTGTCTCCGGCACACGACCCTGGTCCGCCGCCGGGCCGGGACCCACCACCTCCACCAGGTCCCAGCCCTCGACGTCGAGCAGGCTGCGCACGCCGGACACCCGTGTGAGCTGGGAGGCGAGCGCGGGTGCCGGGACCGGGCGGTCGCGCACGGCATTGCGCCGACGGCACTCCGCCGCCGCGGTGTCCAGGACCACCACCACGGCCGGCAACCCGGCTGCGCTGGCGACGGCCCGCCACCGGCGTCTGCGCTCCGGGTCGAGGCCCAGGGTGTCGACCACGGTCGTCAGGCCCCGTCCGAGGCGGGCGTCGACGACCTGCTCCAGCAGGCTGAAGGCGTCCTCGCTCGCGTCGAGGTCGTGCTGGCCGCTGCCGACGACCCCGCGCAGGACGTCGGAGGAGACGACCTCCTCGGCGCGGTAGCGCGAGCGCGCCCAGTGGGACTTGCCGGCCCCCGAGGCGCCGACGAGCACGATGAGCGCGGGGTCCGGCAGCCGGCTCATGTCAGGCTCCGGCCTCCGGGCCAGGGGATGGTTTGCGGACCGGGAGCTTGGCTCCGGGGGCGCTGGTCCTCTTCCTCGCGGCGCTGGCGCCGGAGTCGGTGCCGGTGCCAGGCGCCGGCTGCGCAGCCGGCGGGTGCGGCGAGATGTTCTTGGCCACCGTCCGGGGCGTGGGGACGGCCGCCGTGGTGTCGGGCGTGGTCTCGGCCGTGGTGTCGGCCGTGGTGTTGGCAGGGGGAGCGGTCGGGGCTGGCGCGTCCCGCGAGAGCGTGGGCGGCGGCGACACCGGCGGCTCGACGCGGGTGCGCACCGCGCCCACGGCACGTGCGACGAACGGCTGGGCCGCGCGGGCGGCCTTGATGCCGGCGGTGCGGCCGAGACTCAGGACCTCGGCTGCGACGGAGACGATGCGGTCGGTGGGTCGTGCTGCCACGGGATGCTCCCTCGTCGTGGGCGACCGGCCGAACGCGACCGGTGCTGCGTCGATTGAAGCAGCACCCGACGCGTGACGAGGGCGGGCGCGCCATCGGGAGACGGCGCGCCCGCCCTGGAGGAGCAACGGGGAGGAGCAAAGGGGGGACGAGACAGACGATCAGGACACAGCGCGGAAGGGGTCGTGCTCGGCCAGGATCTTGTCGACGCGGGCCTGGTCGAGGCGGGACACGACGTACTGGTTCTCCTGGGAGTCACGCACGCACTTGGCGAGGGTGAAGGCGGAGGTCGTGAGGTACATCGTGCCGAGGCCGAGGAAGGCGCGGATCCAGGGATCGACCGGCAGGTAGAGGACCGCCACGACCATGGTCAGGAGTGCGACACCGAAGGAGATGGCGGCCTGGGCGAAGAAGGCGTTGGTGTTCTTGGAGGGGGTCGGAGTGCTCATGGCCCCAGCCTGCCCACGATCCGCGACAGGGGGACCCGTCCGGAGGCCCGGGCTGATCTGAGTACCCGTCCTCAGCCGCGCCCGCCTCACCTCTCGGGGCGGTCGACGCGACGCGGGCCGGATGGTGCGATGGTCCGATGAAGCTCTACGCCGACCAACCTGCCCGGTTCTTCCTGCAGCTGGCCCTCGACGTCGTGCTCGTGTCGTGGGTGATCGCCTGGATCTGGGTCGGCACGGTCGTCAACGACGGGGTCGAGACCCTGGCCGAGCCGGGCGTGCGGATCTCCGCCTCGGCGACCGACCTGTCCGACTCGCTGTCGGACGCCGGGGGAGTCCTCGACGACGTGCCGGTCGTGGGTGACGGTGTCGCCACTCCCTTCGACAAAGCCTCCGAGGCCTCGGCCGCCATGGCCGAGGCGGGCGACTCCGAGGCGCGAGCGGCGGAGAAGGCAGCGTTCTGGCTCGGCTTCACCGTCGCTCTCCTGCCGATCCTGTACGTCGGTCCCCGCTACGTCGTGGGGCGGGTGCGCTGGATCCGCGAGGCATCCGCCGGGCAGCGGCTGATCGACGGGCCGGCTGACCTCGAGGTCTTCGCGCTGCGCGCCATCACCCACCAGCCCCTGAGCCGGCTGGCGCGGGTCAGCGACGACCCCGTCGGCGCGCTGCGACGAGGCGACGACCTCGTCGTGGCCGCGCTGGCCCGCCTGGAGCTCGACGCGGTGGGTCTGACGGCGCCGGCCTCGCCGGGCGTGGCAGGGTCGTGACCATGAGTGCCCCCCCGACCGCCTCCGACGACCGTGCCGACCAGATCGTCTCCGTCCTCACCGACGCCTTCGCGCCACTGATGGAGGCCGACCCCGCTGCCTTCCGCGTCAAGTTCCGCAAGATGGCCGCTGACCCCCACGCGTTCTACCGCGGCAGCGCCTGCCTCTTCTACGCCGACGTGACCGAGCAGGACGACCCCTACAGCGACGAGCGCAGCGGCCGGATCTGGGTGCACGGCGACCTGCACGTCGAGAACTTCGGCACCTACCTCAACTCCGACGGCCGCCTGGTCTTCGACATCAACGACTTCGACGAGGCCTACCTGGGGCGCTTCGTGTGGGACCTCCAGCGCTTCGCCGCCTCGCTGGCGCTCGTGGGCTGGCAGAAGGCGCTGCCGGAGGAGGACGTGGAGAAGCTGATCGGGCGCTACGTGCGCTCCTACCTCTCGCAGGTCGACGAGTACGTCGAGAGCGAGGAGGACGACTTCGCCCTCAACCTGGCCAACACCGAGGGTCCGATCCACCAAGCGCTGCTGATGGCGCGCCACCAGCGTCGCTCCGACCTGCTGGAGGACAACACCATCGAGGTCGACGGGGTCCGCATGTTCGCCGAGGGCGGCGGCGTACGCCGGCTCGGCCAGCGCGAGCGCGCCCAGGTGGTCAAGGCGTTCGAGGCCTACCTCGAGACGATCCCGGAGCGGCGGCGCTCCGACCGGGACCTCTTCTACGAGCTGCGGGACGTGGTGGGCAAGTCCGGCTTCGGCATCGGCAGCGCGGGGTTGCCGGCCTACAACGTGCTGGTCGAGGGCTACAGCCAGGCGCTCGACAACGACGTGGTGCTCTCGATGAAGCAGGCCAACGTGCCGGCCGTGAGCCGGTTCATCGACTCCGCGGAGGTGGAGCGCTACTTCGACCACGAGGGCCACCGCACGGTGGTCAGCCAGCGGGCGCTGCAGGTGCACACGGACCCGATGCTGGGCTACACCGAGCTGGGTGGGGTGGGGTACGTCGTCGCGGAGGTCTCGCCCTACGAGGTCGACCTCGACTGGTCCAACCTGATCGAGCCCGACGAGATCGCCAAGGTGGTGGACCTGCTCGGCCGGGCGACCGCCAAGATCCACTGCGCATCCGACGAGGACAGCGACCAGGACCTCGTCGACTTCCAGGTCGAGGAGGCGATCGCGGCGAGCGTGCAGGGTCGCCGGCGGGAGTTCGTGCGGTGGGTGACCGACTTCGGGATGTCCTACGCGACCCAGGTGCGTGACGACCACGCGTCCTTCGTGGCCTCCTTCCGGGAGGGCCGCATCGGCATCACGTCGACCTGAGCAGGTCGAGCACCCGCAGCGCCTGACGCTCGAGGCTGCCGGGTGGGTTGCGCGCGTCGGCGGGGCCGCCCGGCAGCAGCATCAGCAACCAGAACGTCGCGAAGAGGCGGCGCGCGGACAGCACGCGGCGGCTCTGCGCGTCGCTCAAGCCGAGGCGCTCCAGCAGGTCCTCGGGCCGCACGATGCCGCGCAGCCAGACCGACACGTGCTCGAGCAGGTCGGCCACCTCGTAGGCCGGGTCGCTCACCCCGGCGTCCTCGAAGTCGACCACACGGCAGGTGGCGCCGTCCCACAGCAGGTTGGCGATGTTTCCGTCGCCGTGGGTGAACACCCGGTCCACCGGACCCTGGGCGAGGGCGCCGGCCTCGGGCCCGCTGAGCCAGGCCAGCGCCGCTGCCAGGGCCTGCTCCACGACCGCGGACACGGTGGCGTGCTCCTCGACCACCCAGACCCGCATCTCGGCGACGAAGCCGGCCTGGTCCGCGCGGCGCAGCGGCAGCCGGGCGAGCTCGTCGGTCGGCACCGCGGCGTGCAGCCGATGCAGCACCCCTGCCAGGGCGTCGAGCTGCGCATCCCCGAGCGGAACCGACCCCAGCGGCTCACCGGGCACCCGCGACATCACCACCTCGGGCCGGCCCTCGTGATGACGCTGCTCGAGCGGCACCGGGGCCAGGCCTGGCGCGTGGCGCTGGAGCAGCACCAGCGCGTCCCACTCGCGGTCGGCCTCGTCGCCGTGGCGCAGGTGGAAGGTCTTGGTGACCCGGTCCGTCCCCAGGTCGAGGTCGTGCGTCGTCTGCCCCACCCGTTACGCCCGTCCGGCGCCAGGGGCGGCGTCTGCCGGTGCGTCGAGACGGAAACCCGACCAGAGCCGCCCCCCGACCAGGGCGAGCACGTCGTCGGCCACGCTCACCAGCGGTGCGGGATCGCCGGCCAGCGCGGCCCCGAGGGAGTCGTGCAGCCGGGGGCCGAAGGAGGTGCCGCAGGACTCGTCGTACGACGAGACCTCGCGCGCCAGCCACGTGCCGGTGCCGCCCCAACGGCCCTGCGACGCCAGGAGCAGCTCGGCCGTGCTCCGCCAGGCCTCCGCGGCGACGGCTGAGACCTCGAAGGGCTGCCCGCCTCCGGCGAGGTCGTCGAGCAGGTCGGTCAGCGCGTAGCGGGCCAGTGCGAGGGCGTCGCCGGTGAGGGCCGGGGGACCGGCCGAGACGACTGCTGCGCACTCGTCCCGGAGCGCGGCGCCGGCGTCGCCGTCCAGCAGCGGCACCCCGCTCGCCACCAGGCGGGCCATCGTCGGGCGTCGTCGGGCGAGGTCCTTCGCGACGAACCAGCGGATCGACGCCTCGGTGTGGACGAACAGCTCGACGGGCCAGCCCTCGTGGGTGAGCGATGTCCGGTGGGGCTGTCCGTCGTCGAGCAGCACCGTGACGTCGAGGTCGGAGGTGGAGGTCGCGCGATCGTCGACGACCGAGCCGGCGAGCCACGCCTGGCGGGCGCCTGGCACGTGCATGGCGACGACCGCGCGGGCCGTGACGAACGGGTCGGGGCGGGTCACTGCTGCACGACCTGGGCGGGACCGCTGGGCACGGCATCGAGGTGTTGCACGGGCCTGAGCCCGACCGCCACGAACGCGAGGTCGATGGCCCGGACGACCGCGTCCGCGCGTTGGGTCGGCACGAGGACGACCGCGGAGCCACCGAAGCCTCCTCCGGTCATGCGCGCACCGAGGGCGCCCGCCTGGAGGGCCGTGCCGACGACCAGGTCGAGCTCGTCGCACGACACCTCGAAGTCGTCACGCAGCGAGACGTGCGAGGCGTTCATCAGCGACCCGAGACGGGTCCAGTCGTGGTCGGCGAGCGCCTCGACCGCGGCCTCGACCCGGGCGTTCTCGCTCACCACGTGACGGGCACGGGCGCGCTCGCGGTGGTGCTCGAGGCGGTCGAGGTCCTCGAGCGTTGCCTCGCGCAGCGACTCCAGCCCCAGGGCCGCCGCGGCTGCCTCGCAGTCGGCGCGTCGGGCGGCGTAGCCACCGTCGACCAGCGCGTGCGAGACCCGGGTGTCGACGACCAGGAGGCGCAGCCCGGCCTCGTCCCAGCCGAGCGGCACGTCGCGGGTGGAGCCGTCGAGGAAGTCGATGAGCAGCGCCGACCCGGCGCTGGCGAGCAGCGAGACGGTCTGGTCGAGCCCACCCGTGGGAGCGCCGGCGACCTCGCTCTCGGCGCGCCGGCACACCTCGACCAGCCTGCGCCGCAGGTCCGGCGTGAGGTCGTGACCCAGCAGTCCGGCGACCGCGGCTGCGACCGCGCACTCCAGCGCCGCCGAGCTCGACAACCCGGCGCCCATCGGGACGGTGCTGTCCACGACGAGGTCGACGCCGGGGACCTCCCAGCCCGACTCCTGGAGCGCCCACAGCACGCCGACGGCGTACGACGCCCATCCCTCGACCTGCCCGGGCCCGACGCCGTCGAGGGTCCCGGTCCAGGGCTCGCCCTGCTGTGCGCTGCGCACGCTGACCCCCCGGTCGTCGCGGACGCTCGCCCGGACCGTCGTGGCGTAGGAGAGCGCCAGCGGCAGGCACAGGCCCGCGTTGTAGTCGGTGTGCTCGCCGATCAGGTTCACACGGCCCGGTGCCGTGCCCACGGCGGTCCTGGTGCGGGTGGTCATCGGGCAACCCTAGAGAACACCTTGCCATGATGGCGGGGTGGACCCGGAGCTCGTCGACCTCGCGCACCAGATGCTCGACCTCGCCCGCCAGGGGGAGAACGAGCGGCTCGTCGCCTACGTCGAGGCAGGCGTGCCGGTGGACCTGACCGACGCGTCCGGCAACACGCTGCTGATGCTCGGTGCCTACCACGGCCACGTCGAGGTGGTGCGGGCCCTGGTGGCGCTGGGGGCCGACGTCGACCGGCTCAACGACCGGGGCCAGTCGCCCCTGGCCGGGGCGTTCTTCAAGGGCGAGGACGGGGTCGTGGCAGCGCTGCGGGCGGCAGGTGCCGACCTCGACGCCGGCTCCCCGAGCGCGCGCGAGACCGCGGCCTTCTTCGAGCGGGAGCTGGGCGGGGACTGACCCGGCATAGGGTCGGCCCGTGCGTTTCCTCCACGACCAGACCCCCGACCACGACCTGACCTACGACGACGTCTTCATGGTCCCGCGCCACAGCGCGATCGCGAGCCGTTACGACGTGGACCTCGCGACAGTCGACGGCACCGGCGCGACCCTGCCGCTGGTGGTCGCCAACATGACCGCGATCGCGGGCAAGCGGATGGCCGAGACGGTCGCGCGCCGAGGTGGGCTCGTGGTGATCCCGCAGGACATCCCGATCCCCGTGGTCGCCCAGGTCATCGCCGACGTCAAGAGCCGTCACCTGGTCTTCGACACCCCGATCGAGCTGAGCCGCCACCAGACCGTGGCCGAGGCGCTGTCCCTGATCCCGAAGCGCTCGCACCGGGCGGCCGTCGTGGTCGACCAGGGACGCCCGGTGGGCGTCATCTCGGAGTCCGACTGCGCCGACGTCGACCGCTTCGCCCAGGTCGAGCAGGTCATGAACCCCCGCCCGGTCCTGATCGCGGCCGACACCGACCCGCGCGACGCCTTCGACGCGATCGACCAGTCCCGGTCGTCGCTGGCCGTGGCGGTCCACGCCGACGGCACGCTGGCCGGGGTGCTCACGCGCACCGGCGCCCTGCGGGCCACTCTCTACACGCCGGCCGTGGACGCGTCCGGCGGGCTCCGGGTCGCGGCCGCCGTGGGCGTCAACGGCGACGTCGCGCAGAAGGCCGCGGACCTCCTGGCCGCCGGGGCGGACTGCCTCGTCGTGGACACCGCCCACGGCCACCAGGACCGCATGGTCGACGCGCTGCGTGCCGTGCGCTCCCTGGACCCGGGCGTGCCCGTCGTCGCCGGCAACGTGGTCTCCGCCGAGGGCACACGGGCGCTGGTCGAGGCCGGTGCCGACATCGTCAAGGTGGGCGTCGGCCCCGGCGCGATGTGCACCACCCGGATGATGACCGGGGTCGGTCGACCCCAGTTCTCCGCGGTCCTCGAGTGCGCGGCCGCTGCCCGGGACCTCGGCAAGCACGTCTGGGCCGACGGGGGCGTGCGCCACCCCCGCGACGTCGCGCTCGCCCTCGCCGCCGGCGCCTCGTCGGTGATGGTCGGGTCGTGGTTCGCCGGCACCCACGAGTCGCCCGGTGACCTCCTGACCGACTCGCAGGGCCGCTCCTACAAGGTCTCCTTCGGGATGGCCTCGGCGCGCGCGGTCGCCCACCGCACGTCGACCGAGTCGGCCTACGACCGGGCGCGCAAGGGGCTCTACGAGGAGGGCATCTCGTCCTCGCGGATGTACCTCGACCGGGACCGGCCCGGCGTCGAGGACCTCATCGACCAGATCTGCTCGGGAGTCCGCTCCGCAGCGACGTACGCCGGCGCGACGACGCTGGCCGAGCTGCACGACCGCGCCGTGGTCGGTGTCCAGTCGGCGGCCGGCTTCCACGAAGGTCGTCCGCTCGCCACGTCCTGGTGAGGCTCAGTGTGGCGCACGGTGACTGACGCAAGCGCCCGATCCCGCTAGTCTCCTCACCGGGGGAGGGAAGCCCCGTCAGTTCGACCAGCGTTCGGCCTGGCACGGCCGTGCGCCTCACCATCGTGAGAGGTGAACGTGCGCTTCCCCGACGCGCTCCCCGAGGCGACGCAGCACCTCGCCGACCGGTTCAGCTACGGCGTGGACCCCGCCCTCGTGGCCGATGTCCGGACGCATGGCGGGCGAGAGGGATGGTGGCGGGCCCAGCTGGCGCGCACTGACCCGCAGTCGTTGCGTGCAGGGCTCGTCCCGTCGTGGTTCCCGCTGCTGCGCAACCCGCCCGCCCTGACCGCGCTGCTGGCGAGCAGGGGAGTGCGCAGCAGCTGGGTCGTCGGCCAGGAGCTCATCGCCCAGACCTTCGCTCGCCGCATCCTCAGCCGGCACCAGGTGCACGAGACGATGGTGGACTTCTGGGGCAACCTCCTCTACGTGCCCGCGAGCGAGAGCCGGTCCTACGCCTGGCGTGTCGACTACGACGAGCAGGTCCTGCGTCGCCACGCCCTCGGCACCTACCGAGACCTGCTCAAGGCAGCGGTGGTCCATCCGTCCATGGCGGGCTTCCTGACCAACGACCTCAACCGCAAGGGCGCGATCAACGAGAACCTCGGCCGCGAGCTCCTCGAGCTGCACACGGTGGGCCGACGCTACTCGGAGCGAGACGTGCGTCATGCCTCCCGCATGCTCACGGGCTTCCAGGTCGAAGTGCTCACCAGCTTCGAGGCACGCTACGTGCCGGCCCGGCACGACACCGGCACCGTGCGGGTCCTCGGCTTCACGGATCCCAACCGGGATCCAGACGGGCGCGCAGCACTCGGACGGATGCTCGGCTACCTGGCGGGGCACCCGGCTACCGCCGACCGGATCGCGCACCGGCTCTGTGTGCGGTTCGTCAGCGACGATCCGCCGGACTCGATCGTCCGCAGCGTCGCTCGTGCCTACCTCCGAAGCGGCACGGACATCCGGGCCACGCTCAACGCCCTGGTGCGTCACCCCGAGTTCCAGCGCTCCAGGCACGCCAAGGCCTGGAACCCCAGCGACGACGTGGTCCACACGGCTCGTGTCATGGGTCTGGCGCCCACCGGTGCGCTGACGCCGGGCGCCTTCCTCTACCGACTCATCGGGGCCGCGGAGGACATGGGGCAGGTGTCGCTGCGCTGGCCACGCCCCGACGGATGGCCCGAGACCACCGACAACTACCTGTCCGCGTCCCGCGTGCTCCGCTCCTGGCGGCACCACCTCGACCTCTCGGGGACGCAGGGTGACCTGCTCCAGGGGGTGACGGTGGCGAGCAAGGCGTCCCAGCTGCCCTCCGCGTGGCCGCGCTCGCTCGCGGAGCTGGTCGACCACCAGTCCCAGCGGCTCGTCGGACGGCCCGCCTCGACCGTGGTGGTGCGAGCGGTCGCCGCCGCGGTCGGCAAGCCGGCAACCCATCGCTACGCGGGGCCCGATTCCGTGCCCGAGGTCGACTACCGCCTCTTGCGTGGCACCGTCCTCAACTCTCCGTCAGGACTCGAGCGATGACCTCAGGCACAGCCGACGGTTGCGGTTGCCGCGACTACGACCTCACCCGACGATCCCTCCTGAGGGGGGCGGGTGTCGCTGGTGCCGCCGGCGTCACCACCTCCTTGGTGGGTGACGTGCTGACGGCCAGCGTGTTCGGGGCCGAGCCGCGCGGCAACGTGCTGGTGGTGCTCTCCCAACGTGGTGGGGTCGACGGGTTGTCGATGGTCGTCCCCCACGCCGAGAGCGCCTACTACGCCGCGCGCCCCTCCACGGCGGTGCCGGTAGGTCGGCTCCTGCATCGTGACGCGACCTTCGGGCTCCATCCGTCCCTCGCCCCGCTCTCCCCGCTGTGGCGCAGCGGAGGTTTCGCCGCCATCCACGCCGTCGGGCTGCCCGCACCCAACCGCAGCCACTTCGAGGCGATGGAGGAGCTGGAGGACGCCGATCCCGGGAGCCGTGACCGCGTGGGTTGGTTGAACCGCCTCATCGGCGCCCTGCGGCAGGACGAGCTCTTCGAAGGCGTCGCGGTCGGGTCCAACGTGCTGCCCACCTCTCTGATCGGACCCGAGGACGGTCTTGCGCTGTCGACCCCCAACTCGCTAGCCACGCCCTACGCCGGCACGGCGCTCGGTACCTCGGTCAAGCGCGGGCTCACCGAGATGTACGGCACCGGAGGACGACCTGTCCAGGAGGCCGGCCGTCAGGCCCTGGCACTGGCCCGTCGCGGTGGCCGCTACACCGAGGCGGCCCAGGAAGGGCCACGCCAGGGCGCCGTCTACCCGGGCTCGCCCCTCGGCGCCTCGCTGCGCGACGCTGCAGCCCTGATCAGGTCCGGTCTCGGCGTCCGTGCCATCGCGGTGGACTCGGGCGGCTGGGACCACCACGTGAACGTGACGGGCCTCATGACCTCCGGGCTCGCGGACCTCTCCGGGTCCCTCTCGGCGTTCTTCGCGGACCTCGGACGAGAGTCCTCCAGGGTCACGGTGGTCACGGTGAGCGAGTTTGGTCGTCGGCTCGACGAGAACGGCTCTGGTGGCGTGGATCACGGCTACGGCAACGCCGTGCTGGTCCTGGGGGCCGGGGTCCGCGGTGGGAGGTACTACGCCAGGTGGCCCACGCTGTCGCCGGGGCGTCAGGTCGAGGGTGACCTGGCCGTCACGACCGACTACCGGCACGTGCTGGGAGAGATCGTGCGTGCTCGCTTCCCCTCGGTCGACTCCTCGAGCGTCTTCCCTTCGGCCGGCTACCGACGCACGGGCTTCATGCTCTGAACGACGAGGTGATCAGCGCGAGGAGCGCTCCGTGCGACCGCGGACGATGCCGATGAAGGTCTGGACCCGGTCGTCGTCGTTGTCCACGAGCCACGCGAGGCCCACCTTGGTCGGCGGCAGGTCGACGACGGGGCGCGAGACGACGTCCTTGCGCTGGTGCAGGCGGGCCACGGACATCGGCACGAGGAGCACCCCTGTGCCGGAGGCCACCACCTCCACGGCGTCCTTGACCGACATCGGCGGCCACTCGAGCTGATCGGCCGACGGCACCCAGCCGGAGGCGTGGGGGAGCACCAGCTGCTCGTCGTCGAGGTCGTCCAGGCTCACCTCGTCGGCGGCCGAGACGAGGTGCTCGTGGCCGGCGACGACGACGGGGACCTCGTCGTACAGCGGGATGCAGTGCAGTGCGTCACGGTCGATCGGCAACCGCACCAGGCAGACGTCGAGGTCGCCGTTGCGCAGCCCCTCCTCCTGCTCGTCCTGGGTCACGGGGACCAGCTGGAGCGGCAGGCGCCGGTGGCGCTCGCGCCAGGTGCCGGCCCACTTGTCAGGGGTGGCGCCGGTGACGAAGCCGACGCGGAAGGCAGGAGAGTCCACCGCCCGAGTATGGAGCAGTAGGTCGCGCTGGCTACCGTCGAGCCCGAGAGGACGCGGGTCGCTGCGTCGGGACACGGACGAGGGGTGGGGACATGCGGGTGCTCGTGACGGGCGCGACCGGCTACGTCGGGTCGCGGCTGGTGCCGGCCCTCCTGACGGCCGGTCACGACGTGGTCGTCGGCGCGCGGGACCTCGACGCGATCGACCGCTTCGCCTGGGCGGACCAGGTCGAGCGCCGCTTCTTCGACGTCGAGGACACCGTGTCGGTCCACCTGGGCGTGCGTGACCTCGACGCCGTGTTCTACCTGGTGCACTCCATGGGCGCGGGGGAGTTCCTCAAGCGGGACCGGGAGGCCGCCCACTACGTCGCCGCCGCGTGCGAGTACGCCGGCGTGGGGCGCATCGTCTACCTCTCCGGGCTGGTCCCTCCCGGGCGTCTCTCGGACCACCTGCGCTCGCGCCAGGAGGTGGAGCAGGTCCTCCTCGACTCCGAGGTCCCGACGACGGTGCTCCGGGCTGCGATGGTCATCGGTGCCGGCTCGACGTCGTTCGAGCTGATGCGCAGGGTCAGCGAGCGGCTGCCGGTCACCCCGGTGCCGGTGTGGATGCAGCGCGACATCCAGCCGGTGGCCGTCGAGGACGTGGTGCACCTGCTGGTGCGCTCCCTCGAGGGGGAGCCGCGCAACCGTCCCTACGACGTGGGGGGCGAGGAGGTGCTGACCTACCGCGAGCTGCTCGACCGCTTCGCGGACGTCGCCGGGCTCGAGCGTGTCCAGCTGCTGGTCCCGATCGCCCCGACCAGCCTGGTGGGCGAGGCGGTGGCCCTCGTCTCAGGGGTCCCGCGGACCACCGTGCGCGCGCTGGTCAAGAGCCTGTCGCACGACATGGTCTGCCGCGAGGACGACGTCAGCACCGATCTCGCGGCGGGGCACACGTTCCTCGGGATCGACGAGGCGATCAGGCGCTCGCTCGCCGGGCAGACGCAGGCAACGGAGGCCGGCGGCGACGTCCAGGGCGAGGCCGCCAGCGACCCGGAATGGGTCGGGACGACCCTCGGCTGATCGAGCCGAGGGCCGCCCCTGGGTGCAGCGGATGGCGCCGGACGGCACCGGACGGATCAGTTGAGGATGCGCATGTCCTCGGGGACACCGCCGCCGTCGTGGACCGACTCGACGAGCTTGGCGAGTGCGGTCAGCGCGACGTTCTGCGACATCGGGCCGTAGGACACGCGCGCCACGCCGAGCTTCTGGAGACGGGCCAGGGACGGGATGCCGGGGATGCCGATGAGGGTCAGCCGCTGCGGGCCGAGGGCGTCGACGAGCGCGGTCACCTGCTGCTCGCTGAGACGCCCGGGCACGAAGATCACGGGAGCGCCGGCGTCGAGGTAGGCCTTGCCACGCTCGATGGCGTCGGCGAGCACCTCGGCCGGGTCGCGGTCGCCGGCCTTGACGAAGGCGTCGGTGCGGGCGTTGAGCACGAAGTCGGGCACACCGGCGTCGGCAGCGGCCTTCATCACGGCCTCGACCTGGGCGGCGGCCTCGGCCAGCGGCTTCATCTGGTCCTCGAGGTTGGCGCCGACGACGCCGACGCCGATCGCCTTGCGGATGGTCTCGGGGGCGTCTCCGTAGCCGCCCTCGAGGTCGGCGGACAGCGGCAGCGACGTCGCCCTCGCGATGCGGGCGACCTCGGCGATCATCTCGTCGACCGGGATGTTCTCGCCGTCCTCGTAGCCACGCGACGCGGCGATCGAGTGGCTGGCGGTGGCCAGCGCCTTGGTCCCCGGGATGTCAGTGACGACGGTCGCGGTGATGGTGTCCCACACGTTGACCACGGTCAGCAGCTCGGGGGCCTGGTGCAGGCGGAGCAGCTCGGTGGCCTGGGCGGCAAGGTCGTTGTCGGTCACGTGATGCCTCTCGTCTTCGTTGGCGGACGGGACGCACCCGACCGCGTCCGGCGTCGGCGCCGGACTCCTGGCCAACCCGCGAGGGGCGCGGGAACTTCCCGTCCGTCTCACGAGTCGGGCGCGAAGACTCCCCGTCGGCGTGCGGCGAGTGCCGAGCGGCCGGCCTCCAACCGGGCGACCGGCACCCGGAACGGCGAGCAGGAGACGTAGTCGAGGCCGACCTCGTCGAAGAAGTGGATCGACGCCGGGTCGCCCCCGTGCTCCCCGCAGACGCCGAGCCCGAGGTCGGGTCGGGCGCTCCGTCCCAGACGGACGGCGGTGCGCACGAGTCCCCCGACGCCCTCGATGTCGAGGGTCTCGAAGGGCGAGGCCTCGAAGATCCGCTGCTCGAGGTAGGTGGAGAAGAACGCGGCCTCGACGTCGTCGCGGGAGAAGCCCCAGGTCATCTGGGTGAGGTCGTTGGTGCCGAAGGAGAAGAACTCGGCAGCCGTGGCGATCTTGTCGGCGGTCACGGCGGCGCGTGGCAGCTCGATCATGGTGCCGATGGTGTGGGGGATCGCGAGACCTCGCACCAGCTGGACCTCGGTGGCGACGGCCTCGATCGTGGCGCGGACCAGGATCAGCTCCCTCTCGCTGGCCACCAGCGGCACCATGATCTCGGGCCGAGGGTCACGACCGGCCTCGATCAGGTCAGCGGCTGCCTCGAGGATCGCGCGCACCTGCATCGCGACCAGCCCGGGGATGACGATGCCGAGCCTCACCCCGCGCAGGCCGAGCATCGGGTTCTGCTCGTGGAGCCGGCGCACGGCGGCCAGCAGCCGGTGGTGGCGCTCGACCTCCGGTCCCTGCAGGTCCTCGAGCGCGACGCTGACCGACAGATCGGTCAGGTCGGGGAGGAACTCGTGGAGCGGCGGGTCGATCAGCCGGATCGTCACCGGCAATCCGTCCATCGCCTCCAGGACGCCCACGAAGTCCGCACGCTGGAGCGGGAAGAGCCGGTCGAGCGCGGCGGTCCTGGCGGCGTCGTCATCGGCCAGGATGAGGTCCTCCACGAGGATGCGGCGCTCGCCGAGGAACATGTGCTCCGTGCGGCACAGGCCGACCCCCTCGGCGCCGAAGCGACGTGCCCGGGCCGCGTCCGCGGGGGTGTCCGCGTTGGCGTGCACCTCGAGGCGTCGTACGTCGTCCGCGTGCGCGAGCAGGAGGCTCACGGCCCCGACGAGGTCGTCGTCGACGTCCTCGCCCTCCAGGTGACGGACCAGGGTCGAGTCGACCACCGGCACGTCCCCGACGAACACCTCGCCGGTCGTGCCGTCGAGCGAGATCGTGTCGCCCTCGGCGATGGTGCGACCGTCCCCAAGATGAAGCACCCGCTGCTCGTGGTCGACCCTGACGGACTCGGCACCGCACACGCAGGTGCGACCCATCCCGCGCGCCACGACGGCCGCGTGGGAGGTCTTGCCGCCCCGACTGGTCAGGATCCCGGACGCAGCGACCATGCCGCGCAGGTCGTCGGGCGTGGTCTCCGACCGCACGAGCACCACGCGTTCACCGCTGGCCGCCCAGGCCACAGCGGTGTCGGAGTCCAGGACGACGCGACCCACGGCCGCACCGGGCGAGGCGTTCATGCCCTTCGCGACGAGGACCCGGTCCGCAGCGGGGTCGAAACGCGGGAAGAGCAGCTGGGCCAGCTGGGCTCCTGAGACGCGCAGGAGCGCCTCGTCGGCATCGATGAGGCCCTCGCCGAGCATGGTCGCGGCGATCCGGAACGCGGCTTCTGGAGTGCGCTTCCCCACGCGGGTCTGGAGCATCCACAGGGTGTTCTCCTCGATCGTGAACTCGACGTCGCAGA